>CAZLUX010000059.1:0-11839 GCA_964562815.1 uncultured Enterobacteriaceae bacterium
GCATTCGTCGGCTTCGGCGAGGTCGCCGCGGCCTTCGCGCCGGCCTTCGCGGCCGCGGGCGCGAAGGTCTCGGCCTACGACGTCCTGCTGGAGGCGGAGGACGGAGCCGCCCATCTCGCGGCGCGGGCCGGCGGCACGCCGGTCGCCTTCGCGGCGCTCGGCGAGGCGCTGCGCGATGCGCGCTACGTGTTCTCGACGGTGACGACGGACGTGGCGCGCGAGGCCGCGCACGCCTGCCGCCCGCATCTGCGGCGCGGCCAGATCTGGATCGACCTGAACGCCACCGAGCCTGCGGTCAAGCGCGAGATCGCCGCGATCATCGAGCCGAGCGGCGCGTCGTTCGTGGAAGGGGCGCTGCTCGGCGCGGTCGGCGTGACGGGCGCGAAGACCGAGCTGCTGCTCGGCGGCGCGGCGGGCGGCGCGGCCGCGCGCAGGCTCGCCGCCGACATCGGCCTGAACGTGCGCCATTACAGCGACGAGATCGGGCGGGCGTCGACCTACAAGATGCTGCGAAGCGTGTTCTCGAAAGGCATGGAGGCGCTGCTCATAGAATTCCTCGTCGCCGGCGAGCGCGCCGGCATGCGCGAGGAGCTCTGGGCGGAGGTCGTCGAGCTGCTCGGCCGCGAACGCTTCGAGAAGGTGGCGACGAACTGGGTCTGCAGCCACGCCCTGGCGCACGAGCGGCGCTGGCACGAGGTGGTGCAGGTGGAGAAAGTGCTGCGCGAGATCGGAATCGAGCCGCTGATGACCGCGGCAACCGAGTCCGTGTTCCGGCGCTCGGTCGCGCTCGACCTGCGCGCGGCGTTCATCGCGCGGCCTTCTTCGATGGAGCCGGTGATCCGGTTCTTCGATGAACGGATCGGCACGAAGGAGCGCGAACGCAAGTGAGACCGAACCGAATGAAGGAGAAGCTGCACGCCGGCGAGCCGGCCTTCGGCGTCTCGGTGATGATTCCCTCGCCGCAGCTCGTCGAGATGCTCGGCGCCTACGGCTTCGACTGGGTGCTGCTCGACTGCGAGCACGGCACCCTGACGCTGGAGAGCGTCGAGCTCATGACGATGGCGGCGGAGGCAGCCGGCATCACGGCGATCGCCCGCCCGATGAGCAACAGCCCGGCCCACATCCTGCAGGTGCTCGACCGCGGCGTCGCCGGGGTCCAGGTGCCGCACGTCAGGACCGCGGCGGAGGCGCAGGCGGCGGTGAGCGCGGTCAAATACCACCCGCTCGGCAGCCGCAGCCTCGCCGCCGGCACCCGGGCCGCCGCGTACGACGCGCACGGCTCCATGTCCGACCATGTGCGCTCGGCGAACGCGCAGACGCTGATCGCGGCGCAGATCGAGGACCGCGAGGCGCTCGAGCATCTGGACGAGATCCTGCGCGTCGACGATATCGACGTGTTCTTCGTCGGTCCGTCCGATCTGTCGCAGTCGATGGGCCATCCGGGCAACCCGAAAGCGCCCGAGGTGGCGAAGGCGATCGACGATTGCCTGACTCGCATCCGCGCCGCCGGGCGCGTGTCCGGCATGCCGGCGACCGCGGAGCAGGTCGGTGGCGCTCTGGCGAAGGGCGTGCGCTACATCTATACCCATGTGCCGAAGCTGATCGCGGCGAGCGCGCGCAGCTACTTCGAGGTCGCGCGCGGGCAGGGGAAGAAGTAACGGCGGCGCACCCGCCGCTAGGCGACGACCCGGAACAGCTGCCAGTCCTGGCCGATCGAGGGCAGGGAGAACGCGCCGCGTTCCTCGAGCCCGATTCCCGAGCCGGCCACCAGGTCGTGCACCGTGCGCGAGGCGAGGATCTCGCCGGGACGGGCGTGCTGCGCGACTTCCGCGGCGATTGCCATGGCGACGCCGGCCGGCGCTCCCGCGCCGAGGCTGATTTCGCCGGTGTGCACGCCGATGCGGTGCTCGAGCCCTCGCGCGGACAGCAGCTGCGACACCGAGAGCGCGCAATCGAGGCCGCGCGCGGGACCATCGAACGTTGCGGCAACGCCGTCCGCCCGTGCCGCGATGCGCGTGGCGCGAAAGCGCCGCAGCTCCTGCTCCAGCGCGTCCGCTTCGGCGCCGCGAACCATGACGATGGTCGCCACCGCCCGGTCGGACGCTTCGCGCCGCTGCGGCCGGCGCAGGAACTCGCCGATCACCTCGATGACACGCTCCGTATTGCCGACGAAAGGCAGGTGATCGACTCCGGGCAGCTCCGCGTACTGCGCACCGGGGATGTTGGCGGCGAGCTGGCGGCCCGCCTCGATGTCGATCAGGACGTCGTCCGTGCGATGAATGACGAGCGTCGGCACGCGGATGGCGGGCAGCACGCCGCTGATGTCGATGCGGCTGTTCATCCGCATCAGCGCGATGCAGGCGCCGGGGGTCGCGCCGAGCCGCTCGAACTGGCCCCACCAGCGGATCATGTCCGGGTCCTCGCCCACGGTGGGGGCGAACAGCGGCAGGCTCTTGCCGCTCCCCCAGTCGCTCTCGACGTAGTCGAACAGGCGCTGCAGCGAAGCCTCGTCGGGATGCCAGTGCTTGAACTGCGCGAAGCCGCCGTAGATGATGAGCGCGTCGCAGCGCTCGGGATGGTGGGCGGCGAACAGCGCGGCGAGCGAGCCGCCTTCGGAGATGCCCATCACGTGAGCGGTCTCGAACCCGGCCGCGTCCATCACCGCGCGCAGGTCGTCCATGCGCTCGTCCATCGGCGGCAGCGCGCTCACCGGATCGGACAATCCGGTGCCGCGCTTGTCGAACATCGCCACGCGCGCGAGCCGCCCCAGCCCGTTGAGCCAGTCGCGGAACTTCGCGTTGTCCCAGTAGTTGTCGATGTGCGAAACGAATCCCGGTGCGAGGACCAGCCGCGCGGGGCCGTCGCCGAAGAGCTGGTAGGCCACGTGCACGTCGCCGCTGCGGGCGTAGCGGGTCGCGGGGCGTTCCCACGGCGCTGCCGGCGCCGCGGGGACCGACGTCTGCTCGGCCACCTCGCCGACGAAGCGGAAACCGCGGCCGTGGATGGTCCTGATGTAGTCCTGGCGCGCGCCGTCGTCGCCGATCAACTGGCGCGCGGTCTTGATCCGGCTGCTGAGGGTCGTGTCCGACACCACCCGGCCGCGCCAGACGCTCTCGAGCAGCTCGTCGCGGGTGACGACGCGGTCGCGGTGCTTCAGCAGCAGGATCAGCAGCTCGAGCACCTGGGGCTCGACCGCCAGCGCCCGTCCCCCGCGAGCGATCTCGAAGCGGGCGGCGTCGATCCGGACGTCGCCGAAGCTGTAGACCATGATGCGGGCCATTTTCCGCAAAATCCTCGCGATCTCCAAGTCCGGTGCAGGCGGGCTCCAAGCGGCGCCGGGGGTCCGGAATTACCGTGGCGGCGTCGCAAACAAAAGGAGGATTCGCCATGGCCGTCAACGTCGAAACGCATTTCCCGCAAACCGCCAGGACTTCCCACAGGACGGGCAAGCCTTCCGCGCAGCCCAAGCGCCGGCGCAGTCCCCGCAGCATCAGGGCGCGCCTCGCCGCCGCCTTCCGCAAGGCGGGCGTCGCCGTCGGCGAGATGCAAGCTTTCGAGCGCACCAAGGACTGGTGCCGCGCCAGCGGCGGAGACTGGGCCCGCAGCCTCGATTGAGCCGCCGGCCTCAGTCGGTGCGCGCGACCCGGAAGCCGACCACGGAATAGCGCCCCGACGAGTCGTGCAGCTCGCGCCCCGCGGCGCGGATCGTCGACGGCGAGCAGTTCCACGAGCCGCCGCGCAAGACCCGGTCGACGCAGCTCCCGCTCAGGCGGGCGCTGCCGTCGGCCGGAGCGCCGTCGTAGTTGCGGTGCCAGCAGTCCCGTGTCCACTGCCAGGCGTTGCCCAGCATGTCGTAGAGGCCGAAGGCGTTGGGCGGAAAGCTCCCCGACGGCGAGGTGTGCAGCCAGCGGTCCCTGCCGACGGCCGCCGGAGCGCAGCAGCGGTCGGCGCCGTAGTTTGCGCGGGCGTGGCTCGCCCGCTCGCCCCAGTAATAGGTCGCGGTGGTGCCGGCGCGGGCGGCGTATTCCCACTGCGCCTCGCTGAGCAGCGCATAGGTATGGCCGGTCTTGCGGCTCAGCCAGGCGGCGTAGGCTGCGCCGTCATTCCAGCTCATGCACACCACCGGATCGCGGTCGGTCTGCGCGAACCCCGGGCGGCGCCAGCCCGCGCGACGGTCGTCGTGCCAGCTGCCGTACCTCTTGATCAGGCAGCCCGGGTCGACGCGGTAGCCCGATTCGCTCACGAAGCGCGCGAATTCTCCGCGCGTGGTGGAGTACCTCGCGACCGCGAACGGACGCGCGAAGGTCACCCGATGCTGCGGCTGCTCGTTCCCGAGCGGGTCGACTCCGCCCGGAGCCGACCCCATGACGAAGCTCCCCGCCGGAACGACGACCATCACGGGACAGACGTCGCAATCGCGAAACGTCGTGCCCGGCGCGAGCGCGGTCAGCAGCGCGACGGCGTGAAGTAGGGCGGGGCTCGGCACGGACGGCGTCGAATCGAAGTTGCTTTGTTCATTATGCGCCCACGCGCAACTGGCGTCGTTCGTCGGCGACAGCACGGCGAGAAATTCCGGAATGGACGGACCGATTCGTCGCTGCGCGGCGACAACGCGCGCTGCGTCATTGCGTAAAAGACACACGGGCTCGCGCAAGCGTTGACAGAGCAGCGCTGTCGAAGGCAAAACAGCGCTCATAGGGGGCAACACACGAAATGAGGAGCAGTCATGAAACATGCAAGATCAGCGCTCGCCGTTCTCGCGCTCGCCGCAGGAGCGTCGCTCGCGACATCCGCCGCCGCCCAGGACTTGAGCCCTAACCGCTTCTACGTCGGCGCCACGGTCGGCCAGACCACGGCGTCGGACGGCTGCAGCGGAATCATCCTGCCGGGCATCACCTGCAACGACAGCGATACCGCGTGGAGGATCCTCGGCGGCTACCGCCTCGATCCGAACGTTTCGTTCGAGCTCGGCTACCAGGATCTGGGCAAGGTCGAGGCGACCGGCTTCGGCGTCAACGGCGAAGTCACGGCGAACGTGTGGGAGCTGGTCGCGGTCGGGACGCTTCCACTCAAGAACAGGTTTTCCCTCTACGGCAAGCTGGGCGGCTATCGCGGCGACACGACGCTGAGGTCGAACGCCGGCTTCTCGGGCAGCGACACGAACACGGATCTGACCTTCGGCGTCGGCGGCCGCTACGACCTGTCGCCTCAGGTCGCGTTCCGCGCCGAATACCAGTCGTACCAGAGCGTGGGCGGGGGCAGCGTGGGCACTTCCGATTTCGACGTAGTCAGCGTCGGCGCGCTGTTCAATTTCCAGTGAGGCGCGCGGCCATGTCACGCCGGACCGACGATATCGACGCCGCCTTCGACGAGCTGGAGGAGTCGCTGCGCCAGCTGCATTGGGCGGCGAAGGCGATGGAGGAAAGCGCGCGGGTCCCGCCCGCGCTGCTCTCGGCGCGCGTCTCGTACGCGCGCACCATGGCGCAGATGCTTCGCCGCGACCTGCTCGACGCCTAGCGCCAGGCCCAGACCGGCTGCTCGAGGTGCGCGACGCGGGTGGCGCGCCCGAGCAGGGCGACCTCCATGAACTGGTACATCACCGCCGCGGTGGGGGCGTGGATCTTGGTGCCGAGCAGGGGGTAGCGGATCACCGGCCGCTCCGACTCCGGGATGGAAACGAACTCCGGCGTGCCGGGACGGCCCAGGTCGGCGAGCGGAACGCGGTAGATGCGCGCGACTTCGGCGGGGTTGGGAACGACGTGCGAGGTCTTCGCGCACCAGGCGACGAGCGGGGTGATGAGATAACCTGAGCGCGTCGGGTAGTCGTCCAGCCGCCCGATGAAGTCCTCCGGCGCGAGCTCGAGTTTGATCTCCTCGCGCACCTCGCGCCGCGCTGCGTCGAGCACGCTCTCGCCGCGGTCGAGGCGGCCGCCGGGCAGGGCGAACTGTCCGGAGTGCGTGCTCAGGTGCTCGGCGCGCCGGGTCAGCACCAGCGCCGCCTCGCCGCGGCCGTCGTCGGTGACGATGACGCACACCGCCGCGCGCTTGAGGGCGCGCTCGGCGAGCGGCGCATGCTCGCAGCGCGCGAGGTTTTCGGTCAGGCGCGCGCGCAGCGCGGCGTCGAAAGCGACCGGCTTCACGCGGGAGCGGCGGCGCGCGCGCGCGAGGAGGACAGGGCGACGCCGGTCAGAATCAAGGCGATGCCGGCGAAGTGGAACCAGTGCGGAACCTCGCCCAGGAAAAGCATCGCCATCAGCACGCCGAGCGCGGGCATCAGGTGCATCGTGACGCCGGCGCGCGCCGCGCCGAGGCGCGTGACGACATAGCTCCAGCCGGCGTAGGCGAGCAGCAGCGAGCCGATCGCCGAGTAGGCCACCGCGAGCAGGCCGGGCGCGGACAGCAGCACCTCGGTGCCGTGCGCGACCTCCCACAGCACCCACGGCGTCATCCAGAGCATGCCGAAGGCGCATACCACGGTGAGGAACTCGAGCGTGTTGAGTGCGTCGCGCCGCAGGCGCAGGAACACGGTGTAGGAGGCCCACATCACCATCGAGCCGAGCGCGAGCATGTCCCCGACGTTGAACGACAGCGTCGCCGCGCCTTCCAGGTCGCCGCGGGTGGCGATCACGATCACGCCGCAGAAGGAGATGGCGACGCCCGTCCACTGCCGGGGACGGATCGGCTCGCCGAGAAGCGGCGCGGCGAGAAGCAGAATGAAGATCGGCGAGGTCGACAGATACAGCGTGCCGCTGGTGGCGGTGGTGTAGTGCAGCCCGAGCCACTGCATCGCGAGGTGCAGGCCGCCGCCGAAGAAGCCGAGCGCGGCGAGCACGCGCCAGTCGCGCGCACCGAGCGCGCGCAGCTTGCCCGGCAGCGTGCGCCACACAAGCGGCAGCAGGACTGCGAGTACCAGCACCAGCCGCCCCATGGTGGCGACCCCGGGCGCGATGTCGGCGCGCACCGCGCGCGCCACGATCCAGTTGCCGGACCACAGCGTCAGGGTGGCGAGCAGGATCAGGTAGGCCGCGGCGCGCATCGAGCGCGCATTATGCGCGAATGATATTCTCGCGCGCATGCCGTTTCTCACAGCCGCCGGACACAGGCTCGAATATCAATGGATAGAGTCAGGGATCGAAGCCTCCGACCCCACCAAGCCCGCGCTGGTTTTCCTGCACGAAGGCCTCGGCTCGATCCGCCAGTGGCGCGATTTTCCGCTGCGGGTGTCCAGGGCCACCGGCTGCCCGGCGCTGGTCTACAGCCGCTACGGCTACGGCCACTCCGACGTGCTCGAGGAGCCGCGGCGCAGCGTGCGCTTCATGCACGAGGAGGCGTTCGAGGCGCTGCCCGCGGTGCTGGCCGAGACCGGCATCCGCGCGCCGATCCTGGTCGGGCACTCCGACGGCGCCTCGATCGCGCTGATCCACGCCGGCGCCGGCCACCCGGTGCGCGGCCTCGCGCTGATGGCGCCGCACGTGTTCGTCGAGGAGGTCTGCATCCGCAGCATCGAGCAGGCAAAGCGCGACTTCGAGACGACCGACCTGCCGCAGCGCCTGGGCAAATACCACCGCGACCCGCGGCGCTCGTTCTACCTCTGGAACGACGTCTGGCTCGACCCCGAGTTCCTGGACTGGAACATCGAGGAGTACCTGCCCGGGATCAGCTGCCCGGTGCTCGCGATCCAGGGCCGCGACGACCAGTACGGCACCATGGCGCAGCTGCGCGCGATCGCGCTCAAGGTGAAGGGGCCCTGCGAGCTGGTCGAGCTCGAGCATTGCGGCCACAGCGCGTTCCGCGACCAGCCCGAGGCGACGCTGGAGGCCGTTTCGCGCTTCGTCGCCGGCATTGAGGTAGCCTAGGCGGATGCAAGCCGTCGTACGCCCGCTGCGCGAAGACGCCAAGGTCATCGGCCTGATCGCGAGCGCGCATTCGCTGTCGCACTTCTACCAGCTCGTGATCCCGGTGCTGTTCCCGCTGATCAAGGCGGATCTCGGCGTCAGCTACGCGGAGCTCGGCGCCGCCAGCGCGCTCTATTACGTGGTCTCGGGCCTGTGCCAGACGCTCGCCGGGTTCGCGGTCGACCGTTTCGGCGCGCGCCGGGTGCTGCTGGGCGGGCTCGCGCTGTGCTCGGGCGGGGTGCTGCTCGCGGGGCTGGCGCACAGCTACGCGGTGCTGGTCCTGGCCTCGCTCGTCGCGGGCGTCGGCAACAGCGTGTTCCACCCGGCGGACTTCGCCATTCTGAATGCGCGCGTCGACAGCGCGCGCCTGGGCTACGCGTTCAGCTTTCACGGCGTCGGCGGCAACCTCGGCTGGGCGCTCGCGCCGCTGTTCTGCGTCGGCATCTCGAGCGTCTACGGCTGGCACGCGGCGCTCGTCGCCGCCGCCGCGCTCGGCCTCATCATGATCGCCGTGCTGCTCGCGCAACGCGAGGCGGTCGCGGTGGAGCCGCGGCGCGCCGCGGCCGGCGCGAGCGCGCCGACGCTGAGGGCGGACCTGCGCGTGCTCGCGGCGACGCCGGTGCTGATGTGCTTCTTCTTCTTCTTTCTCTTCTCCTGCGGGCTGACCGGCATGCAGACCTTCGGCGTCGCGAGCCTGACCGCGCTCTACGCCGCGCCGGTCGCGCTCGCCTCGTCGGCGCTCACCGCGTTCCTGCTCGGCGGCGCGGGAGGCATCCTCGCGGGCGGCTGGGTCGCCACCCGCACCGCCCGCCACGACCTCGTCGCCGCGGGCGGCATGCTCGGCGCGGCGGCCCTGGTGCTGCTGATCGCGCTCGGCGCGCCCGGCCAGGCGCTGCTCGCGCCGGCGCTCGCGCTCGCCGGCTTCAGCTCCGGCATCACCAACCCTTCGCGCGACCTGCTGGTGCGCGCCGCGACGCCGCGCGGCTCGACCGGCAAGGTCTACGGCTTCGTCTACTCCGGGCTCGACCTCGGCGCGATGCTGACGCCGGTGTTCTACGGCTGGCTGCTCGACCGCCACATGGCGCAAGGCGTGTTCCTCACCGTCTTCGTCGCGCTCCTGCTCACCATCGTCACCGTGCTCCAGCTTCCCGGGCAGGCGCGGCAGGCGCAAGCGCAGGCCGCGCCATGACGGACCTGCGCGGCAAGGTGGCGCTCGTCACCGGCGGCAACGGCGGCATCGGCCTCGGCATGGCCGAGGGGCTGGCGAAGGCCGGCTGCGACGTCGTCGTCTGGGGCAGCAACCCCGACAAGAACGCCGCCGCGCAAAAGATCCTCGAGGCGCACAAGGTGCGCGTGCTGGCGCAGCGCTGCGACGTCGCCGACGAGAAGCAGGTCGAGGACGCCTTCGCCGCCGCACTGAAGACCATGGGCCGCATCGACGGCTGCTTCGCCAACGCGGGCGTGTCGCAGAAGCACGGCCCCTTCCACGAGCTCGAGAGCGCGGAGTGGAAGCGGGTGCTGGGGGTCAACCTCGACGGCGCGTTCTACACCCTGCGCGCCGCGGCGCGCCACATGGTCGAGCGCGCGAAGTCGGGCGACGCCGGCGGGCGCCTCGTCGGCATGGCGAGCACCGCGGCGGTGCACGGCGCCGCGCGCGCCGAGGCCTACGCCGCGAGCAAGGGCGCGATGATCGCCGTGGTGCGCGCGCTCGCGGTCGAGCTCGCGCGCTACAAGGTCACCGCCAACGCCATCCTGCCCGGCTGGATCGAGACCGACATGACCGCGCGCGCGATGGGCGACGCCAAGTTTGCCGGCGCGGTGATGCCGCGCATCCCCATGCGGCGCTGGGGCGCGAAGGAGGACTTCGCCGGCATCGCGGTCTACCTGATGAGCGACGCCAGCAGCTACCACACCGGCGACAGCTTCGTCATCGACGGCGCCTATACCATCTTCTAGTTCCAGCGCGGCGGATCAGCGCCTGGACGCGTACCAGGCGCGCATCGCGTCTCTCACCGGCGCCATGTCGACCTGCCAGAAGCCGAGCCCGCCGCGGCGCAAGCGGAACTCGTGCCGCGAGCCGGGCGGGAAGTGCGCCCAGTAGTCCGCGTAGCGCGGAAAGCGCAGCACCGGCAGCTCCCGCTCGAGCGGACGAAGCGAAAGGTCGGCCGCGAGGGTGTAGGGATGCGCGGCGAGGCCGTTACGGTCGGTGAGCTGGTTCACGCGCAGCAGTCCCGGATAGAGCGCCCCCGCCAGCACGCAGCCGATGAGCAGCGCGACGCCCGCGCTCTCCGCCGCGGGCACCGCGCCCGCCTGCAGCCAGCGCCAGGCGAGCAGCGCGGCGACGCATCCCGCGACGAGGTTGATGCCGAGCGGCGGCGAGCCGGCGTAGGTCTCGGTGCCGAGCAGCGGGTCGGCGATCGCGTAGGCGAGCAGGGCGAAAATGAGGGCCATGGCGGCCAGCGTGCGCGGGTCGCGCTCGAGCGCGAATCCGGGCGGCTTTTCGCTCGACTCGAGGCGGGCGACGTGCGCTTCGACCAGGCCGACGAGGGGCGTCTGCATGTCGCGCGGATCGACCCACTGATGCGGGCGCAGGACGCGTTCCGGTCCGCCTGCCGCGGGAACCAGCACCAGCTCGACCGCCAGCGGGCCGCGCACCAGCCGGCTGCGGCGCAGCGACGCCTTGCCGACGGCGCTCCAGGAGAGCGACCAGCCCGGCTGCAGGACCTGAAGCGCCGCCGGCAGCGGCGAGCGGTAGCGGATGCCCGATTCGTCCACGATCAGCCGCTCCAGACGCCGGGCCCGAGCGATGTAAGCGAGCTGCGCGAGGAAAGCGGTCACCAAGAGGATCAGCGCGGCCACGTTCGCCTTCTTGTGGGCGAAGACTTCGAACGACTTGCGCAGCAGCCGCTCGCGCCGGGAGGGATCGTCCGGCACGATCAGCATGACGGCGGCGAGCGCCAGAACCAGCGTCAGCGCCACCAGCGCGATCAGCACCAGCAGGGCGCGCCGCCGGTCGCGCGGCGACGCGACGAACATCCGGTTCTGCAGCTCGGTCCCGATCAGGCGTCCCCGAACGAGACCAGGATCTTGCCCGCGCGCCCGCCGCGCGCGGCGTGGGCGAGGGCTTCCTTGATGCGTCGGATCGGGTAGACCGCCTCGACCTCGACCGCGAGGCGGCCGTCGCCGAGACGCGCGGCGAGATCGCGGTAGAGCGCGGCGATCCTGTCGGGCGGGGTCTGCATGAACCAGCGCCGCAGCCAGAAGCCGCGCAGGCTGACGTCGCGGAACACGGTCTCGCGGCCGTCGAGCATGCAGGGCTCGCCGCTCAGCACGCCGTAATTGACCACCGTGCCGCCGTCGCCGACGCAGCGCGCGAGCCGCTGCGTGGCCGAGCCGCCGACCGCGTCGATCGCGAGCGGCAGGGCGCCGTCGCCGATCGCGGCGCGAACGCGCGCGTCGAGATCGGGGCCGTCGGTGAGGACCACGTCGGCGCCGGCCGCGCGCAGCTCATCGGCGAGCTCGGCGCGGCGAACGACGTTGACGGTCTTCACGCCCGCCTCGCGCGCAAGCCGGATGAGGCAGTGGCCGACGCCCGAGTTGGCGGCGTTCTGGATCAGCCACTGCCCGGCCTTGGGCGCGACGAACTCGTGCAGCATCAGCCAGGCGGTCGGCGGATTGACGCGCAGCATCGCGAGCTGCTTGAGGTCGACGCCCTCGGGCAGGGCGAAGACCGCCTTGGCGGGAGCCTTGATGCGCTCGCGCCAGGTGCCCGGCCCGGGCAGCAGCACGCGGTCGCCCGCCTTGACGTGATTGACGCCGGCGCCGGCCTTGGCGATGCGGCCGACGCCCTCGGCCCCCGGGATCATCGGCAGGGGAGGCGGCGTCGCGCCGTACTTGCCTTCGAGGTTGAGCAGGTCGGCGGGATTGATCGGAAACAGCTCGGT
>CAZLUX010000059.1:11939-16721 GCA_964562815.1 uncultured Enterobacteriaceae bacterium
GCGCGCTCCGACATCTCGAGCACGTTCTCCATCCCGCCGGCCATGGCGTCGACCTGGATCTGGCAGGCGCAATCGAGGTAGTACATCACCTCGAAGGCCTCGCGCACGCTGTCGCCGAGCGCGAGCAGGCCGTGATTGCGCAGGATCATCGCCTTCGAGGTCGGGCCGAGGTCGCGCGCCATGCGCGTCTGCTCGTCCATCTCGAGCGCGATGCCTTCGTAGTCGTGGTAGGTGAGCTCGCCGTGCACGCGCATCGCGTGCTGGCTGATCGGCAGCAGGCCGCACTTCATCGCCGAGACCGCCGCCCCGGCGCGGGTGTGGGTGTGGATCACGCAGCCGACCTCGGGCCGCGCCTTGTGCACGCAGCTGTGAATCACGTAGCCCGCTTGGTTGATGCCGTACTCGAGCGGGTCGTCGAGGATGTTGCCGTCGATGTCGATCTTGACCAGGTTCGAGGCGGTGATCTCGTCGAACATCAGGCCGTAGGCGTTGATCAGCAGGTGCTCGGTGCCGGGAATGCGCGCCGAGAAGTGGGTGTAGATCAGGTCGGTCCAGCGCATCTGCGCCGCGAGCTGGTAGGCCGCGGCGAGGTCGACGCGCACCTGCCATTCCTCGCCGCTGACGCGGTCGCGCAGGGAAGGCGATTTCACGCTCTTTAGCTTTGCCGTCATTCGGGTCTCCTTGGGAGCGGCCATGATACGCGGCCTCAGGCCGCTTGCTCCAGGCCGGGGTCGACCGTTTCGAGCGCTTCCAGCAGGAGCGCCGGATCGTTGCGCGCCAGGCGCGCGGAGTCGGAGAGGATCCGCCGCCACAGGCGCGCGCGCGGCGCGTGGTGGTACAGGCCGAGCATGTGGCGCGTGATGTGGCGCAGCGCGGTGCCGGCGGCGACCTCGCGGCCGGCGTAGGCCGCCATCGCCTGAGCGACTTCGGCACGGGTGCGCGGTCGCGCGCCGTCGCCGTAGAGCCGCGCGTCCACCTCGGCGAGCAGCCAGGGCTGGTGGTAGGCCGCGCGCCCGAGCATCACGCCGTCGACCGCGGCGAGCTGGGCTTCGATCGTGCTCCAGTCCGCCAGGCCGCCGTTGACGACGAAGGCGAGGGCGGGAAAGTCGCGCTTGAGCCGGTGCACCACGTCATAGCGCAGCGGCGGGATCTCGCGGTTCTCCTTCGGCGAGAGGCCTTTGAGCACCGCGTTGCGGGCGTGGACGATGAACGTGGCGCAGCCCGCGGAGGCGACGGTCGAAACGAAATTCGCCACAAAATCGTATGACTCGACTCTATCTATCCCGATACGGTGCTTGACCGTGACCGGTATCGTGACCGCCTCGCGCATCGCGCGCACGCAGTCGGCCACCAGCTCGGGCTCGGCCATCAGGCAGGCGCCGAAGGCGCCGCGCTGCACGCGCTCGCTGGGACAGCCGATGTTGAGGTCCACCTCGTCGTAGCCCGCGGCCTCGACCATGCGCGCGCAGGCCGCGAGCTCGTCGGGCTCGCTGCCGCCGAGCTGGGCCGCCACCGGGTGCTCCGCGGGATCGAGGGCGAGGTGGCGCTCGGCGTCGCCGTGCAGCAATGCGCCGGTGGTGATCATCTCGGTGTACAGGCGCGCGTGCGGCGCGCACTGGCGCAGGAAGAAGCGGCAATGCCGGTCTGTCCAGTCCATCATCGGCGCGACGCACAGGCGGTGGTTAAAGCTGGCCATATCTGGATCATAATGGCAGCCGGAGGACGGATCATGGAAACCGCCGAGCGCGTCAGGGTCTTCTGGCAACCGGGCTGCACGAGCTGCCTGAGGACGAAGGAGTTTCTCACCCGGCACGGGGTCGACTACGAATCGATCAACGTGCACGGCAACGAGGCGGGCATGCAGGCGCTGCGCGAGCTCGGCGCGCGCAGCGTGCCGATCGTCGCCCGCGGCGGCGAGTTCGTGTACGCGCAATCGATCGCCGACGTGGTGCGGTTCCTCGAGCTCGACATCCGGCTGCAGGAAAAGCTGAGCCCGCAGGAGCTCGTCGACAAGCTCGACCTGGTGCTGGCCGCCGCGATGCGCTACGTGCGCCAGATTCCTCCCGACCGGCTCGACAAGCCCTTTCGCAACCGCAACCGGCCGATCCGTCTGCTCGCGCACCACGTGTTCCGCATTTCCGAGGGTTTCCTCGAATCGATGCGCGACGGGCGCGAGCTCACCTACGAGCGGATCATGCAGCCGCCGGAGGACGCGCTGCGCACCACCGAGGATCTCGCGCGCTACGGCGCGCGCGTGCGCGCCGCGGTGCAGCAGTGGTGGCAGGGCTACCCGGACAAGCGCTGCCCCGAACTGATGGATACCTACTTCGGCCGCCACAGCGTGCACGAAGTGCTGGAGCGAAGTGCCTGGCATCCCGCGCAGCACACCCGCCAGCTGATGCTCCTGCTCGAGGAGCTCGGCATCGAGCCCGATGGCAGGCTGAGCGCCGAGGACCTGGCCGGGCTGCCGCTGCCGGAAAAGGCCTGGGACGATTGAGCTGACGCGCGATTGACGCGCGCCGAAAAGCCGCTTACGGTTCTGCCCCGACGCCCCAATTCAGAAGGGCGGGTGAGAGAGAGACTGGAAGAATGGCCACGCTGCTGGAAGTGCGGGATCTGCGCACGCAGTTCGAGACCTCGGCCGGGACCGTGCGCGCCGTCGACGGCGTGTCGTACACCGTCGAGGAGGGCGAGACGGTCGGCATCGTCGGCGAGTCGGGCTGCGGCAAGTCGGTCGGCGCGCTGTCGGTGCTGCGCCTGATCCCGGATCCGCCGGGGCGAGTGGTCGGCGGCAGCATCCACTTCCGCGGCGAGGACCTGCTGGCGATGACCGACGAGAGGCTGCACGCGGTGCGCGGCGGCCAGATCGCGATGGTGTTCCAGGAGCCGATGACCTCGCTCAACCCGGTGCTCACCATCGGCGTGCAGCTGTGCGAGACGATGGAGTTCCACCTCGGATTGACCCACGAGCAGGCGCGGTTGCGCGCGGTCGAGCTGCTCGGAATGGTGGGCATCTCGGAGCCGGGCCGGCGGCTGGAGCAGTACCCTCATCACCTCAGCGGCGGCATGCGCCAGCGCGTCATGATCGCGCTCGCGATGTCGTGCAAGCCCAAGCTGATCATCGCCGACGAGCCGACCACCGCGCTCGACGTCACGATCCAGGCGCAGATCCTCGAGCTGATGAAGGATCTGACCAAGCGCTTCGGCGTCGCTCTGATCGTCATCACCCACAACCTCGGCGTGGTGGCGCGCTACGCCGACCGGGTGAACGTGATGTACGCGGGCAGGATCGTCGAAAGCGGCACCGCGGCGGACATCTACCACCGGCCGATGCACCCCTACACGCTGGGCCTGCTGCGCAGCGTGCCGCGCATGGACCGGCCGCGCGGCGAGAGGCTGATCCCGATCGACGGCCAGCCGCCGGACCTCACGCGCAAGATCGTCGGCTGCGCCTACCGGCCGCGCTGCAGCTTCGCCTCGGAGCGTTGCGAGCGCGAAGACCCGGTGCTGGAGGAGGTGGGCCCCGGCCATCACTCCGCCTGCCTCGAGCGCAACCGGCTGGCGCGGATGCTGAAGGTGGCCTCGTGAGCGCCGCGCAGTCCGCACACCCGCTGCTCGAAGTCAGGAACCTCAAGATGCACTTCCCCGTGACCGAGGGGGTGATGTTTCGCAAGGTGGTGGCGACGGTGAAGGCGGTCGACGACGTCAGCTTCAGCCTGCGCCCGGGCGAGACCCTCGGCCTCGTGGGCGAGTCGGGCTGCGGCAAGACCACCACCGGCCGCTGCATCCTGCAGCTCGAGAAGCCCACCGCGGGCGAGATCATCTTCGAGGGCGAGGATCTGTCGAAGCTCGACCGCAAGGGCCTGGTCGCCAAGCGCGAGCGCATGCAGGTGATCTTCCAGGACCCCTACAGCTCGCTCAACCCGCGCATGAAGGTCGGCTCGATCATCGGCGAGCCGATGAAGGTGCACGGCGTCTTCCCCGACAGCAAGCGGCGGCGGGAGCGCGTCGCCGAGCTGCTGTCGGTGTGCGGGCTCAATCCCAAGTTCATGGACCGCTACCCGCACGAGATGAGCGGCGGACAGCGCCAGCGGGTCGGCATCGCGCGCGCGCTCGCGCTCAACCCGCAGTTCATCGTCTGCGACGAGGCGGTGTCGGCGCTCGACGTCTCGATCCAGGCCCAGGTGATCAACCTGCTCGAGGATCTGCGGGAGAAGTTCAATCTTGCCTACCTGTTCATCGCCCACGACCTGAGCGTGGTGCGCCACCTTTGCCACCGCGTCGCGGTCATGTACCTCGGCAAGCTGGTCGAGCTGGCGGATTCGGACGAGTTGTTCGACCATCCGCGCCATCCTTACACCAAGGCGCTGCTGGAGGCGGTGCCGATTCCGGATCCGGAGATCGAGAAGGGCCGTGTGCACCGCATCATGCAGGGCGAGGTGCCGAGCCCGATGAACCCCCCCAGCGGCTGCGTGTTCCATCCGCGCTGCCCGATCGCGGTTGACAGCTGCAAGCGCGAGGTGCCGCAGGCGCGAGAGCTGCGGCCGGGCCACTGGGTCGCCTGTCCGAGGGTCTAGCGCTGTCAGGAATTGGTGCTTGGAGGGGCGCGAGAAGCTGGTATAGACTGAACCCGTGTAAGAAAAATAACAGAAAAATGTAAGACAACAGAGGAGGGAGGAGGATGATGAAAGGCAATCGACTCAAGGCACTGTGCGCAGTGTTCGCGGGCCTCGCTGTCGGCATCGGCGCGACAGGTCCGGCCGCGGCGGAGACGCCCAAGCA
>CAZLUX010000060.1:0-16656 GCA_964562815.1 uncultured Enterobacteriaceae bacterium
TAGCCGTTCAGGCGCGCCACCACCCGGCCGCGCTCGTCGAGAAAGAGCAGGGTCGGGGTGAACTGCAGGCCGATCGCCTTCGCCAGCGCCTTTTCCCGCATCGTCCGCCCGTCGAGCCAGCTCACGTCGCGGTCGCCCCAGATGTTGAGCGCGATGGCGACGAAGTGCTTGCGCGTCTTCTCGACGATCTCGGGCTGGCTGAAGTTGGTCTTCATCAGCGCGGCGCAGTAGGGGCAGCCGTCCTGGCCGAAGTAGAGCATCACGCGCTTGTGCTGGCGCGCGGCGTCGGCGACGTCCTCGCGCAGGTCGAGGAAGCTCTGACTGAACCAGGCGGGGATCTCGATCGCGTGCGGCGCGACGACCTGCGCGCGCGCTGCGAAGGCGGCGAAACAGAGCGCAAAAACGAGGGCGCGGAGCATGCGGCCAGTATAGTGTAGGGGCCCGCCATGCTGCGCCTGTTCCTCGTTCTGAACGCCCGCCTCGCGCACCAGCGCGGGAGGGCGCTGCTTTCGGTGGCGGGGATCGCGCTCGGCATCGCGCTGGCTTTCGGCGTGCAGCTGGTCAACCGCGCCGCGGTCGACGAGCTCGCCGCCGCGGTGCGCGCGGTGGCGGGCAAGGCCGACCTCGAGGTTCGCGGCGGGCGGACCGGATTCCCGCAGGCGCTGTACGCGAAGATCGCGCGTCTGCCCGGGGTCGCGCTCGCGAGCCCCGTCATCGACCTGCGCGCGGGCGTCGCCGCCACCGAGCGCACGGTGAGGGTGCTCGGGGTCGACGTGCTGCGGGCGGCGCGCATGCACCCGCAGCTCTTCGCCGGGCTGCCGCAAGCCGACCGCCTCGCGCTGCTCGAGCCCGACCGGGTGCTGCTCTCGGCAGGGGCGGCGCAGGCGCTGGGCCTCGGCAAGGGCGGCCGGCTCGAGCTGGTGGTGGGCCTCTCGAGGGTCGGTCTGCAGGTGGCCGCGGTGCTGCCCAAGGCCGAGCTCCCCGGGCAGGTCGCTCTGACCGACATCGCCACCGCGCAGTGGCGCCTGGGGCGCCTGGGCGAGCTCAGCCGCGTGGACGTGCGCCTCGCCCCGGGCGTCGCGCGCGAGACGATGCGCGAGAGGATCGCCGCGCTGGTGCCGGCGGGCACCTACGTCGTGCCGGTCGAGACCGCGGAAGCCGATAGCGCTGACCCCTCGCGCGCCTACCGCGTCAACCTGAACGTGCTCGCGCTGGTGGCGCTGTTCACCGGCGGCTTCCTCGTTTTTTCCGCGCAGGCGCTGGAGGTCGCGCGGCGGCGCGCCGAGCACGCGCTGCTCAGGGTGCTCGGCCTGCCGCGCCGCGGCATCGCGTGCCTGGTGCTGATCGAAGCGGGCGCGGTCGGGCTCGCCGGCAGCGCCCTCGGCCTCGCGCTCGGCTGGGGCCTGGCGAAGCTCGCGCTTCGGTTTACCGGCGCCGACCTCGGAGCGGGGTATTTCCAGGGCGTCTCGCCCGAGCTCGTGTTCGACTGGCGCATGGGGCTCGCCTACCTCGCTGCGGGCACCGCGATCGCGCTCGCCGGCGCAGCGCTCCCGGCGCGCGACGCGGCGCGCCGTCCGCCCGCGCGCGCGCTCAAGGCGGGCGACGAGCAGAGCTTCTTCGGCGCGATGGTGTCGGCCTGGCCGGGGCTCGCGCTCCTCGCCGCTGGCGCAATCATGTCGCAGCTCGGCCCGGTCGATGGGCTGCCGCTGTTCGGCTACGCCGCGATCGCCTGCGCGCTGGTGGGCGGCATCGCCCTGATGCCGCGCCTGGCGAGAGCGGTATTCGACCGCCTGCCTCCGCCGCGCAACATTCCGGTCTCGCTCGCGCTCGAGCAGCTGCGCGGCGCGCCGGGGCAGGCGATGGTGAGCCTGGCGGCGATCGTCGCCAGCTTCTCGCTCATGGTGGCGATGGCGATCATGGTGACCTCGTTTCGCGAGTCGGTGAGCGACTGGCTGAACCAGGTGCTGCCGGCGGACTTCTACTTCCGCACCACCCAGAGCGGCGACACCGCTTTCCTGGACGCCGCGTTCGAGCGCAAGGTGCTCGCGCTGCCGCAAGTCGAGCGCGCCGAATTCATGCGCACCACCCGCATCGCGCTCGATCCGCGCCGCCCGCCGGTGCAGCTGCTCGCGCGCGACCTGCCCAAGGCCGGGGTGGTCAGGACCTATCCGCTGGTCGGGCCGCGCTACGCGCCCAAGCCCGGCGACCCGCCGGCGGCGTGGGTCAACGAGGCGGTCGAGGCGATCTACGGCTACTCGCCGGGCAAGGTGATCGAGCTGCCGCTCGCGGGAGCGCGCCATCGCTTCGTCGTCGCCGGCGTCTGGCGCGATTACGCGCGCCAGCAGGGCGCGATCATCATCGACCGCAGCGTGTACGCGAGGCTCACCGGCGATGCGCGCGCGAACGACGCCGCGCTGTGGGTGACGCCCGGCACGAAGGTCGAAAGCGCGATCGAAGCGGTGCGCGCGCTGCCCGGCGGCGCGAACCTCGAGATTTCCACGCCGGGCGAGATCCGCAGCCGGTCGCTGCGGATCTTCGATCGCAGCTTCGCGATCACCTACGCGATCGAGGCGGTCGCGGTGCTGGTGGGGATGTTCGGCCTCTCCTCGAGCCTGGGCGCGATCGTGCTCGCGCGCCGCCGCGAGTTCGGCGTGCTGCGGCACCTGGGCATGACGCGCGGCCAGATCGGCACCATGCTCGCCGCCGAGGGCGGCCTGCTCGCGGTGCTCGGCGCCGCGGCGGGAATGCTGGTGGGCTTCGCGATCGGCGAGATCCTGATCCACGTCGTCAACCGCCAGTCGTTCAACTGGGGCATGGAGACCCACCTGCCGGTCGCGATGCTCGCCTGGCTCACCGCGGTGCTGATCGCGCTCGCCGCGCTCACCGCGTTCCTCTCCGGGCGCGAGGCGATGGGCATCGGCGCCGTGCGCGCCGTGCGGGAGGATTGGTGAGGCGCAGGGACTTCATTGCAGGGTTGGGTTTGTCTTTATTGATTCGGAATTCTTCCGCCGGAGAAATCGAATTTCCTTCGGTGATCCCGGGTCGCGTACTCCATTTCCCCCGCGACCACGGCGCGCATCCCGATTACCGCACCGAGTGGTGGTACGCGACCGGTTGGCTCGCTGCGGGCGAAGAGGCGCTCGGATTCCAGGTCACCTTCTTCCGCTCGCGCCTGCCGTTCGCGACCGACAACCCGAGCGCCTTCACGCCGCGCCAGATCGTCTTCGCCCACGCCGCGCTGTCCGACCCTTCGTTCGGCCGGCTGCGCGACGACCAGCGCGCCGGGCGCGAGGCGCTCGGCCTCGCCGGCGCGGCGGAAGCGACCACCGACGCCTGGATCGACGACTGGCGCTTCAAGCTCGACGGCGACACCTACCGCGCCACCGTCCCGGCGCGCGAGTTCGCGCTCGACCTGAGCCTCGCCGCGCACGCGCCGCCGATGCTCGAAGGCGACGACGGCTACAGCCGCAAGGGCCCGCGTCCGGGCGAGGCGAGTTATTACTACAGCCGCCCGCACCTCGAGGTGAGCGGAACGATCGAGCGCGGCAAAGGCAAGGAGCCAGTCACGGGCAGCGGCTGGCTCGACCACGAATGGTCGAGCCAGTACCTTGCGCCCGACGCCGCCGGCTGGGACTGGTGCGGCATCAACCTCGAGCGCGGCGGCGCGCTCATGGCCTTCCGCATCCGCAAGAAGGGAGGCGGCGTCGTCTGGGCCGGCGGCACCTTGAAGACCGAGCGGGGCAAGACCGTCTTCACTCCGGCCCAGGTCGCCTTCGAGCCGCTTCGCACCTGGCGCTCCCCCCGCACCAGCGTGGAGTACCCCGTCGCCATGCGCGTCACCGTGGGCCACGAGTCGTGGGACCTCGAGCCGCTGATGGACGACCAGGAGCTCGACTCGCGCGCGAGCACCGGCACCATCTACTGGGAAGGCGCGGTGCGCGCGATGCAGGGCGGCAAGGAGGCCGGCCGCGGCTACCTCGAGCTCACCGGTTACTGGCAGCCGCTGAAGATGCGATGAGGCGCGCGCACGGCGCGATCGCGCGCTACATTAGAGCGCTGCGCCACACTTTGGGGGAGTGAACGCTTTGCTCGAGCGCGAGCAGCCGTACGCCTGGGTCATCGTCGCCGCCTGCGCGGTGATGACGGGCATGGCGTTCGGCGGCATCGTCAACATCGCGGTGTTCCTCAAGCCGCTGGTGGCGGAGTTCGGCTGGTCGCGCGCCGAGACGGCGGCGGCGTACTCGGTGGCGACGATGTCGACGGGCCTCGGCGGCATCGTGATGGGGCATTTCTCGGACCGCCTGCCGGTGCGCCGCGTGGTGCTGCTCGGATCGCTCGTTCCCTGCGCCGCGTTCTTCCTGCTCTCGGGCCTGAACACGCCGGAAGAGCTCTACGCCTACCACGCGCTGATGGGCCTGTTCGGCTTCGGCGCGATCATGGTGCCGCTCACCAACGTCACGACGTTCTGGTTCGCACGCAACCGCGGCCTGGCGATCGGGCTCGTCTCGGCGGGCGGCGCACTGGGCCAGGGCGTGATGCCGTTTATCGCGCGCAACCTGATCCTCGAGCAGGGCTGGCGCGACGCCTACCAGAGCATGGGGCTGATCTACCTCGTGGTGCTGGTCCCGCTCGCGCTGCTCGTCCGAAATCCCCCGCGCCGACCCGGCTGGGCGGCGGTCGGCGGCGACGGCGAGGCCAATCCCTACGCGATTCCGCGCCCCTGGCTGGTCGCGCTCCTGTGCCTCGCGGTCGTCTTCTGCTGCACCTGCATGGCGACGCCGATCGTACACGTCGTCGCGCTCGGCTCGGACTTCGGCCTGGGCCCGCGCCAAGCCGCCGGGCTGCTGACCGTGATGATGATTTGCGGGGTCGCGGGACGCATCGTCACCGGCCGCGTCGCCGACCGCATCGGCAACCTGCAAGCCTACGTAATCGTGTCGCTGGCGCAGACCGTTCTCGCAATGTGGTTCCCATACGTCCACACGCTCGCCGGCCTCTACGTGCTGGCGGCCGCGTTCGGGTTGGGCTACGCGGGCGTCATGACCGCGCTCATCCTGTGCGCGCGCGAATTCTCGCCCCAGCGCAACACCGGACTCTCGATCGGACTGGTCGCGTTCTTCGGCTGGGTGGGCATGGCGCTCGGCGCCTGGCAGGGCGGGCTGTTCTTCGACCTGGACGGCAACTACGTGAGGGCGTTCCTCAATTCTTCCATTGCCGGCATCGTCAACCTGCTGGTCCTGGGCCTGCTGTACCTTTACACCGTGCAGTGGGCGCCGCCGCGGCATGCGTTCGGGGGCGGCCGCTGAAGAGGCGAGGAGAGGCATTCATGCGCAAAGCGTTCGTCGCCGGCGCGAGCGGCGCGATCGGCGAAGTCCTGTGCAGGTTGCTGCTGCAGGACGGCTGGGAGGTCGCCGGCACGACGCGCGCGCCGGAACGGGCGGCGCGGCTCGAGGCGCTGGGAGTCGCTCCGGTCGTCGTCGACGTGTTCGACCGGCGGGCGCTGATCGAGGCGGTCGCCGCCGCGGACCCGGAGGTCGTCGTGCATCAGCTCACCGACCTGCCCAAGCAGGCGACTCCGGAGAGCATGGCGGCCGCGCGCCCGCGCAACGCGAGGATCCGCGAGATCGGCACCGACAACCTCGTCGCGGCGGCGCTCGCATCGGGCGCCCGGCGCATCGCGGCGCAGAGCATCGCCTTTGCCTACGCGCCGGGCCCGCAGCCGTATTCGGAAGAGGCGCCCCTGGACGCGGCTTCGTACGCTTCCGTCATCACGCTCGAGCAGCGGGTGCTCGGCAGCGGACTCGAAGGCGTCGTCCTGCGCTATGGCCGGCTCTACGGGCCGAACACCTGGACCGCGGTCCCGCCGGCGCATGCGCCGGTGCACGTCGAGGCAGCCGCCGACGCCGCGCGCCGCGCCATGACCCTCGGGCCGTCGGGCGTCTACAACATCGCCGAGGACGACGGCACCGTGACGAGCGCGAAAGCGCGCCGCGAGCTGCATTGGCGCCCGGAGTTCCGGCTCCACGCCGGCGGGTAGAATCGAACGCCATGCAGCCGGATGCGCGCGAGGGGGGCGGGAGTGATCGGCGCGGGCCGATCCTGTTCGGGGTGATGGCGATCTGCGTCCTCGCGCCTCACATCTTCGGCTTGGTCGTGAACCTCTGGACCAGCTCGGCCGCTCCGGCGATCCTGTTCGGCAGGCTGTTCCTCTGGGGAGGTGCGGTCTATTTCCTCTACCTGGGATACCTCGGCGTGCGCTGGCTTGTTCTGGCGGGCGTCGTGCTCGGCGCGTCCACACTGGGTTGGCAGGCCGTGGCGATGCTGAACGCCGGCTATCCGGTCCCGGCGGCCGACTACGCCGCGCTCGCGCTCGCGCAGGTCGGCGCCGTCGCCGTGCTTTTCGGTTCCAGGACGCTGAGCGACTGGCTCAAGGCTCGCCAGTCGAGGCGTAGCGGAACCTCACCGGAGCAATCGTCATGACACTTGGCAAGCTCTTCGGCACGAGGTTTCCCATCATTCAGGCTCCCATGGCGGGCGCGCAAGGGGTCGCGCTTGCCGCCGCCGTGTCGAACGCGGGCGGACTCGGATCCTTGCCCTGCGCGCTGCTCAACGCCGAGGCCCTGCGCCAGGAGCTGACCGCGATGCGGGCGCAGACCGACGGGCCGTTCAACGCGAATTTCTTCTGCCACGCTCCGGCCGCACCGAGCGCCGGGAGCGAGGCGCGCTGGCGCGCGGCGATCGCACCGTACTTTGCGGAGTTCGGCATCGATCCCGCAAGCGTCTCGCTTGGACCGCGGCTCGCGCCTTTCGGCCGCGAGGCCTTGGAGGTCCTGCGCGAGGTCAGGCCTGCCGTCGTGAGCTTTCATTTCGGCCTGCCATCGGCCGAGCTGCTCGCCGAAGTGCGCGCGACCGGTGCGGCGATAATGTCCACGGCAACCACGGTGGATGAGGCGCGCTGGCTCGAGGCGCGCGGGGTCGACGCCATCATCGCGCAGGGCCTGGACGCTGGCGGGCATCGCGGAATCTTCCTCGGCGGGGACCTGAGCACTCAGCTCGGGACTTTCGCGCTGCTGCCCCAGGTCGTGCGCGCGGTGAAGCTTCCCGTCATCGCCGCGGGAGGCATTGCCGACGCGAAGGGCGTCGCGGCTGCTATTGCACTCGGCGCTGCGGGCGTGCAGGTCGGCACCGCCTATCTTCTTTGCCCCGAGGCCACGGTCAACGAGACCTACCGCGCCGCGCTGAAGAGCCCGGACGCGCGGCACACCGCCGTCACCAACGTGTTCTCGGGCCGCCCGGCGCGGGCGATCGCGAACCGCATCGTGAAGGAGATCGGGCCGGTGTGCGACGCCGCGCCGGCGTTTCCCCTCGCCCTTGCCGCCGTCTCCGCCCTGCGGGCCAAGGCGGAGGCCGGGGGCTCCTGGGCCTTCACGCCTGTCTGGTGCGGTCAGAACGCGGGCGGCTGCAAGGAAATTCCGGCGGCGCAGCTGACGATGGAGCTCGCGGCCGGCCTCGGCGCGGTTTGAAGAGTCTGCCTCGAGTTGCGCCATACTGGGCGGCGCACCGGGAGAGCGGAGAGCGCATGATCAAGCACACGGGAGGTTGCCACTGCGGCCGGGTCAGGTTCGAAGTCACCGCGCCGGCGCGGATCACGGTCTCGGAATGCAACTGCTCGATCTGCTCCAAGTCGGGCTACCTGCACCTCGTCGTTCCCGCCGAACGCTTCAAGCTTCTCGCCGGCGCCGACTCGCTCACCCCCTACACCTTCAACACCGGGACGGCGAAGCACCTGTTCTGCAAGGTTTGCGGCATCAAGTCGTTCTACGTGCCGCGTTCGCACCCGGACGGCTTCAGTGTGAACGCGCGCTGCCTCGACTCTGGCACGGTGGAAGAGATGAGCGTGCGCCAGACCAACGGCCGCGAGTGGGAGAAGGCCTACCCCAAGGGCAGGGGAGAATACTCTGACTGACCGAAAAGGCGCGTTGGTGCGAAAGCTGAGCTTGAGCAAGGCCTATACCCTGATGGAGTCCGGGCCGGTGGTTCTCGTGACCACTCACGACGGGAAGAAGGACAACATCATGACCATCTCCTGGACCATGGTGCTCGACTTCACCCCCTCTTTCGCGATCTGCACCGGCGAGTGGAACCACTCCTTCGCGGCGCTGCGCAGGACGCGGCAATGCGTCATCGCCATCCCGACGGTCGACATGCTCGACAAGGTGGTCGGCATCGGCACCTGCTCCGGCGCCGACACCGACAAATTCACCCGGTTCAAGCTCACCCCGGTGCGCGGCAGGCGCGTCAGGGCGCCGTTGATCCGGGAATGCCTGGGAAACATCGAGTGCAGGGTCACCGAGCTCATTCCCCGGCACAACATCGTCGTGCTGCAAGGCCTCGCTGCCTACGTCGACACCAGGCGCAAGGAAAAGCGGACGCTGCACGCCGTCGGCGACGGCACCTTCATCGCCGACGGCCGGCGCCTGGACCGCCGGAAGATGATGGCCGCCAAGATCCCGGACGGCGTCTAGGCCGCGGACGCGACCGACCAGGCCAGGATCAACTGCGCACAATAATAGGCGGGCGATCCCCAGGCCTTGTTGCAAAAGCTCCTCGCGACGAACCGGTCGCGCGCCACCGCGACGTCCGATGCCGCGAACACGACGGCACCGACCAGCACCTGCCAGCGCCCGGTCGCGGCGCCGTAGCCCGCCGCGGCCGCGCACATGGCGAGGATCGCGGCGAGGTAGGCCGCGACCGGCGGCCGGTATCCCGCCCCGAGGTGCGGCCACAGCCAGCGCCCGATCACGATGCCGGCCCCGAGCGCGGGAGCGAGCGCGACCACGAACGCTCCGGCCGAGAACGCCCCGGTGAAGAAGGCCAGCGCAAAGCAAAGGTGCGCGACCAGAAACGCGCCGAGCCCCGTCAAGAAAGCGCCCGAGCGCCTGGACAGCAGCGCCGCGTCGCCGACCCAGCTCAGCACCAGGGCGGCGAGGATCCAGCGGCCGTAGGTCGAGGCGGGCGCGGCGAGCGAGAGCGCGACGAGGACGAACGCCGCGCTCGCGCCCAGCTTGAGAACCGCGTGCGCGACCGGCCTCGCGAAGCGTTCCGCGGGCAGCACGCCGGCGACCCCGGCCAGGCATGCGAACGTGAAGGCGTAAGCCAATGTCATGGCGCAAACGAAGAATTCTTCCTCCTCAATTCACGGCGGGTATGCTATTCAACACCCAATCCGATCATTTCGGGCTGGGCATCTCGTGGAACGATATCGCTGTCCACGGTGTGGCGAAGCAACGGTCACCTTCTGGAAGAAGCAGTTTGCGGGCGCCGCTGCGGGCATCCGCTGCAGCGCATGCGGTGCGCGGCTGGCCGTTCCCGCCGCGCGCGCGATCCTGGTCGCGGCCGTTGCGATTGTCGTCCCGATGCTCGCCGCGATCTCGATCTATGCGGCCTGGTTCCGCCACGCGGGGCCGGTGGGAGGCGAGATATGGAGAATCTACGGGGTCCTGCTCATCGGCTTGTTGCTCGGCGGCATCCTGGCGATTTGGGCCCGTCATCGATTCGTGTCCTTGACGTGCAAGGATGGTCAATCGGTGGCGAATCCGGACCCGGCGCCCGGCGCGATATCGGAGAGCCTGGACCAGGATCGCGTGCCATCCTTCCCGCCGACATGAGCAATAATCCCGGGAGGAGGGAGCGATGATCAAAGTCAGCGTTTGCCACGAGTACAAGGACGGGAAGCGGTTCGACATGGATTACTACCTGAGCCGGCACGTTCCGGCGGTCCGGGAGAAGCTCGGCGCGGCGTGCAAGCGAATCGAGGTCGACCGTGGGCTTTCCGGGGCGCAGCCCGGATCGAAGCCGCCGTTCTTCGTGATGACGCACCTGCTCTTCGATTCGGTCGAAGACTTCCGGGCGGCGTTCGCGCCCCACACGGCGTGGCTCGCCGAGGACCGCAAGCGCTACACCGACGAGCCGCCGCTGTTTCAGATCAGCGAAGCGGAGGTCTGAACAGGAATGCTCAGCGTCCGCCCGGCAGGCCGACGACGACTTCGCTGATCTGGATCACCGGCGCGATGTCTGTGTAGTTGGGGATATCCGCCATGATTTCGTCCGCATGGGGGCCGAAGCCGGCCTGGAAACTCTCGACGGAATCGCAGAAGATCTGGCACATGCCCACATAGGTCGCGGACGTGCCCGGCGCGCCGCCGGCAAGACCCTTGTCGACTGTGTAGTACTTGCAGGCGTTGCCCAGCCGCGCCTTCACCAGCGGCATGTGCTTGTCGCGGTAGTAGTCGTGATCGAAGCGGGCGCCGGGGGTGTTCGGGTACATCACGCTGACCTTGATCATGTCTCCTCCTCCCCTGATGGTAGGCTTTTGGCGGATGCGGGGTCGATCCTGCACGATAATCCGAAGCTGACACAAGCATTAAGGTGACGGGCGACATGTCTGATCCGAACAAGAGCTACTGGAACGACACCAGCATCAGCCTGCGCGTGCTCGAGCTGCGCTCGGCGGGGTTCGACCCGGAAAAGGCAGGCCGGCGCAACGCGGTGGTGACGGTGGGCAGCCCCTACACGAACGCGCACCGCTGCAACAACCGCGTGCGGCGGGTCGCGGACCTGGCGCTCGAGGCGATCGATCGGCGCGGCGGGCAGGGGCTGCTGGTGGGCGCGCCGGCGGTATCGGACGCATTGACGCAGGGCAGCGCGAGCGCGGGCTACAGCCTGGTGTCGCGCGAGCTGGTGGCGGACTGCTTCGAGACGGGGCACTACGCGCACCACGGCCAGGCGATGCTGGTGATCTCGGGCTGCGACAAGAGCGGCGCGGCGGCGATGATGCCGCTCGCGCGCACCAACGCCTTCGGCCTGGTGGTGTATCCGGGCACGAGTTCGCCGGGGCACGTGAACTTCGCGCCGTGGGCGGCGAAAGGGAACAACCTCACGATCCTCGACCACGGCGAGGCGCAGGCGGCGTTCGAGGCGGGCAGGATCGGCAAGCAGGAACTGCTCGAGATCGAGCGCGCGGTCATGCCCGGCAGCGGGACCTGCGGCGCGATGTTCACCGCCAACACGATGAGCACGATCGCGGAGGCGATGGGGATGATGCTGCCGCGCGGCGCGTCGCAGCCGGCGGACGTCGACGCCGCGAGCGACGTCCACGCCGACGTCAAGGCGCACGTGCAGGCGAGCGTGGACGCCCTGTACGGGCTGATGGCGAAAGGGCTGCGCCCGCGCGACATCATGACGATCGAGGCGTTCGAGAACGCCATCGCCACCGCCTACGCGATGGGCGGCTCGACCAACCTCTACCTGCACCTGCTCGCGATCGCGCGCGAGGCCGGCGTGCCGCTGACGGTCGAGCGCATCGAGGCGGTGGGCGAGCGCGTGCCGCTAATCGCCGCCCTGCAGCCGCACGGGCCGTACGCGATGGTGTCGCTGCACAAGATCGGCGGAGTGCCGGTGGTGATGAAGGAACTGCTCGAGCACGGCTTCCTGCACGGCGACGCGATGACGGTGACGGGCAGGACGGTAGCGGAAAACCTGAGCGGCGCGCCGCGGCTTTCGGACCTCGGCGGGCAGGACATCGTGCGCCCGGTGGCGCGGCCGCTCGCGCCCGCGGGGCACCACATCAGCGTGCTCAAGGGCAACCTCGCGCCCGAGAGCTGCGTGCTGAAGCTCTCGGGCAAGACGCTGGAGGGCGGCGCGTTCCGCGGCCGGGCGCGAGTGTTCGAGAGCGAGGCGGACACGCTCGCCGCCATCCGCGCCGGCAAGATCGAGCCCGGCGACGTGGTGGTGGTGCGCAACGTCGGTCCGGTGGGCGCGCCGGGGATGCCGGAAATGGTGCACCTGACCATCCAGCTCCAGGGACGAGGCCTGGGCAAGGACGTGGCGCTGATCACCGACGGCCGCTTCTCGGGCGTGTCGCACGGGATCCTGGTGGGGCACATCTCGCCCGAGGCGGCGAAGGGCGGGCCGCTCGGGGTCGTGCGGGAAGGCGACATCATCGTCATCGATCCGCGGGCACGCACGCTCGAGCTCGCCGTCGACGAGGCCGAGATCGCGCGCCGCCTGGCCGCGCACGAGCCGCGCGCGCGCAGCGAGCCGCTGCGCCCCGGCTCGGTGATGGACAAGTACGTGCGCCTGGTGTCCTCGGCGCATTACGGCTGCGTGCTCGGCTAGGCCGCTCGTGGGCGGCACCGGCATGGGACCCAGCCGCAGCAGCCTGGAGGAGACTTTCCGCGAGCTCGCGGACGAGGAGCTGCTGCGGCGCTGCGCCTCGGGCGAGCTGACCGAGCTCGCGCAGGCGGTCGCGCTCGAAGAGGTGCGCGCGCGCGGCCTCAAGCCGCCCGCGCCGACGCCGCAGGAGCCGGCCGGACCGGAGTATCTCGGCGACTGGGTGATCGTCGCGCGCTACCTCGGCTATACCGAGGTCCACCTCCAGCGCGCCGTCTTGGAGGGCAACGGCATCCCGGCCGTCGTCGCCGACGCGCAGCTGATGCAGACCGACGGCCTGCTCGGGCCGGCGCTGCGCGGCGCGAGCCTGCGGGTGCCGGCGGCCTACGCCGAGCAGGCGCGCGACGTGCTGGCGGCGTACCGGCGCGGTGCCTTCCGGCTGCGCGACGACTTCGATCCGGGCAAGGGTTGATCGATGCGGCGCAGGTGAGCCGGTAGAATCGGTCCCCGCATGCAGGCGAACCGGGAGGAATCGATGTTTCAAGGGCAATGCTGGTGGATCACGGGCGCCTCGTCGGGGATCGGCGCGAGCCTGGCGCGGGCGCTGGCGGCGCGCGGCGCGAGCCTCATCCTGTCGGGGCGCAACGTCGCCGCGCTCGAAAACGTGGCGCGGAGCTGCCCGGATGCGCTGGTGCTTCCGTTCGAGGCGACCGACTTCGGCAAGATCCCTGATATCGCCGAGCGCGCCTGGTCGTGGAAGGGCCGCGTCGACGGGCTCGTCAACAACGCCGGAATCTCGCAGCGCTCGCTCGCGATCGACACCGAGTTCGCGGTCTACCGGAAGATCATCGACGTCGACCTGCTCGCGCCGATCGCGCTCACGCAGGCGCTGCTGCCGAGGATGGTTCGGGCCGGAGGGGGCCGGATCGTGGCGATTTCGAGCGTGGCGGGCCTTCTCGGCTCGCCGCTGCGCTCCGCGTACAGCGCGGCCAAGCACGGCCTGATCGGCTATCACGATTCGGTGCGCGCCGAGAACGAGCACCTCGGAATCCAGGTCCACGTCGTGGCGCCGGGCCCCATCAGGACCGACGTCTCGAGGAACGCGCTCAGCGGCGACGGCTCGCGGCGCGGCGTGAGCGACGCCGCGATCGACAACGGCATGCTGCCGGAGGAGGCGGCGAATGCGATTCTCGCGGCGATCGAGGCGGGCAAGCGCGAGCTCGTGCTGGCGACCGGGCGGGAGCTCGACCTCGCCACCCTGCGCCGGCGCGACCCCGAGGCGCTGTTCGACCGCATGTCGGCCATCGTGCGCGACGGCTACGCCCAGAAGATGGCGGCCGACTCCGGCAAGGGCTGACCCGGTTGGATACGGGCGCGCGGGGTGTTCGGGATGAAGTGGCTGCCCCGGCGCGACGTCGGGTAGCATCAAGGAACACTGCTTCCAAGAGGGAGTTGAAATGGAAGGAATAGGCGGTCTAGTTATTCTGGTTCTCGTCATTGTCCCGCTTTGGCGAATCTGCACCCGCGCGGGGTTCAGCGGCTGGTGGTCTCTGCTTGTCGTGGTGCCGCTGCTGAACCTGATCATGCTCTGGGTATTCGCCTACGCGAAATGGCCTCGGGATCCGGTCAGCTGACGGCGCCTGCCGGACGCCGCCTTATGTAGATCGGCACCGATCATGGCGCTCGGGGTTCTTCTCAAGGCCGTGACGCTGTGGCTCGCCGTTCTCGCGCTGGCGATGGCGAACGGCATCGCGCGCGAAAAGCTGCTCGTCCCGGCGCTGGGATCCTTCGCGGCGTTGGTCTCGAGCGGGATCATTCTTTCTGCCTGCATCTTCCTCGTCGCGCTCGCCGCCGCGCCGTGGTACGGCAGGCTCGGGTCCGCGCAATGGTTCGGCGTCGGCGTCCTGTGGCTGGCGATGACGCTTGCGTTCGAATTCGGCTTCGGCCGACTGGTGCAGCACAAGACCTGGGCGGAGCTCCTCGAGGCTTACACCTTCAAGGGCGGTAACATGTGGCCCCTGGTGCTGCTCGTCGTTCTGCTCGCGCCCTGGGCGGCGGCGAGGCTGCGCGGCGTCCTGGAATGAAGGGGAGATGGAGAAGCTAGCGTTCATCGGCTTCGGCGAGGCCGGGCAGACGATCAGCCGCGGCCTGCTCGAGGCGAAGGCGGCGCGCATCGCGGCCTACGACATCTTGTTCGGCAGCGCGCAGGGCAAGAGCGGCCCGGAGCGGGCGGCGCGCGCGCTCGAGGTCGAGGTCGCGCCCGACCACGCCGCCGCGGTGCGCGGGGCCGACATCGTCTTTCTCGCGGTGACGGCGAGCTCGAGCCTCGAGGCGGCGAGCTCCTGCCTGCCGGGGCTGCACGAGGGTCAGCTGTTCCTCGACATCAACTCGGTCTCCCCCCGGCGCAAGATCGAGACGGCGGCTCGCGTCGCGCCGACCGGCGCGGCCTACGTCGACGTCGCAGTGATGGCGCCGGTGGCGCCCTACAGGCACGCGGTGCCGTGCCTGATCGGCGGGCCCGGCGCCGCCGAGCTGATGCCGCGCGCGCGGGCGCTGGGGATGAAGATGGAGCTCGTCGCCGACGAGGTGGGACAGGCCTCGGCGATCAAGATGTTCCGCTCGATCATGATCAAGGGCCTGGAGGCGCTGATGCTCGAGTCGATGCTCGCGGCGAGCGAGTACGGGGTCGAAGGGCGCGTGCTCGCCTCGCTCAAGGAGACCTTTCCGTCGCTCGACTGGGAGAAGCTCTCGGGCTACCTGATCGAGCGCGTGGTGAGCCACGGCAAGCGCCGCGCGGCCGAGATGCGCGAGGTGGCCGAGACGGTGAAGGGCATCGGGCTCGAGCCGATCATGGCCGCGGCGACAGCCGCGCGCCAGCAGTGGCTCGCCGACCTGAACGTCAAGGAGCAGCTCGGCGGCCGCAAGACCGAGAGCCGCGCCGAGCTGGTGAGCGCGATCCGCAAGGCGCTCGCCAAGGCCGGGTCCTGAGGCAGGGGATGCGAATGGAGAATGCCGAGATCCTCAAGCGCGAAGTGAAGGTGCTGGTGTTCGACCAGTACGGCACGGTGGTCGACATGCAGCAGGGCCTGACCGACGCGGTGACGCCGTTCCTCAAGGACAAGGGCTGGGACGGCAGGCCGCACAGCTTCGTCACCTGGTGGCGGCGCACGCACTTCGAGAATTCGATGATCGATGCCTTGTGCGACCGCGGCCACACGCCGTACCGCGAGATCGGGCACCGCGCGGTCTCCTACGTGATGGACCGTTGCGGCATCTCCTATACGCAGGACGAGGTGCGCTGGCTGGTGGCCGAGATCGAGAAGCTGAAACCGTTTCCCGACGTCCTCGCCGCGCTCGGGGCGCTGCGCGAACGGGGCTACGGGCTCGCGATCCTGTCCAACGGCGACCGCGACATGCTGAAGGCGGCCGGGCCGCACATCGGCTTCGCCTTCGACCACGTCATCTCGGTGCAGGAAGCGGGCTATTTCAAGCCGCACTGGAAGACCTACGCCAAGGCCGAGGAGATCATCGGCGTCGACCGCTCGGGCATCCTGTTCGTCGCCAACCACGCCTTCGACTGCATCGGCGCCAAGTCCTACGGCATGCGCACCGCCTTCATCGACCGGCGCAAGCGCCCGTTCGGCGAGACGCCGCACCAGCCCGACCTGATCGTGGCCGACTTCGCCGAGCTGGCCGCGGCGCTGGGCTGACGTGGCCGAGCCGCGAGCGCTCCTCTTCGTCTACGGGACCTTGCGCGAGGCGCTGGCCCATCCGATGGCGAAAGTGCTCGGGACCCATGCGGCCCGCATCGGCCGCGCGAACTTCAGGGGCCGGTTGTTCGACCTCGGCGACTACCCCGGCGCGGTCCCCTCGCAAGACGCTTCGGACCGGGTCGTCGGCGAGCTGTACCGCATCGAGCCGGGGCGCGAGGGGGCGCTGTTCGCCGAGCTCGACCGCTACGAGGGCTGCGATCCGGACGATCCGTCCTCGGCGGAGTACGTGCGCGTGCACGCGACGGTCGAGCCCGAGGGCGGCGATCCGCTCGAGGCCTGGATCTATCTGTACAACCGTCCGACTGGCCGTCTCGAACGGATCGTCTCGGGCGACTATTGCGCGCACCTTCGTTCCACAAGCGAAAAAACATGACCCGCCACATTGGAATCGTCGCCTGCTCTGCCGAGGGCGCATCGCTGTGCTACACGACGATCTGCGTCGAGGCGCCGCGGCTGCTCGGGGCGCCGCACGCCCATCCCGAAGTCTCGATGCATACGCACTCGCTCGCCGAGTACATGGAGCGGATCTACCGCGGCGACTGGCAGGGCGTCGGCGAGCTGATGCTCGCCTCGGTAGAGAAGCTGGCGAGGATCGGCGCGGACTTCGCGATCTGCCCCGACAACACGCTCCACCAGGCGCTGCCCTACGTGCTGCCGCGCTCGCCGCTGCCCTGGCTGCACATCGCCGAAGTGGTGGCGGAGGAGGCCGCCG
>CAZLUX010000061.1:0-9730 GCA_964562815.1 uncultured Enterobacteriaceae bacterium
AAGGTAAGCTGGCGCTGCCACGGATTCCCGAACGACGCGATGCCCGCGAGTTGCGGCGGGCGCTGATCATTTCGGGCGAGTCATGTTGGCTGCCGCTAGAGTGTTGATCGCTGCCGGGTGGGCGCTCGCACTGGCGACCTCGGGCTGCGCCAGTCTGCAAAGGGAGGCCTGGCCGCACGACAAGGTCGTCTACCATTTCAGCGAAGGGCTGGAACAGGCCGGCAACGGCCTGCGTTACATGCTCAACCAGCTGGAGGTCGATCCGGAGGCGAAAATCGTAGCGGTCGCGCATGCCGCCGGCGTCGACTTCCTGCTGAAGGGCGCAAGGGACAAGAACGGCAACAAGTACGAGGACCGTGTCGAGCGTCTCGCCCTGGGCGGCGTGCGCTTCGAGGTCTGCGAGATCACCTTGCGCGAGCGCAGGCTGTCGAAGAAGCAGTTCATCGACTACGCCACCTTCGTTCCTTCCGGGGTGGCGGAGGTCACGCGGCTGCAGCAGCGCGAAGGCTACGCCTACTTGAAGCCCTGAACGGGCGCCTGCACGGCAGTCAGGATGCCCTGCATGAGCGCAGCCGGCGGCGGGGGACAGCCCGGCACCGCGACGTCCACCGGAATCACGTTCTCGACGCGGCCGCAGCTCGCGTAGCTTTCGCCGAAGATTCCGCCCGTGCACCCGCAATCGCCGATAGCCACCACGAGTTTCGGCTCCGGCATCGCTTCGTAGGTGCGGCGCAGGGCTTCTTCCATGTTGCGCGAGACCGGCCCGGTCACCAGCAGCAGATCGGCGTGACGCGGACTGGCGACGAAGCGAATTCCAAGGCTTTCGATGTTGTAGTAGGGATTGGCCAGGGCATGGATCTCGAGCTCGCACCCGTTGCACGAGCCCGCATCGACATGGCGGATCGCCAGCGCGCGTCCGAGCAGGCGCAGCACCTCGTCGTTGAGACGGCTCGCGACCTGGCGCAGCGAGCCGTCCGGCTGTGGCGCGGGCTCCGTCACGAGGCCGACCTTCGCGATCTGTCGCAGCAGTTTGTGCATGCTAGAGGTCCTGCCCCGCGTACGAGAGATTGAACGACTTGTTGATCAACGGAAAGTCGGGAACGATGTTGCCCAAAATCGCGTACTCGAGCGCAGGCCAGTTCTGCCACGAGGGATCGTGCGGATGGCAGCGACCCACCTCCCCGCCGGAGCCCGCCTCGAGCGCGACGATCACCTCGCCGCGCCATCCCTCTACCCACCCGAGGCCGACCCCCCCCTCGGACGCGGCAGCGAGCGGCGCGCAGAGCTCGCCGGCCGGCAGTCGCCGCAGGATTCGCCTTTCGAGTCGCAGCGATTCGAACAGCTCCCCGAAACGGGCGGCCACCCTGGCCGCGACATCGCCCGCACGTTCGGTCACGACCCTGGGCTGAAGCTCCGTGTAGGGCGCGTGGCCCGGATGCGCACGGGCGTCGATTGCAATCCCGCTCGCGCGCGCCGCGAGGCCCACCACACCCAGCCGCGCGGCGGTGTCCGGCGCGAGCCTGCCGCAGGTCAGGAAGCGGTCCTGCAGGCCTGCGTGATCGTCGTAGATGGCGCGAAGCGCGCGCACTTCCCGCTCGATTCGGTCTGCTTCGTCCAGCAACGCGGCGATCGCGGCGGGCTCCACGTCGACGGCGACGCCGCCGGGCACGATCTTGTCCATGAGATAGCGGTGGCCGAACAGGCGCGCGTTGGCGCGCACGAAATCTTCCTTGAGCCGCGAAAACTGCGCCAGGCCGAATGCCAGTCCGCCGTCGTTGCCGAGGTAGCCCAGGTCGCCAAGGTGGTTGGCGATTCGCTCACGCTCGAGCAGCAGGGCGCGAAGGTACAGCGCGCGCGCGCTCGGCTGGGTGCCGCAGATGGACTCGAGCGCCATGGCATAGGCCCAGGCGTACGCCACCGTGCTGTCGCCCGAGACGCGCCCGGCGAGCCGGATCGCCTCCGTGAGGGGCATCTGCTCGAAACGTTTCTCGATCCCCTTGTGCTTGTAGCCGAGCCGCTCTTCCAGGCGCAGCACGCGCTCGCCGACGACCGAAAAGCGAAAATGCCCCGGCTCGATGGTGCCGGCATGCACAGGGCCGACCGGGATCTCATGCACGCCGTCGCCCTCGACCTCGAGAAACCCGTATTCGTCGGGCCGTGCCGGCCAGCGCGAGGCGGCCGTCACGTCCTTGCGCAGCGGGAAGACGTCCGCGGGCCACGCGCCGTGGCGCAACCACGGGCGGGAGTCCGCAGTCTGGCCGTCGGACCTCACGGCCCGTACCCCGCACAAATCGCGCGCCGAGCGTTGCATCCGGCCCGCGCAGGCGAAGATATCCGCCAGGTCCGGAAAGCTCCCTTCCGGTTCCCGCACCGGCAGCTCGAGGCAGATCAACCCTTCGTGCGAGACCAGCAGGGCGCGCACGCATGACCCGGCGCTATCTTGCGCGGCGCTTCCCCAAAGCGCCGCCAGCCTGCCGCCGCGGGCGGCGACGGCTTCACAAGCGCGAAGCCAGCCCTGCGCATCGACGGCGGCCCGCCAGGCGGGAACCGCGCCGGGCATGGGCTCGAGCCGGAGATCCGGGATGGCGGGCGTCATGGCTATCCGATCAGCAGCGCTGCCTGGCGGTACCAGAGCGCGAGATAGTGAGGCATATACAGTCCGAGCAGCAGCACGATGCCGAGGTGCGCGAACACCGGCAGCAGCGCCGGCGGATGCGGCAACCGCCGCGCGGTGGTCTCGCCGTACACCATCGGTTGTACCTTGCCGAAAATGGCCGCGAACGCAATCCCGAGCGCGCCGAGCAGGATGGGTGCCGCCCAGGGATGCAGCGCGATGGCCTGCGTGAGGATCAGAAATTCGCTCGCGAATACCCCGAACGGCGGCACGCCCAGGATCGCCATGGTTCCCAGCATCAGCCCCCAGCCGAGGGTCGGATTGATGCGCATCAGCCCGCGAATGTTTTCCATTACCTGCGTGCCGGTCTTCTGCGTGGCATGCCCCACCGCGAAGAAGATCGCACTCTTGGTCAGGGAATGCATCGTCATGTGCAGCAGCCCGGCGAAGCTCGCCACCGGCCCCCCCATGCCGAACGCGAAGGCGATCAGTCCCATGTGTTCGATGGACGAATAGGCGAACATGCGCTTGATGTCGCGCTGGCGGGAAAGGAAGAACGCGGCCACCACGACCGAGAGCAGGCCGAAGCCCATCATCAACGTGCTCGCGAACGGCAGGCCGAGCGCCTGATGCAGGGATCCGTCGGTGATCACCTTGCAGCGGATCAGCGCATACAGCGCCACGTTGAGAAGCAGCCCGGAGAGCACGGCGGACACCGGCGTAGGCCCTTCTGCGTGCGCGTCGGGAAGCCAGTTGTGCAACGGGACCAGGCCGACCTTGGTGCCGTAACCGACGAGCAGGAAGACGAACGCGATCGACATGACGGTCGGCTCGAGCCTGCCCTTCACCGCATCGAGGTGGGTCCACAGCAGGGACCCGACGCCCGGGCCCAGCACCCTTTCCGCGGCGAAATAGACCAGGATGGTGCCGAACAGCGCCTGCGCGATGCCGACGCCGCACAGAATGAAATATTTCCAGGCGGCCTCGAGCGACGCGGGAGTGCGGTAGAGCGCCACCAGCACCACGGTCGTCAGCGTCGCAGCCTCCATCGCCACCCACATGATGCCGAGATTGTTGGTTGTGAGAACCAGCAGCATCGTGAAGCTGAACATCTGATACATGCTGTGATAGAGGCGCAGCCCGGCGGGTGCCACCCGCCCGTGATCACGCTCGATCCGCATGTAGGGGCGCGAGAACAGCGCGGTGGTCATGCCGACGAAAGCCGTGAGGGTCACCAGGAAGACGTTGAGCGAGTCGACGAAGAACTGCTCGTGCAGCACTCGTATCGGCCCGTGGGCGACGATGCGCGCAGTCAGCGCGGCCGCGGCCAGGAAGGTGACCGCGCTGAAGAAGAGGTTGACCTCGGCGGCCCGGTCGCGGTGCCCGAACAGCGCAAGCACCAGCGCACCCGCGAGCGGCGAGACGAGAAGGACGAGCATCTCCGGCATCAGTGTTCCTTCAGTCTTTCCAGGTGGCGGGTGTCGAGCGAATCGAATCGCTCTCGGATCTGGAAGAGGAACACGCCGAGGATCAGCGCTCCGACCAGAACGTCGAGCGCTACGCCGAGCTCGACCACCATCGGCATGCCGTACACCGCACCGGTCGCGGCGAAGAACAGCCCGTTCTCCATCGCGAGGAAGCCGATCACCTGTGGAATCGCCTTGGAGCGCGTGATCATCATCAGAAACGACAGCAGGACGCTGGCGAGCGCGATCCCGAGCGTCGCGCGGATCACCGTTCCCGAGAGCTGCGAGATAGGAAGCGCGAGATTGAAGGCGAGCACGACCAGAACGATGCCCACGAGCATCGTAACGGGAATGTTGATCAGGGTCTCCACGTCCCACTTGACGTTCAGCTTCCGGATCAGGCGGTGCAGAATCCAGGGCAGCACGATCACCTTCAACACGAGGGTGACCAACGCAGACCAGTACAGATGGTGCTGTCCGGTGAGCGCCCCGACCAGGGCCGTGGTGAGGAACAGCACGAAGCCCTGAGCCGCGAACAGGTTGATCAAGGACAGCATTCTGCGCTGGGACAGCATGGCGAAGGAGAGCAGAAGCAGCACCGCCGCGAACAGATTGACGAGTTGCGGGCCGTAGTGCGCGAGCATCTCAGCTTCCCAGCAGCACGTGGACGAGCATGGCGAGCACCGCGAACAGGAACGCGGTGCCGAGGAATTCGGGAGCGCGGAAGATGCGCATCTTCGCGCTCAGAATCTCGATCAGGGCCAGCGCGGCGCCCCCGATCGCGAGCTTGAGCAGCAGCGCCGGCAGCGCCAGAACGATGCCCAGCCAGTCACCGCTCTCGGCGACGCCGAAGGGGAAGAACAGGGCGAGCCCCATGCACGAGTAGACGAAGAGCTTGAGGCTGGCGGCCCATTCGATCATCGCCAGGTGCCGTCCCGAGTATTCGAGCACCATCGCCTCGTGGATCATCGTCAGCTCGAGGTGGGTCGCCGGATTGTCGACGGGTATGCGTGCGTTCTCGGCGAGCGAGACCATGGTGAACGCAACGCCGGCGAACGCCATGCTGGGGTAGATGACGAATTCCTTGTGCGCGAGCGTGTGCACGATGGTCGAAAGCGAGGTCGAGCCGGAGATGATCGAGGCGGTGAACAGGACCATGAGCAGCGCGGGCTCGGCGAGGAACCCGACCATCATTTCGCGCCGGGCGCCGAGCGACCCGAACGCGGTGCCGATGTCCATTGCGGCGAGAGCGATGAACAGCCTCGCCAGCGCCAGCAAGCCGACGAGCGCGATCGCGTCTGCCGCCGCGTTCAGCGGCAGGTCGATATCGAGCGTCGGCACGATGGCCGCGGCGAGCGCGAGGCTGCCGAAGATCAGGTACGGCGCGATCCTGAACAGCGGGCTCGCATTGTGTGCGAGCACCACTTCCTTGCGGAACAGCTTGTTCAGGTTCCGGTAGGGCTGCAGCAGGCCCGGCGCCCTGCGGTTCTGCAGCCAGGCGCGACACTGGTTGACCCAGCCCGTGAGCAGCGGCGCGAGCAGGATCGCGAGCATGAGCTCGGTGAACTGCGCGGCGATTCCTGCGAAATTGATCATCGGACGAGGAACAGCAGCACGAGGAGCGTGACGAAGCTGTACATCAGGTAGACGGAGATGCGCCCGCGCTGCAGTACGGTGACCAGCGCGGTCAGCTTCTCGACGCCGCGCGCGAGCGGAAGATAGAGCCAGTGCCAGATCCGGTCGTCGATCACCTCGCGATAGCGCGGCCGGACGTCCTGCGGCGTCGGCGCAGAGCGCTCGATCCGGAAGAACGGCTCGAACACGTGGCGCACCGGCTGGCCAAAGCCTTCCGCGGTGTCCTGCATGCGCGCGTCGAGGCCCGGGAAGCCGCAGTCCCATGGGCGGCTGCGCCGTACCCGGCCGTGATAGAAGGCCCGCACCGCGAGCCAGGCCAGCGCGACGAGCAGTGCGGTGAGGACGAAAAAGAGCAGCGGGCTGTAGCTCGCCCGTTGCGGCGCGATCGGCGCGAGGAAGAGCCAGCCGCGTGCGAGACCCGCGATGCCGCTGCTTGCGAGCAAGCGGGTGACCGGGTCGAGCATGCCGATCACCGCCGCGGGCACGAGTCCCAGCACCACGCAGGCGGCCGCCAGCCAGAGCAGTCCGACGCGCTCCCAGGGCCCGGCGTCGTGGGCTTCGGCGAGCCTGGGCTCGCGCGGCTGGCCGAGGAAGACGACGCCGTAGAACTTCACCATCACGTAGCCCGACAGCGCCGCCGTGAGCGCAATCGACGCCGCGGCGATCGGTACCAGCATGTTGAGGTAGGAATGCGGCAGCCCCGGGCTGAACAGGAAGGCCTGCAGCAGCAGCCACTCGGAGACGAAGCCGTTGAGCGGCGGCAGGCCGGCGATCGCAATCGTGCCCACCAGCGCGGTCCAGGCGACCCACGGCATGCGATGGATCAATCCGCCAAGCCGTCCGAGGCTGCGCTCGCTGGTCGAATGCAGAACCGACCCGGTGGCGAGGAACAGCAGGCTCTTGAAGAAGGCGTGGTTCAGGCAATGGTATAGGGTCGCAGTGAGCGCCAGCGCCGCGAGCGCGTTCATGCCGAAGCCGCGAAAGAGCAAGGTCAGTCCGAAGCCGGCGATGATCAGGCCGACGTTCTCGATCGACGAATACGCCAGCAGCCGCTTCATGTCCGTTTGCACTGCGGCGTAGACGGCACCGTAAAGCGCCGAGAGCAGTCCCGCGGCGAGCGCGACCACGCCCCACCACCAAAGCGGAAAGCCGATCAGATCGAGCGTCACGCGAAGCACACCGTAGATCGCCGTCTTCAGCATCACCCCGCTCATCAGCGCGGACACCGGCGACGGGGCTGCGGGATGGGCCTCCGGCAGCCATGCGTGCAGCGGCAGAAGTCCGGCCTTGCCGCCGAAGCCGACGAGGGCCAGAAGAAAAGCCACGCTCGCCCAGCCGGCCGACGGTGCGACCTCGCGCATCGCCTGAAAAGTGTAGTTGCCGGTGCCGCTCTGCAGCGCGCCGAAGCAGAGCAGAATCGAGATCGCGCCGAGGTGTGCCATCAGCAGGTACAGATAGCCCGCGCGCCGGATTTCGGCGTGGCGGTGATCGCTAGTGACGAGGAAGTAGGACGACAGCGCCATCGACTCCCACGACACCATGAAGAAATAGGCGTCGTCGGCCAGCAGCACCAGCGCCATGCTCGCGAGGAACAGGTGGTAATAAAGGCCTTGCAGGCCGGGCGGAGTTCCTTCGCCCTTGCGGAAGTAGCCGCAGGCGAACAGCGAAACGCCCGCGGACACGGCCCCGAGCAGCAACAGGAAGAACGCGGACAGCGCATCCAGCCGGGCATGGAAAGGCAGGTCGGGCAGGCCCAGAGGCAGCACCCGCGCCACCGCGGGCTCGAAGATCGCCGGCAGGGCCACCGCCGCGAGCGCCAGTCCCGTCAGGGCGCCAATCGGAAACAGCACCCGGCTGACGAGCCGAATGCTCGAGGGCGCCAGCAGGCCGGCGAGGCCAAGCCCCACCCAGACCGAGACAAGCCCAAGTGCCGCGTCGAGGGAGTTCAGGTGCACGACTGCTGCCGATGCGAGACGCGGAATTCTAACAGGCTGTTATAAAAAAGAATTCCTGGATTGTGCGCGGCGGCATGCGGGCACGAAATAGCGTCCAGCAGAGCGCTTCCGGGCGCGATTTAGTGGTTCCGGCGGGCGCTAGCGTTTCGCGCCGCGCGCTATGCCGCGCGCAACCAGGATGCCCAGAATCGTCGCGCCGCCCACGACCAGCCAGTCGCGTCGACGCCATCCCCGGCGCGCCGGCGTCGGGACCGAGTCGATCATCTGCGTGGCGGTGAGCGCTTGCTCTTTTGCCGTGTCTTCCAGTTCGGTGTCGGTGAGGGCGGCGAGGCGCTGCGTGGCCTCGAATGAGTCGAAGCCGCGCGCGACCCGGTGCCCCACCTGCCTGTCCAGCGGCTGCGTCGCCTGGTCGTCGACCCGCGTACGGTCGAATGTGTTGGCGTGAGCCATCAAGTTTCCGCTGGCATCGGGGGAGTAGGTCATCGATCTCGCGCCGGGAGGCGTCGTAAACAGCTCGCGCTGTGGCGCATGGGTTCCCGGACCGGCGAGCTGCCGCTCGTACTCGCGCAGGTCGGCTGCCAGCTCGGCCGCGTTCTGATAACGTTCCTCGAGCGGTTTGGCGAGCATCTTGGCTACGATGTAGTCGAGCATCTCGGGGAGCTCGGGATTGCGCACGCTCGGCGCGGGCGGAGCCAGATTCACGATCTGGTACATGAGCGCCGTCACGTTCTCGCCGCCGAAGGGCGCCACGCCGGTCAACATTTCGTAGAGGATGATGCCGAGCGAGAAGATGTCGCCGCGCTGGTCCGCCCGCTTGCCGAGGACGTGCTCGGGGGACATGTACTTCGGCGAGCCGAGCATCATTCCGGTCTGGGTCAGAGACTCGGAGGCGCGCATGCGCGCAATGCCGAAGTCGGCGATCTTCACATTGCCGCTGGGAGCCACCATGATGTTGGGCGGCTTGATGTCCCGATGCACGATGCCGCGCTCGTGGGCGTAGGCCAGCCCCTCGCAAACCTGGGCGGCGATCGAGACCGCCTGCGCGACCGGAAGCGGCCGTCCATGGGCGAGCAGCTCTCGCAATTCCACGCCCTCGACGAATTCCATCGCCATGTAAGCGATGTCTCCGTTCTTGCCCACGTCGTAGATCGTGATGATGTTCGGGTGGCTGAGCCCGCCGGCGGCGCGCGCTTCCTGATAGAAGCGGGCTTCGTAATTCTCGATGCCGTCCCGCTCGAGCGCCATGTTGATCGTCTTGATGGCCACCGCACGCCCGAGCACGGGGTCGGTCGCCTTGTACACCACGCCCATCGCGCCCCGTCCGAGCTCGGCGACGATCTCGTAGCGTCCGATGGTCTTCGTTTCCATGCCGAAGGTATTCACGCGGCGGCTCAGCGGCCGGCCTTGACCGAGCGGAAGACCGGGCCCCAGATCGGGTGCCCGGCCTCGGCGGGGGCCAGCTGCATCTGCGGGTCGATATCGAGCGCGAGGCGAAACTCGTGCCGGCAGCGATCGGTGTGGCCCGAGGCGCAATTGATGAACGCGAGGTACTTGTGCGCGCGCACGCGGTCGGAATCCCACAGCCCCAGGTCCAGCGCCGTCTTAAGGTCCTTGGCCGCCGCGGCGTACTCGCCGTTGTCGTACTTGCGTATGCCCGCCGCGAGCGCGGGCGCGCCGTCGCGGTGGAAGGCGCGCGAGAAGGAGGCCCGGATCTCGCGGACCGGTTCCCACGAGCAGGCCGTGAGCGACCCGGCGATCGCCAGCGCAATCAAGATTCGAACCATTCCCGCTCCCCCGTCTTTCGGTCGCTCAACGAAAGCGATGCTTAATTGTGACCGATTCCCCCGCTTTCACGTCCACCTTTGCGACATGGCTGGCGAAAGTCGTGTTGCGGATCTCGACCGTGTGCGCGCCTGCCGCGATCTTGATCTCCCTGAGCGGCGGACTTACGCCTCGCTCCTTGCCGTCGACCAGCACTCGGCCCCATGGCGCCACCGCAAGCCGGATCGTACCAATCTTCGCCGCGGCCTCGTGTGACGGGCGGTGCGCCTCGGGGCGCG
>CAZLUX010000061.1:9830-14851 GCA_964562815.1 uncultured Enterobacteriaceae bacterium
GGTGCCGGGGGCGGCGCGGCCGTCTTCGCTTCGGTGCTCGGGACTTCCTTGGCGGCGGCCGCGGGTGCTTGCGTGGCCGGTGCGGCGGTTGCAACCTCGCTCTGCGGCTTGCCGCGTACGGCCACACCGACTCCGACAAGCACGAGAAAGGCGAGCGAGGCCGCGAGCAGCGCCGCGCGATTGAGCCCCAGCGGGCCCGTCGCCGACAGCCAGTTCTGCCCGCCGTTCGTGTCACGCATTCGTGCCACGGTATCGACGACGCGGCGGCCCGCCGGTATGCCCGAGCCGACCGAATAGACCTCGTGCGCCCGGACATGCTTGTCGGTGCGGGAGCCTTCGTGGAAGAACAGCTTCTCGTAGTCGCGCGACAGGCGCGAGACGACCTCGTAGAAGGAGCGCGACACCAGCAACTGACCCGGGCGCGCGAACCCCATGATGCGCTGCGCCACGTTTATGCCGTCGCCGATGATGTTCATCTGCCCGTTGAGGTCTTTCAACAGCCGCACGGGCCCGAGGTTGATGCCCAGTCGCACCGGCAGCGCGCCGGCAGAGTCGCGGATCGACATCGCGGAGAACAGGGCGTCCTCCGGGTCGCCGATGAACGCGATGGCGGCGCCGTCGCCGGTATCGAGGATGATCCGGTCGCGCAGCGGGACCTGCTCGAGCGCGCTCGCCAGAATGCCGTTGAACGACTGCTTGAGCTGAAGCTGCTCCGCGACCGGCTTCTTCGAGTATTCCGCGATGTCGAGGAACACGACGCTGCATACCAGCGTGCGACCGGAATTCTCCATTACAGGGCGTCGCCCGGTTTGCGGCCCAAGGCCGCGACGCACTTATTTTACGCGCATGCCAGGCTGCGCTCCCTCGTCGGGCGCGATGAGGAATATGCCCGCGCCGTCGCCCGAGGCGGCCAGCACCATTCCCTCGGACACGCCGAAGCGCATCTTGCGCGGCGCGAGGTTCGCCACCATCACGGTGTGCCGACCCTTGAGTTTCTCGGGCGAATAGGCGGACTTGATGCCGGCGAAGACGGTGCGGGTCTGGTCGCCGATGTCGAGCGTGAGCTTGACGAGCTTGTCCGCGCCCTCGACCTGCTCGGCGTTCACGATGCGCGCGACGCGAAGCTCGATTTTGTTAAATTCGTCAATAGAGATCGATTCGTTCACGGCGCTCTCCTCGGCGTGCTGCTGGTGCTCGGCGTGTCGTTGCTGCGACTGCTGTGAAGTCGCGGGTTGCAGGCTTTCTCGATTCGCCTCGACCAGCGCGGCCATCTGCTTCGGCTCGACGCGGGTCATCAGGTGCTTGTATGGCTTGATTCGGGCGATCGGCGCGCCGATGTTCGCCCACGCGAACGGATACTCGAGCCCGAGCAGCTCGGCCGCCCGCTCGGCAGTCACCGGCAGAACCGGCGCCAGGTAGAAGGTGAGAATCCGGAACGCGTTCATGCAATCGGAGCACAGGACGTGCAGCTCGGCTTTCCTGGATTCGTCCTTGGCCATGTCCCACGGCTTGTCCTGGTCGATTCTCTGGTTGATCAGGTCCGCAACCCTCATCACCTCGCGCAAAGCTTTTCCGTACTCGCGATTTTCGTAGGCCTCCGCGATCTTCTCCTCGGCGTCGTAAGCGAACGCCGAGTAACGCCGGGATGCGGAGATCGAATTCGGGTCCTCGGGCAGCAACCGGCCGTCGAAGTGCCTGTTGAGAATCGCCGCATAGCGGCTGATGATGTTGACGTACTTGCCGACGAGGTCGCTGTTCACGCGGGCGACGAAGTCGTCCAGGCTGAGATCGATGTCCTCCATCGTCGGTCCGAGCTTGGCGGCGTAGTAATAGCGCAGCCACTCGGGATTCAGGCCCAGCTTCAGGTAGCTCTCGGCCGTGATGAAGGTGCCGCGGCTCTTGGACATCTTTTCCCCGTTCACGGTCAAAAAGCCGTGGGCGTAGATCCTGGTCGGGGTGCGGTAGCCGGCGTGCTCCAGCATGGCGGGCCAGAAAAGGGCGTGGAAGTAGAGGATGTCCTTGCCGATGAAGTGCACCAGCTCGGTGTCGCCGCCCGGTCGCAGAAAGGCGTCCTGATCGATCGTGGCGCCTTGCTCGCGCCGCCGCGCGGCATAGTTGGCGAAGCTGCCGAAGTAACCGACCGGTGCGTCCAGCCAGACGTAGAAGAATTTCTGTCCATCCGTGCCCGGGATCGGGAAGCCGAAGTAGGGCGGGTCGCGCGAGATGTCCCAGTCGCTGAGCCGGTGCTCGCCGGGCTCGCCCAGCCACTCCTTCATCTTGTTGGCGGCTTCGGCTTGCAGCCGCTCACCGCCCTGGGTGAAGCCGCGCAGGAACGCTTCGCAGCGCGGGTCGGACAAACGGAAGAAATGGTGCTCGGAGGCGCGCCGCTCGGGCTTGGCGCCTGACACCACCGAATAAGGATTCTTCAGCTCCGTCGGGGAGTAGGTCGAGCCGCAGACCTCGCAGGAGTCGCCGTACTGGTCCCTGGCGCCGCACTTGGGGCATTCGCCCTTGATGTAGCGGTCCGGCAGGAACATCTCCTTGACCGGATCGTAGAACTGCTCGACCGAACGCACCGCGATCAGGTCGCGGGATTTCAGTTGCAGATAGATGTCCTCGCAGAAGGCCCGGTTCTCCGGCGAATCCGTCGAGTAGTAGTTGTCGAAGCCGATCAAGAAGCCGTCGAAGTCGCGCTTGTGCTCGTGCCAGACGCGCTCGATCAGCTGCCTCGGGCCGATGCCCTCCGCGTCGGCGCGCAGCATGATCGGGGTGCCGTGCGTATCGTCGGCGCAGACATAGTGCACCTCGTGGCCGCGCATTTTCTGGAACCTGACCCAGATGTCGGTCTGGATGTACTCGACCAGGTGGCCGAGGTGAATCGCGCCGTTGGCGTAGGGCAGGGCGGATGTGACGAGGATCCTGCGGCGGGACATCGGGAGGCCTGAAGCGGAGTGGGCGATTCTAGCAAAGCGATCAGGGTTTCCGTGCCGTTGCGGCGCCGTTTTCGGTAAACTGGCGTCCTTTTTCTCCGTGCCCGAATGCGTATCCGGGCGCGGCCGGGGAATCGGCCATGTCCATCAGCGAAGCTCAAGTCCAGGCGGCTCTCAAACAGCTCGTCGATCCGAACACAGGAACGGATTTCGTGACCTCCCGCTCGGCGCGCAACATTCGCGTCAGCGGCGGCGATGTGTCGGTCGACATCGAGCTCGGCTATCCCGGCAAGAGCCAGTTCGAGCCGATCCGCAAACAGGTCGTCGAGGCCCTGCGCGAGGCCGGGGCGACCGCTGCCACGGTGAACGTGACCTCGAAGGTCGTCGCGCACGCCGTGCAGAAGGGCGTGAAGCTGGTTCCGGGCATCAAGAACATCATTGCGGTGGCCTCGGGCAAGGGCGGTGTCGGCAAGTCGACCACCGCGGTCAACCTCGCGCTCGCCCTGGCGGCCGAGGGCGCTTCGGTGGGCATGCTGGATGCCGACATCTACGGGCCGTCGCAGCCGATGATGCTGGGCATTGCGGGGCACCCCGAGTCGAAGGACGGCAAGAGCCTCGAGCCGATGGAGGGGCACGGAATTCAGGCGATCTCGATCGGGTTCCTGATCGACATGGATACGCCGATGGTGTGGCGCGGTCCGATGGTGACGCAGGCGTTGGAGCAGCTGCTCAAGGACACGCGCTGGCGGGATCTCGACTATCTGGTGGTCGATCTGCCGCCCGGCACGGGCGACATCCAGCTCACGCTTGCGCAAAGGGTGCCCGTCACCGGCGCCGTGATCGTCACCACGCCGCAGGACATCGCCCTGCTCGACGCCAGGAAGGGCCTGAAGATGTTCGAGAAGGTCGGCATCCCGATCCTCGGTGTGGTCGAAAACATGTCGATCCATATCTGCCCCAACTGCGGCCATGAGAGCCACATATTCGGCAGCGGCGGAGCGGACAAGATGTGCACCGACTACGGCACCGAGCTGCTCGGCCAGCTGCCGCTGGATGCCGCCATTCGCGAGCAGGCGGACTCGGGCCGGCCGACGGTGGTGGCCGAACCGGACGGGCGGGTGGCCGAGATCTACCGCAAGATCGCGCGGCGCTGCGCCGTGAAGATCGCGGAAGCGCAGCGGGATATGAGCTCCAAGTTCCCCAATATCGTGGTGCAGAACACCTGAATGTCGATCAAATCGGACACCTGGATCCGGCGCATGGCGCAGGCGCAGCGCATGATCGAGCCGTTCGAGCCCGGACAGGTCAAGGAAGTCGGCGGGCAGCGCATCGTCTCGTACGGCACTTCCAGCTACGGCTACGACATCCGTTGCTCGAACGAATTCAAGATCTTCACCAACATCAACTCGACGATCGTCGATCCCAAGGCGTTCGACGAGAAGTCGTTCGCCGATTTTCGCGGCGACGTGTGCATCATTCCGCCCAATTCCTTCGCGCTGGCCCGCACGGTGGAGTACTTCCGCATACCGCGCAACGTGCTCACGATCTGCCTGGGCAAGTCGACCTACGCGCGCTGCGGCATCATCGTGAACGTCACGCCGCTCGAGCCGGAATGGGAAGGGCACGTCACGCTCGAGTTCTCCAACACCACGCCGCTTCCCGCCAAGATCTACGCCAACGAAGGCGTCGCGCAGGTCATCTTCATCGAGGCGGACGAGGTCTGCGAGACCTCGTACAAGGACCGCGGCGGCAAGTACCTCGGCCAGCAGGGCGTCACGCTGCCCCGGATCTGACCCGGGCCTTGCGCCCGGGCGCGCCACCAGAACCACAATATGGCGCCACGGGATGGCGCAGCGGGTCCGCGCCTCCCGCATGTTGTGGTATCGCGGCCGTGCCGGGCGGCCGGCGCCGTCTGTGCGGGCTTGAAAAAAACGCTCGTAAGCCCTTGACTCAGCGGGGGTCGTCCCTATAATCGGCGGAAATTTTTGCCAACCCCGGCGAGGGCAAGGAGGTCATCATGACAGGCAAGACTAAATGCGTGCTTCGCTTCGACGTTTGCGTTCTGGAAATTCCAGAGACTTAGTGACCCTG
>CAZLUX010000061.1:14951-16220 GCA_964562815.1 uncultured Enterobacteriaceae bacterium
GGCTTCGAGATCGCTTCGATCGCTGAACTCGACCTCCTCCTTTCGCTGGGGGTGCCGGCCGGCGAGGTGTTTTACTCCAATCCCGTCAAGTCGCGCGATTCGATCGCCTACGCCGCTGCCAAGGGCGTCGAGTGGTTCGTGATCGACAGCCTGGACGAGCTGAGGCGGGTGCACTCGGTCAAGTCCGACGCCAAGCTCTATCTGCGCGTTGCCACGCCCAATATCGGCAGCGACTGGCCCCTTTCGGGCAAGTTCGGCGCCGGTGCGGCCGACACCCGCGAGATCGTCGCCGCGGCGGCCAAGCTCGGCGCCGACCTCGCCGGGGTGACCTTTCACGTCGGTTCCCAGTGCCGCAACCCGGAAAACTGGCGAGTGGGCATCGAGAAGGCACGCGCGGTGTTCGACGCCATGACTAAAGTCGGTCTCAAGCCGCGCCTGCTCGACATCGGGGGCGGCTTTCCGGTGCGCCACGTCAAGCCGATCCCGTCGATCGAAGTGATCGGTGAAGTCGTGGACGAGGCGCTGAAAGCCTTCCCACAGGAGGTGAAGGTCATCGCCGAGCCGGGCCGCTACCTTGTTTCCGACGCCGGCTATTTCGTCTGCCGCGTGCTGGGGACCGCGGTGCGCGCGGGCAAGCGCTGGCTGCATCTCGACGCGGGACTGTTCGGCGGCATCATCGAGACCACCGAAGGCCTCAAATACCGGATCCGCACCGATCGTTCGGGGCCGGACATCACCTGGAACGTCGCCGGTCCGACCTGCGACTCGGTGGACGTGGTCCTGCGTGACGAGCCTCTGCCTTCGGACCTGCAGGAAGGCGACTTCTTCTACCTGCGCAACGCCGGGGCCTATACCACGGCGTATGCGAGCGAGTTCAACGGCTTTCCGCTTCCGCAAGTCAGGGTCTTCGAGTCCGCGCCCTGAGCGGGTCGTGCCGAGAATGCCGAAGGCGGGCCTTGTGCCCGCCTTCGCGTTTCAGCGCCCTGAAATCGTACCGGTTTCTTTCCGGCGCTCGTAGCGCACGAAATCGTAGCGCATGCCCTGCGCGCTCACGTGCGCGTCCCGTTGTGCTTCGCGCCAGACCGCGCGGTCCCAGGGCGGGAACCGCGCGTCGCCCTCGAAGTCCCGCTGGATTTCGGTGAGAACCAGAACGTCGGCATAGCGCAGCGCCGCGGCGTAGAGCTCGCCGCCTCCGATCACGAAAGCGACCGGCGCCTGCGAACACAGCGCAAGCGCCGCTTCGAGTGACGCCGCGATGCTCGCGCCGGG
>CAZLUX010000062.1:0-16037 GCA_964562815.1 uncultured Enterobacteriaceae bacterium
ACTACGAGCTCGGCTGGGGCGGCTGGTGGTTCTGGGACCCGGTCGAGAACGCCTCCTTCATGCCGTGGCTGGTGGGCACCGCGCTGCTGCATTCCCTCGCGGTGACCGAGAAGCGCGGCGGCTTCAAGGCCTGGACCGTGCTGCTCGCGATCGTCGCATTCTCGCTCTCGCTGCTGGGCACCTTCCTGGTGCGCTCCGGCGTGCTCACCTCGGTGCACGCGTTCGCGACCGACCCGCGACGGGGGATCTTCATCCTCGTCTTTCTCGCGGTGGTCATCGGCGCCTCGCTCGCGCTCTTTGCCTGGCGCGCGCCGCGCGTCGGTCTGGGCGGACGCTTCGAGCTGCTGTCGAAGGAGTCGATGCTGCTGACCAACAACGTGCTGCTCGCGGCCGCGGCGGGCGCGGTGCTGCTCGGCACGCTCTACCCGCTGGTGCTCGACGCCCTCCATCTGGGCAAGATCTCGGTCGGCCCGCCGTATTTCGACACCGTGTTCCTGCCGCTGATGGCGCCGGCGCTGTTCCTGATGGGAATCGGCCCGCTCGCGCGCTGGCGCGAGGCGAGCCTGCCCAGCCTCGCGCAGAGGCTCAAGTGGGCCTTGGGAATCAGCGTGGTGAGCGCCCTGGCGCTGCCCGCGCTGCTCGGCGAATGGACGGCGATGAGGAGCTTCGGCCTGCTGCTCGCCTTCTGGGTCCTCGCTTCGAGCGCGGCCGCGCTGATCGCCAAGCTGCGTGCGCAGCCGGGTTCGGGGTGGCTTGCGCGCCTGCGCGGAGTCCCGCGCGCGCAGCTCGGCATGCTCCTCGCGCACGCCGGGATCGGCGTGTTCGTGATCGGCGTGACCATGGTCAAGAGCTACGAGGTCGAGCGCGACCTTAAGATGGACGTCGGCGACACCGCCCTGGTCGGCGGCTACACCTTCCGTTTCGACGGCGTCGGCGAGGTGCAGGGGCCGAACTACACTGCTGCCCGCGGCACCGTCAGCGTGCTGCGCAACGGCGCGACGGCGTTCACGCTTCATCCCGAAAAGCGGAACTACGGTCCCCAGCAGCCGCAGATGACCGAAGCGTCGATCCACACCGGCCTCACGCGCGACCTCTACGTCTCGCTCGGCGAGCCGGTCGGCGGCGGCGCCTGGACGGTGCGCATCTACTACAAGCCTTTCGTCGTCTGGATCTGGGGCGGCTGCGTGATCATGGCGCTCGGCGGCCTGCTCGCGGCGCTCGACCGCCGCTACCGCGTCGCCGTCCGCAGGCGCGAGAAGGCCGAGACCTCCGATTCCGGCAAGAAGCCCGAGCGCGCCCGGCGGCGCGCGCGCGGTGCCGCGCTGCCTCACGGCGGGCGGGTATGAAGCGTTTCCTGATTCCGCTCGGATTCTTCATCGTCCTGGTCGGTTTCCTGGCGGTCGGCCTGCGGCTGAATCCGCGCGAAGTGCCGTCGCCGTTGATCGACAAGCCGGCGCCGTCGTTCACGCTGCCCGAGCTGACCGATCCCCAGCGCAAGTTTTCCGAGAAGGACATGCTGGGCAAGGTGTGGCTGCTGAACGTCTGGGCCTCCTGGTGCGTCTCGTGCCGCGAGGAGCATCCGGTGCTGGTGGCGTTTTCCAAGCGCAACATCGTTCCGGTGTACGGGCTGAACTACAAGGACGACCGCAAGGACGCGCTCGCGTGGCTGGCCAGGCTGGGCGACCCCTATACCAAGTCGATCATGGACCGCGACGGCCGGGTCGGCATCAACTACGGCGTGTACGGCGTTCCGGAGACCTACGTGATCGACAAGAAGGGAATCATCCGCTACAAGCAAATCGGGCCGGTGACGCCGGAGATCCTCGACGCGAAGATCGTGCCGCTGGTGAGGAAGCTGCAGGGATGATGCGCGGCGCTTTGCTCCTCTTCGTCGCCCTGCTGGTGGCGGCCCCTCTGCACGCGAAGCAGGCGGTTCCCGCGGCCAACGATCCCGTCGCCGAGAAGCGCGCCGTGACGCTCGAGCAGCAGCTTCGCTGCCTGGTGTGCCAGAACGAAACCATCGCCGCATCCCAGGCCGATCTGGCGAAGGACCTCAGGAAGGAAATCCGCGAGCAGATCAAGGCCGGCAGGACCGACGACCAGATCAAGCAGTACCTGGTCGACCGCTACGGCGATTTCGTGCTCTACGACCCGCCCCTCAAGGCGACCACCGTGCTGCTTTGGGGCGGGCCCTTCGCGCTGCTGCTGGGCGGCATCATCGCGCTGTTCGTCTACATGCGCAGGCGCCGCGGCAGGGTGGAGCAATCCGGACTGAGCGACGAGCAGCGGGCGAGGGCACAGGCATTGCTGCAGGCGAATGAGGATCGCGCATGACCGTGTTCTGGCTCATCGCGACCCTGTTCATCGCAGTCGCGCTGCTGATCGTGCTGACGCCGCTGCTTCGCCGCCGCAGGTCTGGCGCAGGCACGGACCGCGACGCCACCAACGTCAAGCTCTACCGCGACGAGCTGGCGGAGCTCGAGCGCGAGCACGCCGACGGAACGCTCGGCGAGCCGCAGTACCTCGAGGCGCGGCAGGAAATCGAGCAGCGCCTGCTCGAGGACGTGCAGCAGGAGGCGGCCGAAATGCCTACCGCCTCCACGGGAGGCCGCGCAACGGTCTGGGCGGCGCTGGGGGTCGCGATCGCGCTGCCGCTGATCGCGGTGCTCGGCTATCTGCAGTTCGGCGACATGAGTGCGCTCAATCCTGTCGTGCGGCAGGAGGGGCATCCGATCACTCCGACCGAGATGACCAAATTGGTCGAAAAACTCGCCGACCGCCTGAAGAAGAACCCCGACGACGCGACCGGCTGGACCATGCTCGGGCGCTCCTACGCGGTGCTCGGCCGTTTCCAGGATTCGGCGAACGCCTACGCGCATGCGGTCGCGCTGGTGGGCGACGACGCGCCGCTGCTCGCGGACTACGCCGATTCGCTGGCGATGGCGCGCGGCGGCGACCTCGCCGGAGAGCCGACGCAGATCATTCAGCGCGGGCTCAAGATCGATCCGAAGAACATCAAGCTGCTCGCGCTCGCCGGCAGCGCCGAGTATGCGCAGAAGAACTACGCCCAGGCGGTGAAGTACTGGGAACGCAGCCTGGCGGAGCTCGCGCCGGGATCGGACTTCCGCCGCGAAGTCGAGAACAGCATCGAGGCCGCGCGTCGCGAGGGCCATCTTCCGGCGCCGGCACCGGCGCCGGCAAAGAAAACCGAAGCCGTGGCGGACAATTCGAAGGCGATCACCGGCACGGTGAAGCTGGCCCGGAAGCTGGCCGCGCAAGTCGAGCCCGGCGACACCCTGTTCGTATTCGCGCGCCCCGTGAGCGGACCGCCCATGCCCGTCGCAATCCAGCGCGTCGCGGCGTCGCAGCTGCCGTTCAAGTTCCGCCTCGACGACAGCCAGGCGATGGCGGCGGGCAGCAAGCTGTCGGAGCAATCCGAGGTGGTGATCGGCGCGCGCATCTCGAAGTCAGGAAACGCGCTGCCGCAGCCGGGCGACCTCGAGGGAGCGAGCAAGCCTGTCGCGCCGGGCGCCAGCGGCCTGCAGCTCAGCATAGACCGCGTCGTTCGCTAGACGAGGCCGGCGGCCGGCAGCGGATTGACCGAGATCAAACGCGCCGGCGGCGATCGGCGCATAGTTCCGGCAGACGCAAAGCATGGAACTACAGGGGATGGAAACGGTACAGACTGACGTGGCGATAATCGGTGCGGGCGGCGCGGGGCTGCGCGCCGCGATCGCTCTCGCCGAAGCCGATCCGAAGCTGCGCATCGCGCTGATCTCGAAGGTGTACCCCATGCGCAGCCACACCTGCGCGGCGGAAGGCGGCGCGGCGGGTGTGATCAAGGCCGACGACAGCCTCGATCATCACTTCAACGACACCGTGGGCGGCGGCGACTGGCTGTGCGATCAGGACGCAGTCGACTACCTGGTGCAGGAAGCCCCCAGAGAGCTGATCCAGCTCGAACACTGGGGTTGCCCCTGGAGCCGCGAGGCCGACGGCTCGGTGGCAGTAAGGCCGTTCGGCGGCATGAAGAAGCAGCGCACCTGGTTCGCCGCCGACAAGTCCGGCTTTCACATCCTGCACACGCTGTTCCAGACCTCGCTCCAGTTCCCCTCGATCGAGCGCTTCGACGAGTACTACGCGACCGAGCTGCTGGTCGACGACGGCCGCTGCCAGGGCCTGACCGCCATCGAAATGCGCAGCGGCCAGATGCGCCAGATCCGCGCCCGCGCGGTGATCATCGCCGGCGGCGGTGCCGGACGCATGTTCCCGTTCACCACCAACGGCGCGATCAAGACCGGCGACGGCATGGCGCTCGCCTACCGCGCCGGCGTGCCGCTGAAGGACATGGAGTTCGTGCAGTACCACCCGACGGGGCTGCCGAGCACCGGCACGCTTCTGACCGAGGCCTGCCGCGGCGAGGGCGGGGTGCTGCTCAACAAGAACGGCCGGCGATTCCTGCAGGACTACGGCATGGGGCCCGAAACGCCCCTCGGCAAGCCGGTGCTGAAGACCATGGAGCTGGGGCCGCGCGACCGGGTCAGCCAGGCCTTCTGGCATGAGCAGCAGAAGGGCAACATGGTCGCCACGCAGTGGGGCGACGCCATGCTGCTCGACATGCGCCACCTGGGCGAGAAGAAGATCAACGAGCGCCTGCCGCTGGTGCGCGACATGTCGATCAGCTACATGGGCGTCGACCCGGTCAGAGACCCGGTGCCGGTGCGCCCGGTCGTGCACTACATGATGGGCGGCATCCACACCGACATCCGCGCCGCGACGCCGGTCGCGGGGCTGTTCGCCGCGGGCGAGTGCGCCTGCGTGAGCATCAACGGCGCCAACCGCCTGGGGTCCAACTCGCTCACCGAGCTGCTGGTGTTCGGCCGCCGCGCAGCGCTCAGCGCCGCCGAGTATCTGGCCTCGGGCGCGGGACCGGGCAACGACGCGGCGCTCGAGGCGGGCGCCAAAGCCGCGCAGGAGAGGGTGCGCGAGCTGTTCCAGCGCACCGGCGGCACCGAGTCGCTCGCCGGCCTGCGCAAGGAGATGATGCACACGCTGGAAAAGAACGCCGGCATCTACCGCAGCGGCGAAGGCCTCACCGAGGCCTGCGCCAAGCTGGCCGAGCTGCGCCGGCGCTACAAGCAGATCGAGCTGCACGACAAGACCAACGTCTACAACACCGACCTGCTGCAGGCGCTCGAGCTGGGCTCGATGCTCGACTGCGCCGAAGCGGTCGCAGTGAGCGCGCTCGAGCGCAAGGAGTCGCGCGGCGCGCACCAGCGCCTCGATCACACCGAGCGGGACGACCAGCGCTACCTCAGGCATTCACTCGCTCATTACCAGGGCGAGACGGCGCCGCGCGTCGACTATCTCGATGTCGTGATCACCAAGTCGCAGCCGGGCGTGCGTGACTATTCCGGAGGCCACGAATGAGCGAGCGCGTGGTCGAGCTGGAAGTCCTGCGTTACAACCCCGAGACCGACCTGGAGCCGCATTTCCAGCGCTACTCGGTCTCGTGCCGCGAGGAATGGGTGGTGCTCGATGCCCTCAATCACATCAAGGAGAACATCGATCCCACGCTGAGCTACCGCTGGTCCTGCCACATGGCGGTGTGCGGGAGCTGCGGCATGATGATCAACCGCGAGCCCAGGCTCGCCTGCAAGTCGTTCCTGCGCGACTACCAGGGCGTCATCCGCGTCGAGCCGCTGGCCCATTTCCCGGTCGAGCGCGACCTGGTGACGGTCATCGACGATTTCGTCGCCAAGCTGAAGCGGGTCAAGCCCTACCTGATTCCCAAGGAGCCCAAGGCGCTGGAGGACGGCGAGTACCGCCAGACGCCGGCGCAACTGAAGCGCTACAAGCAGTTCACGCTCTGCATCAACTGCATGCTGTGCTACGCGGCATGCCCGGAGTACGGCCTGATCCCGAAATTCATCGGCCCGGCCGCGATCTCGCTCGCCCACCGCTACAACCAGGATTCGCGCGACGGCGGGCGCGACGAGCGCCAGCAGGAGGTCGCCGCCTACGAGGGCGTCTGGGAATGCGCCTTCGTCGGCGCGTGCTCGGAGGTCTGTCCCGAGCACGTCGATCCCGCCGCGGCGCTGCAGCAGGTGAAGATCAAGAGCACCATCGACTGGTACCTCGAGCATACGATGCCATGGCTGACGAAATCATGAGCCGCAAACCCTACGTGCGGAAGGTGGGCAGGGAGTGGCTGACGCGCAATCCGCGATACCTGCGCTACATGCTGCGCGAATTCTCGTGCCTGTTCATCGGTGGCTGGACATTGATGTTCGTATGGGGCCTGGCGCGGCTCGCGCAGGGTCCGCAGGCCTGGGCCGAATTCCTGGAGGCGCTGCGCAGTCCCGCGAGCATCGTGCTGCAGGTCCTGGCACTGGCGTTTGCCGTCTACCACGCGATCACCTGGTTCAAGCTCACCCCGAAGGCGCTGCCCGTTCAGCGGGGCGAGGAATTCGTCGCCGACGAGGTCATTTCAGGCGCGCACTTCGCCGTCTGGGGCCTGTTGTCGCTGCTCGTTCTGTTTCTCGCCGGAGCCTTCTAGCATGGCCAAGTCGAACAAGCCTATCGTCTGGGGGCCTTTCGCCGCGGGCGGCACGCTGACCGCGTTCCTCACGCCGGTGCTGATCCTGCTGACGCTTCTGGCCGCGCTCGGGCACGCGCCCGACCTGCTGGCCTACGACCGGATGCACGCCTTCGCCGCGCACTGGCTGGTCAAGGTCGTGATCGTCGGGGTGGTGTTCCTGTCTCTCTGGAGCGCCGCCCACCGCCTGCGGATCACCTGCTATGACCTGGGGGTTCGCGCCGATATCCTGGTCGCCGCGATCGTTTATGCGATCGCCGTGGCCGCAAGCGTGGCCGCGGCGGCCTACTTGCTGCTAATCTAACGCCGGTTGCATCATTCGAAGAAACAAAGGGGGGATGACCACCTATGACACCACCGCCGCCGCTAGCCCTTCGGGAAGAGCTGCGCGAGCAGCGCTTCCGTAACGTCTGGACCAACGATCTCAACGAAGTTTTCGCGGACGTCGCGCCCTACTACGATAGGGCGAACAACATCGCCAGCCTGGGGCTGTGGGGCTATTTCCTGCGCAGCTTCATGTCGACCGTCGACGTCAAGCCCGGTGAAAGGGTGCTCGATGTCTGCGCCGGGACCAACGCGATAGGAATCGCGCTGCTCGAGCGCGAGCCGAGCCTGCGCGTGCACGCGATCGACCGCAGCGCGGAGATGCAGGAGGTCGGGCGGCAGCGGGCCAGCGCGCGCGGGTTCACCATCAGCAGCACGATCGGCGACGTGCACGAGCTGCCCTTTCCCGACAATCACTTCGACGTCGTGACGCTGCAATTCGCCTCGCGCCACCTGCGGGTGAGGCGCGTGTTCCAGGAAATCCTGCGCGTGCTCAAGCCGGGCGGGCACTTTCATCATTGCGACATGCTGCGCCCGCGCAGCCGCTTCGTCGAAAAGACCTACTACAGCTACCTGCGCATGTGCCTGGCGTTCACCGGCCTGCTGTTCAAGAGCGGGCCCGCGGCGCTCAATTGCAAGAAGTACTTCATCCACGCGCTGGAGATGTTCTACTCGGCCGAGGAGCTTTCGGTGGTGCTGCGCGAGCTCGGTTACGTCGACGTCACCTCCAAGACGGTGCTGTACGGGATGCTCGGCTTCCATCGCGCGGTCAAGCCGCTGCCAAGCTGAGCGCGGGACCGCGCGCCGATGGATCGGGTGCGCGTTCTCGCCGAGCTGGACCGCAGGATCCTGGAGACCTATAGCCGGCGCACCACCCAGGCGCTGCGGGCCGCGCTGCCGCTGCGCCTGGCGCTGCCTCACCTCGAGCCGCTGCTGGCGCGCAACGTGGCGAAGGAAGTGCGCAAGGACGAGCTGGCGATCCGCAGCGCGGGCGAAGCACGCGCGGCGGGCCGGCCCCCGGGAGAGGAAGTGGTCGAGGCGCTGCTCGCGCGAGGCAGGGCCGTCGACGGGGATTTTCTCGCGCAGGTCGGCAGATTTCCGATCGGCATCGAGGTGCGCTACGACGAAATCCTGCCACTGCGGCGGCAGCGCATCGGGCAGCTGCTCGGCGCCGCGTACCGGATCCTCGACGCCTGGCATGGCGGCCGCGGACTGCGCGAAGCGCTGCGCGAATGCTATGCGCAGGAAGAGCTCGAGTCCCTCCTCGCCGGCATCCTGCGCCTGTACGCGAGGGAGACGCGCGCCCTGAGCCGTGCCGTGCGCCTGCCGGCGCTGTTGCGGCCCGCGCAAGACTCGATCGGGCGGCGCCTCTACGACATCATGGAGTCGCAAGGCTCGAGGCTCGCGCGCGACGCGGCCCGCGGCGCCTTTCGCCGGCGCCTCCAGCGCACCGCAAAGCTTTGATCTCGCGCGGGGTTTTTCGTTGACCCTGCACGCCGGCGCACGGTAGAATCCCCGGGATTTTTTTACGGATTTGCAATGCGCGCTCGGCTGGTCGCCGGCAACTGGAAAATGCACGGCAACCGGACGGCGAACCGGATGCTTCTGGACGCCGTCATCAAGGGCATGAGCGACGTCTCGAACGTCGAGTGCGCGGTGTGCGTGCCCTTTCCGTATCTCGCGGAGACCGCGGTGCAGCTGGCGCGTACGCCGGTCGGCTGGGGCGCGCAGAACGTGAGCGAGCACGCGCAGGGCGCGTTTACGGGCGAGGTCTCGGCGGCGATGCTGGCGGACTTCGATTGCCGCTACGTGCTGGTCGGTCATTCCGAGCGACGGCAGCTCTTCGGCGAGACCGACGTCCAGGTGGCGGGAAAGTTCGCGGCCGCGCAGGCCGCCGGGCTGGTGCCTATCCTGTGCGTGGGCGAGACGCTGGCCGAGCGCGACGCGGGGGACACCGAGCGCACGGTTGCGCGCCAGCTCGACGCCGTGCTCGAGAAGGCGGGCGGCGCGGCGTTGTCGAAGTCGGTGCTGGCCTACGAGCCCGTATGGGCGATCGGCACCGGGCGCAACGCGACGCCCGAGCAGGCACAGGCGGTGCACGCTTTGCTGCGCGGCCGGGTCGCCGAGCGAAACAAGGAGGTCGCCGCGGGGCTGCGCATCCTGTACGGCGGCAGCGTCAAGCCGGCCAACGCGAAGGCGCTGTTCTCGATGGCCGACATCGACGGCGGACTGATCGGCGGCGCGTCACTGGTCGCGGAGGATTTTCTGCAGATCATCCGCGCCGCGGAAAACTAGAGGATGGATTGATGGACTTTGTATTCTGGACCAAGCTGATCGTCGTGCTGCATATCCTGATCGCGCTCGGAATCATCGGGCTCGTCCTGCTTCAGCACGGCAAGGGCGCGGACATGGGATCGGGCTTCGGCGGCGGCGCTTCGGCGAGCCTGTTCGGCGCCACCGGCTCGGCGAACTTCCTTTCGCGACTGACAGCAGCACTCGCGACGCTGTTTTTCATCTCGAGTCTCGGCTTGTCGTATTTCGCCACGCATCAGCCGAAAGCCTCTGCCGGCGTCATGGACTCGGTCAAGGAGTCGCCGGCGCCTCCCAAGCCCGCGGCGAAACCGCAGCCGGCGGTCCCGGCGGCGCCGGCGCAGGGTGGATCGTCGAAAGCGAAAGAGATACCGAACTGAGCAGAGAAGAGCGCCTAATTGGAGGATAATTCGAATTGAATTCATCGCCCACGTGGTGAAATTGGTAGACACGCTAGCTTGAGGGGCTAGTGGCCTAAACAGCCGTAGCAGTTCGAGTCTGCTCGTGGGCACCAGATGTACGCGAACGGCGGAACTTTTCGCCGTTTGCGCAACCGACTGAGTCATGACGGGCAACATGCTGAGCGAGTATTTTCCGGTTCTGCTGTTCATCCTGGTCGGCCTCGCCATCGGAGTACTGCCGATGGCGCTGGGCGCGGTGCTCGGAGTGCACCGCCCCGATCCGGAAAAGAATTCACCCTACGAATGCGGCTTCGAGGCCTTCGAAGACGCGCGCATGAAGTTCGACGTGCGCTACTACCTGGTCGCGATCCTGTTCATCCTGTTCGACCTCGAGATCGCGTTCCTGTTTCCCTGGGCGGTGGTGATCAACCAGATCGGGCTGTTCGGCTTCCTCGCGATGATGATGTTTCTCGGCATCCTGGTGGTCGGATTCGTCTACGAGTGGATGAAAGGAGCGCTGGAATGGGAATAGAAGGCGTCCTGCAGCAGGGCTTTGTCACGACCACGGCGGACAAATTGATCAACTGGACCCGCACCGGCTCGCTCTGGCCGGTGACCTTCGGTCTCGCGTGCTGCGCGATCGAGATGATGCACGCGGGGGCCGCTCGCTACGACCTCGACCGCTTCGGCATCGTGTTCCGTCCCAGCCCGCGCCAGTCCGACGTGATGATCGTGGCGGGAACGCTGTGCAACAAGATGGCTCCCGCCCTGCGCAAGGTGTACGACCAGATGCCCGAGCCGCGCTGGGTCGTATCGATGGGCTCGTGCGCCAACGGCGGCGGCTACTATCACTATTCGTACTCGGTGGTGCGGGGCTGCGACCGGGTCATACCGGTCGACGTCTACGTGCCCGGGTGCCCGCCCACCGCCGAGGCGCTGCTGTACGGGCTGGTTCAGTTGCAGAACAAGATCAAGCGGACTAGCACCATCGCCAGATGAGCCCTCGACTGCAACGCCTCCACGACGCCCTGCAGAGCGTGCTCCAGGGCAAGGACACGAAGCTCGTCGAGCGGATCGGCGAGATCACCCTCGAAGTCGGAGCGGCCGACTACCACGAGGTGGCGCTCACGCTGCGGGACCACCCGGAGCTCCGCTTCGAGCAGCTGATCGACCTGTGCGGCGTCGACTATTCGACCTACGGCGCGCGGCCCTGGGAGCGCGAGCGCTTCGCCGCGGTGCTGCAGCTGCTGTCGGTAAGCAAGAACTGGCGCCTCAGGGTGCGGGCCTTCTGCCCGGACGACGATTTTCCCAAACTGGATTCGGTGATCGACGTCTGGCCGAGCGTCAACTGGTACGAGCGCGAAGCCTTCGACCTGTTCGGCATCGTGTTCGAGGGGCATCCGGACCTGCGCCGGATCCTCACCGACTACGGCTTCATCGGCCATCCGTTCCGCAAGGACTTCCCCGTGTCCGGCTACGTCGAGATGCGCTACGACCCCGAGCAGAAGCGGGTGATCTACCAGCCGGTGACGATCGAGCCGCGCGAGATCACGCCGCGGGTGGTGCGCGAGGAGCACTACGGCGAGGAGTCGCGCTAGTGCCCGAGATCCGCAACTACACGGTGAACTTCGGCCCGCAGCACCCGGCGGCGCACGGCGTGCTGCGCCTGGTGCTCGAGATGGACGGCGAGGTGGTGCAGCGCGCCGATCCCCACATCGGCCTGCTGCACCGCGCGACCGAGAAGCTCGCCGAGTCGCGCATGTACATTCAGTCGCTGCCCTACATGGACCGGCTCGATTACATCTCCATGATGTGCAGCGAGCACGCCTTTTGCCTGTCGCTGGAGAAGCTGCTCGGCGTCGAGGTCCCGATCCGCGCTCAGTACATCCGCGTGATGTTCGCCGAGATCACGCGCATCCTGAACCACCTGCTGGGGCTCGCCACGCTGGGCCTCGACCTGGGCGCGATGACCGTGTTCCTGTACTGCTTCCGCGAGCGCGAGGACCTGCTCGACTGCTACGAGGCGGTCTCGGGGGCGCGCATGCACGCCGCCTATTTCCGGCCGGGCGGGGTCTACCGCGACCTGCCGGATGCGATGCCGCAGTACCAGCCGTCGCGCTTCCGCAGCGAGAGCGACCTCAAGGCGCTCAACCGCAACCGGCAGGGGTCGCTGCTCGATTTCATCGAGGATTTCACCGAGCGCTTCCCCAAGTACGTGGACGACTACGAGACGCTGCTGACCGAGAACCGCATCTGGAAGCAGCGCACGGTGGGCATCGGGGTGGTCTCCCCTGAGCGGGCGCTCGCGCTCGGCTTCAGCGGGCCGATGCTGCGAGGCTCGGGCATCGAATGGGACATCCGCAAGAAGCAGCCGTACGACGTCTACGACCGGATGGAATTCGACGTTGCGGTGGGCGTGAACGGCGACACCTACGACCGCTACCTGGTGCGGGTCGAGGAGATGCGCCAGTCGAACCGGATCGTCAAGCAGTGCATCGACTGGCTGCGCCAGAATCCCGGCCCGGTGATGGTCGACAACAACAAGGTCGCGCCGCCTCCGCGCGCCGAGATGAAGGCCAACATGGAGGACCTGATCCACCACTTCAAGCTCTTCACCGAGGGCATGCACGTGCCGAAGGGCGAGGCCTACACCGGGGTCGAGCATCCGAAGGGCGAGTTCGGCGTCTACTTCATCTCCGACGGCTCGAACAAGCCCTACCGCATGAAGCTGCGCTCGCCGGCCTACTGCCACCTTTCGGCGATGAACGAAATGGCCACCGGCCACATGCTCGCCGACGCAGTGGCGATCATCAGCACCATGGACATCGTTTTCGGCGATATCGATAGATGAGCGAGCGCTGATGCTATCTCCCGACGCCCTGAAGAAGATCGACCGCGAGGTCGCCAAATACCCCCCCGACCAGAAGCAGTCCGCCGTGATGGCGGCGCTGATCATCGCCCAGGACGAGAAGGGCTGGCTGGCGACCGAAACAATGGATTTCGTTGCCAGCTACCTCGGCATGGCGCCGGTGGCGGTGTACGAGGTCGCCACCTTCTACAACATGTACAACCTCGAACCGACTGCGAAGCACAAGCTCACGGTCTGCACCTGCCTGCCCTGCGGGCTGCAGGGCTCGCTCGAGGCCGCCGACTACCTGAAGCAGAAGCTCGGCATCGACTTCAACGAAACCACGCCGGACGGCAAGTTCACGCTGCGCGAGGGCGAGTGCATGGGCGCCTGCGCCATGTCGCCGGTGGTGCTGGTCAACAACAAGCGCATGTGCGACTACATGTCCACGGAAAAGCTCGACGCGCTGATCGACGAGCTCGCGGGAAAGGGCTGAGATGCTCGACTACGGACCCGATGCAATCCTGATGGCCGGCCTCGACGGGGCCAACTGGCGCCTCGCCGACTACGAGAAGCGCGGCGGCTACGGCGCGCTGAAGAAGCTGCTCGCCGAAAAGACCCCGCCGGAGCAGGTCATCGCCGAGGTGAAGAAGTCGGGGCTGCGCGGCCGCGGCGGCGCGGGCTTCCCGACCGGGCTGAAGTGGTCGTTCATGCCGAAGCAGTACACCGGCGAGAAGTACGTGGTGTGCAACTCGGACGAGGGCGAGCCCGGAACCTGCAAGGACCGCGACCTGCTGCGCTACAACCCGCACATGGTGATCGAGGGCATGATCATCGGCGGCTACGCGATGGGCGCGTCGACCGGCTACAACTACGTCCACGGCGAGATCTGGGCCGAGTACGAGCAGTTCGAGGAGGCGCTTGAGGAGGCGCGCGGCGCCGGCTATCTGGGCAAGAACATCCTCGGCTCGGATTTCAGCTTCGAGCTCCACGCGCACCCGGGCTACGGCGCCTACATCTGCGGCGAGGAGACCGCGCTGCTCGAGTCACTCGAGGGCAAGAAGGGCCAGCCGCGCTACAAGCCGCCGTTTCCGGCCAGCTTCGGGGTCTACGGCAAGCCGACCACGATCAACAACACCGAGACCTTCGCCGCGGTGCCCTGGATCATCAACCACGGCGGCGACGCCTTCCTCGCCCTGGGCAAGCCCAACAACGGCGGTACCAAGATCTTTTCCGTCACTGGCCACGTGAACCAGCCGGGCAACTACGAGGTCAGGCTCGGGACGCCGTTCGCCAAGCTGCTCGAGATGGCGGGCGGGGTGCGCGGCGGCAGGAAGCTCAAGGCCGTGATTCCCGGCGGCTCGTCGATGCCGGTGCTGCCTGCCGACGTCATGATGGCGACCGACATGGACTACGACTCGATCGCCAAGGCCGGCTCGATGCTCGGCTCGGGCGCGGTGATCGTGATGGACGAGACGACCTGCATGGTGCGGGCGCTGGAGCGCCTGTCGTATTTCTATTTCGAGGAGTCCTGCGGCCAGTGCACGCCCTGTCGCGAGGGCACCGGCTGGCTCTACCGGGTCGTGCACCGGATCGAGACCGGGCAGGGGCGGATGGAGGACCTGGCGCTGCTGGACGACGTCTCGGACAACATCGCCGGGCGCACCATCTGCGCCCTGGGCGACGCGGCGGCGCTGCCGGTCAAGAGCTTCATCAAGCACTTCCGCGCCGAGTTCGTGCACCACATCGAGCACAAGCGCTGCCTGGTGCAGGGCGAGGTCGAACCCAAGTGGGGGCGCGCCGGCGCGTACGGCGACCCCGCGATTGCGAAGGCGGCCTGAGATGCCCACGTTCGAAGTCGACGGCAGGCAGGTGGAGGTGGAGGCCGGCGCCACGGTGATGCAGGGCGCCAACAAGCTCGGCATCTACATTCCGCACTTCTGCTACCACAGCAAGCTATCCATCGCGGCCAACTGCCGCATGTGCCTGGTCGAGGTCGAAAAAGCGCCCAAGCCGCTGCCGGCCTGCGCCACGCCGGCTACCGACGGCATGAAAGTCTGGACCCATTCGCCCGCGGCCAAGAAGGCGCAGAACGGGGTGATGGAGTTCCTCCTGATCAACCACCCGCTCGATTGCCCGATCTGCGACCAGGGCGGCGAGTGCCAGCTGCAGGACCTGGCGGTGGGATACGGCAAGAGCGGCTCGCGCTACCAGGAAGAGAAGCGCGTGGTGCTGCACAAGGACATCGGCCCGCTGGTGGCGGCCGAGGAGATGACGCGCTGCATCCAGTGCACCCGCTGCGTGCGCTTCGGCCAGGAGATCGCCGGCGTGATGGAGCTCGGCATGATCAACCGCGGCGAGCACGCCGAGATCGTGGCCTTCGTCGGCAAGACGGTCGACTCCGAGCTCTCGGGCAACATGATCGACCTGTGCCCGGTCGGCGCGCTGACCTCGAAGCCGTTCCGTTACAGCGCGCGCACCTGGGAGCTCGACCGGCGCCGGTCGGTTTCGCCCCACGACGGCCTGGGCTCGAACCTGATCGTGCAGACCAAGCTGAACCGGGTCAAGCGGGTGCTGCCGCTCGAGAACGAATCGATCAACGAGTGCTGGCTCTCGGACAAGGACCGCTATTCCTACGAAGCGCTCGACAGCGATTCACGTCTCACCCGGCCGATGGTCAAGCGCGACGGCAGCTGGCAGGAGACCGACTGGGAAACGGCGCTCGACGCGGTCAGCGCCGGGCTCAAGGAAGCGGGCGCCGACCTCGGCGCGCTGGCCACCCCGCACAGCACGCTCGAAGAGCTCTACCTCGTGGGGCGGCTCGCCGCGGGGCTCGGCGGCGGGGCGGACTTCCGCCTGCGCCGGGCGGACTACTCGGCTGACGGCAAGGGCGGAGTGCCCTGGCTCGGGATGCCGGTGGCCGATCTCGGCACGCTCGACCGCGTGCTGGTGGTCGGCTCGTTCCTGCGCAAGGACCATCCGCTGATCGCGCACCGGCTGCGCCAGGCGGCCAAGCGCGGCACCCAGATCCATGTCCTGCATTCGGTCGACGACGACTGGCTGATGCCGATCGCGAGCAAGAAGATCGTGGCGCCTTCGGAGCTTGCGGACCACGTCTCGAGTTTCAAGCAGGTATTGAGTGAAGGGAAGAACGCGGCCGTGCTGCTGGGCAATTTCGCGCAGCAGCATCCCGAGGCCTCGCGCATCCACGCCGCCGCGCAGGCGCTCGGCGTCAAGCTCGGCTTTCTCGGCGAAGCGGCCAATTCGGTCGGCGGCTATCTCGCCGGCCTGCCGGTCGGGGGCAACGCGGCCGAGCTGGTCGCGAGGCCGCGCCGGGCCTACCTGCTTCTGAACGCGGAGCCCGAGCTCGACTGCGCCGACCCGCAGGCCGCGCTCGCCGCGTTGCGCCAGGCCAAGTTCGTGGTCGCGCTGTCGGCGTTCAAGGGCGCGGCGACGGCCTACGCCCAGGTCATGCTGCCGGTCGCGCCGTTCACCGAGACGCCGGGCAGCTTCGTCAGCACCGAAGGCAGGCTGCAGACGTTCCACGCGGCGGTGC
>CAZLUX010000063.1:0-15747 GCA_964562815.1 uncultured Enterobacteriaceae bacterium
CTTGTGCGGTAGACCGGACTCTATCGGTTTGGTTCCATCGCGGCGCGTGAATCCGTCACGCTTCCGGACGCATGTGCGGGAAGAGGATCACGTCGCGGATCGAGGGGCTGTCGGTGAGCAGCATGATCAGACGGTCGATGCCGATCCCGGCGCCCGAGGTGGGAGGCATGCCGTATTCGAGCGCGCGGACGTAGTCGGCGTCGTAGTACATGGCCTCCTGGTCGCCGGCGTCCTTCTTCTTCGCCTGCTCGAGGAAGCGCTCGGCCTGGTCCTCCGGATCGTTCAGCTCGGAGAACCCGTTAGCGATCTCCTTGGCGTCGATGAAGAGCTCGAAGCGCTCGGTGACTTCGGGATCGCTGTCCTTGCGGCGGGCGAGCGGCGAGACCTCCGCCGGGTAGTCGAGAATGTAGGTCGGCTCGATGAGCTTCTTCTCCGCCAGCTCCTCGAACAGGAGAAGCTGCAGCGACCCCCAGCCCTGCTCGTCGCCGAATTCCACCCCGAGGTCCCTCAGCCTTGCGGCGAGGAAGTCGCGGTCGCGCAGCTGGGCGGCGCTCCAGTGCTCAGGAGCGTAGGCCTGGATCGCCTGCGTCAGCGTGGCACGGGCGAACGGCTTGCCGAAGTCGATCTCGCGGCCCTGGTAGACGATCTTGGTGGTGCCGACCGCCGCCTCGGCAGCGTGCCGGATGATCAGTTCCGTGAGCGCCATCATGTAGGTGTGGTTGGTGAACGCGCAGTACACCTCCATCATCGTGAATTCCGGGTTGTGCCGGGTCGAGATGCCCTCGTTCCTGAAGTTCCGGTTGATCTCGTACACTTTCTCGAGCCCGCCGATGACGAGGCGCTTCAGGTACAGCTCGGGAGCGATGCGAAGGTAAAGCTCCATGTCGAGCGCGTTGTGGTGGGTGCGGAACGGCCGCGCCGCGGCGCCGCCGGGAATCGGCTGAAGCATAGGCGTCTCGACCTCGACATAATTCATCTGCGCCATCTTTTCGCGGATCGCCAGCACCGCCCGCGAGCGCACGGCGAACACCCAGCGCGAGCGCTCGTTCATCAGCAGGTCGAGGTAGCGCTGGCGGTAGCGCTGTTCCTGGTCGGTCAGGCCATGGAACTTCTCCGGCAGCGGCCGCAGCGACTTCACGAGCAGCTTCAGCTCGTGCGCGCGCAGCGTCAGCTCGCCGGTGCGCGTCTTGAACAGAAAGCCGGTCACGCCGACGATGTCGCCGATGTCGTAGTGTTTGAAGGCGGCGTGATTCTCCTTTCCGGTGTTCTCGTCCGAGACGTAGATCTGCAGCCTGCCCGAGAGATCCTGCACTACCCCGAAGCTCGCCTTGCCCATCACGCGCTTGAGCATCAGCCGACCCGCGATCGATGCGCCCACCTCCTTCTGCTCGAGCTCCTCGCCGGACATCTCGCCGTAACGCTCGTCCAGCCGGATGGCCAGCTCGTCGCGCGCGACGTTGTTCGGGAAGGCCGTACCCTGCTCGCGCATCTTGGCCAGCTTGGCGCGCCGCTCCGCGATGATCTGGTTCTCGTCCGGCTGCGCGGCGGGATTCTTCTTCTCCGTCATTTCACACTCCCTGCTTGAGGCTGGCGGCGATGAAGGGGTCCAGATCCCCATCGAGCACCGCCTGCGTGTTGCCGGTCTCGACTCCGGTGCGCAGATCCTTGATGCGCGACTGGTCCAGCACATAGGAGCGGATCTGATGTCCCCAGCCGATGTCGGACTTGGACTCCTCGAGCTTGTCGCGCTCGGCCTGGCGCTTGCGCAGCTCGAGCTCGAACAGCTTCGACTTGAGCATCGCCATCGCCTCCGCGCGGTTGCGGTGCTGCGAGCGGTCGTTCTGGCATTGCACCACCGTGTTGGTCGGCAGGTGCGTGATGCGCACCGCGCTGTCGGTCCGGTTCACGTGCTGGCCGCCGGCGCCGGAGGCGCGGTAAGTGTCGATCTTGAGGTCGGCCGGGTTTATGTCCACCTCGATCGACTCGTCCACCTCGGGGTAGACGAAGACGCTCGCGAACGAGGTGTGGCGTCGCGCATTCGAGTCGAACGGGCTCTTGCGCACCAGGCGGTGCACGCCGATCTCGGTGCGCAGCGTTCCGTAGGCGTGGTCGCCGATGACCTTGAGCGCGGCGCTCTTGATTCCCGCCACCTCGCCGTCGGTGTGCTCCAGGATCTCCACCTTGAATCCCTTGCGGTCGCAGTACTTGATATACATGCGCTCGAGCATCGCGGCCCAGTCCTGTGCCTCGGTGCCGCCCGAGCCGGCCTGGATGTCGACGAAGCAGTTGCCGGGATCGAGGGGGTTCGAGAACATGCGGCGGAACTCGACGCCGGCCACTTCCTTCTCGAGCTTCGCCGCTTCGCGCCCGATCTGCTCCATGGTGGCGTCGTCGTCGTCCTCGCGCGCGAGCTCGAACAGCTCCCTCGCGTCGGAGATGCCCGCGCCCACCCGCTGCAGCGTCAGGACCACCGTTTCCAGCGACTTCTTCTCCTTGCCGAGCTCCTGGGCGCGCTGCGGCTTGTCCCACAGCTTAGGGTCTTCGAGCTCGCGATTCAGGTCTTCGAGGCGCTTCTGCTTGGCGTCGAAGTCAAAGATACCTCCGCAACTCGACGATCCGCTCGCGCAGGTCGTCGAGTGACGAAGCGATTTGGTTGATGCGTTCGGCTTCCATCGGGGCGGCGCGAAAAGTGCGGATTATACAGGCGCCGGGAGCACCATCTGCGTCTGCGTCACCAGCGCCAGCAGCTTGCCGCTCTCGGAGGTGATGCGCGTCTGCCACACCATGGTGGTCTTTCCGCGATGAACCGGCGTCGACTCGCCGATCACGCGCGAGCCGGCCGGGGCGGAACCCACGAAGTTGGTTTTGGACTCGATCGTGGTGGTGCGCGCGCCGGAAGGCAGGTTGGCGACGGTCCCGACGGCGCCGAGCGTGTCGGCGAAGGCCATGAACGCGCCGCCGTGCAGAACGCCGCCGACGGTGCACAGCTCCCGACGGACTGTCAGTTCTGCAAGCACGCGATCCGGCGTGACCTCGGTCAGGTGCACGCCCAGCAGATCGGGAAAGATTCCCTTCAGGACCCCCTGAATCTCGGCCGCGAGGTTCACCTGACTTCCCGGCCGGTGTAGTCCTCCTCGATGCGGTCCTCGAAGAAGCTGGTGGGGTTGGGCGCCGCCATGAAGCGGCGGTGCACCTCGGGCGAGACTTTCGGGTACTGGTACACCCGTCCGTTGGACATCTCGACTTCGAGCGTCTGGCTCTTCTCGTCGTAGCCGACCGAGCGGATCTTCGAGGAATTGACGCGCTTGCGTTCCATCTCAGGCGGCCTCGACGCTCACCTTGTCGCCCGCGCGCACCTTCGCCAGCACGCGCGCGTCGCCCAGCACGCGGCCGAGCACGTTGCAGCGGCTCGCGAGCTTCGGCCTGGCGTCGGTCGAGATCGGCGTTCGCCCGAAGGGCAGGGCGAGCGCCGAGCCTTCGACCCAGAAGCAGACCGTTCCCGGCTCGACGATCTGGCGCGCGTGCGGCTCGAGGTCGACCGCGATCGGCGCGTCGAAGTAGACCTCCTCGCCCCAGGTCTGGGCGGACGACTCGAAGGGCAGCGCCTCCAGCAGGGCGGCGACGGTCGGCGTGTCCTCGAGCGCGACCTCGAGCTCGGTGCGGCCGGCGCGGATGCGCAGCCGGTGGCTAGGCTTCGATGTGCTCGACATTGAGTTGGACGCTCTTCAGGCCGTTGAATTCGTTCACCGTGAGCCGGTAGGCGGCGCGGATCCGCGATCCCAGCCCATCTCGCTGCGCCGAGCGGGGATCGACGGCGTTGAAGCGGATCGCGTCGAAGCGTCGCCCGTCCCTCGCCAGCTGCAGCTTCAAGTGCCGCTCGCCCACCACGCGCTGGCTTTCGACGGAAAATGTATCGCAGAACAGGGGCTGCGGAAAGCCCTGTCCCCAGATCTGCTGCTCGAGCAGCTGCGCCACGCCGAGCGTCGCGTGCGCCGGATCGAGCGCGCCGTCGGTCTCGATCACCGGGGCGAGTGCTTCGGGCGGCGTGGTGTCGGCCGCGGCACGCTCGAACGCGGCGGCGAAGCGCTCGAAGTCGCGCTCGCGCAGGGTCAGGCCGGCGGCCTGGGCGTGGCCGCCGAAGCGCAGGATCAGGCCGGGCTCGCGCTTGGCGACGAGATCCAGGCAGTCGCGCAGGTGCACGCCGGGAATGGAGCGCCCGGATCCGCGCAGCAGGCCGGCGTTGGCGCCGTCGCCGGCGCGCGCGCAGCAAACCACCGGACGGTGCAGGCGCTCGCGCAGGCGCGAGGCGAGGATCCCGACCACGCCCTGATGCCAGCCCGGCTCGAAGAAAGCTGCGGCCGCGCCGGGCGCGGCGGCGACATCCGCGGCGGCGAGCATGGCCTCGTCGAGCATCTCGCCCTCGATGCGTCGCCGCTCGCGGTTGAGCCGATCGAGCTGCTGTGCGATGTCCAGAGCCCGCGCTTCGTCGTCGGAGACGAGGCACTCGATGCCCAGGCTCATGTCCGCCAGGCGTCCTGCCGCATTCAGCCGGGGCCCGGCGACGAAGCCGAGATCGAACCCCGTCGCCTGCGCCGGCATGCGCCCGGCGACGCGCAGCAGCGCGTTCAGGCCCGGCGAGGCGCGCCCGGCGCGCAGCCGCTTGAGCCCCTGCGCGACGAGGATCCGGTTGTTGGCGTCCAGCGGCACCACGTCCGCCACGGTGCCGAGCGCGACCAGGTCGGCGAGCGCACCGAGGTTGGGCTCGGCCCGCGCCGCGAACGCGCCGCGGCGGCGCAACTCGGCGCGCAGCGCGAGCATGACGTAGAACATGACGCCGACCCCGGCCAGCGCCTTGGACGGAAAGCCGCATCCCGGCTGATTCGGGTTGACGATGCACTCGGCAGCCGGCAGCTCGGGGCCGGGAAGGTGGTGGTCGGTGATCAGCGTTGAGATGCCGCGCGCGCGCGCCCGCGCGACGCCTTCGACGCTGGCGATTCCGTTGTCGACCGTGACCAGCAGCCCGGGGCGCAGGTCGGCGGCGAGGTCGACCAGCTCGGGCGAAAGGCCGTAGCCGAGCACGAAGCGGTCCGGCACCAGGTACTGCACTTCGGCGCCGAACGCGCGCAGCGCCCGCACGCCGAGCGCGCACGCGGTGGCGCCGTCGGCATCGTAGTCGGCGACGATGAGGATGCGCCGTGCGCCGGCAATCGCGTCGGCGAGCAGCGCGGCCGCATGGTCCGCGTTGGCGAGCTGCGAGGGCGCGAGCAGGCGCGATGCTTCGTACTTCAGCTCCTCGGCCGAGCGGATGCGCCGGGCGGCGAACACGCGCGCGAGTACCGGGTGGACGCCCGCGCGCTCGAGCGTCCTCCGGTCCGCCTCGGCGTAGGCCCGCTCGACGATCCTCACAGGTAGCGCTCCAGCGCCCGCGGGCGCCGCCAGATGCGCCGCAGGTCGCCGCCGATGGTCTCGAACGAGCGCGCGTCCGCCGCGTCGGGGACGTGCAGCGAGACCATGCCGATGCGCTCGGCGCGCAGCGCGGCGAGCAGCGGCGCGAACCAGCGCGCTTCCATCGCGCGCAGCCGCTCGGCGTAGGCCTGGGCGTCGTCGAGCGCGTGCGCGGCGCGCAGCGCGTCGAGCACCAGTAGGTGGCGCCCGTCCTCGGGCGCGCGCGCGAGCCATTCCTCGACCGTCGCCGGCAGGTCGCGCCGCGCTATATCGGCGGCGCGCGCGAGGCCGAGCGCGAGCGGCTCGTCCGCGCTGACCGATTGCCACGGCCCCGCCGCGTCGCGCGGCGCGCGGCCGGCGCCCCAGAGCCAGACGCTGTTCAGCGCGGGCGCGCCGCGACGCTCGCGCTCGGCGTTCACCGGGTGCTCGTGCAACACCATCTGGATCTCGGTCAGCAGCGAATGCCAGGCGCGGGCGGCGGGCTCGGCGGCGAAGCGCTCGTGCACGAGCTCTCCGGCGATCTCGAGCGGCGATTCGGCGGCGGCGATGATCTCGTCTTGCAGGCGGGCGCACCAGCGGCCGGGCGCGAGCGGGTAGAGGGTCAGGGTGCCGGCGAAGTGGCGATTGAGTGATTCGCACATGGCTTCAGCTTCGTCGCGCGAGACCTCGAAGGCGGCGCTCGGAATCAGCGCTACCCCCTCGCGCCCCAGGCGCAGGTGGACGGGGTCGGCGCGCAGCCAGACGTCTTCGCCGGGTTCGCTGCCTTCGGCGAGCACGCTCAGCGCGCCGGCGGCGAGCGGCGCGTCCTCGCCGCCGAAGGCTTCGACCAGCCAGCGCTCGGGCGAAAGCTGCGGGGCTCCGGCCGATCGTCCCCGCGCGAGCAGCAGCTCGAGCGCGGGCAGCCGCAGCTCGGCGAGCGCCTCGCGTGCAGGCTCGCGGGTGGGAAACAGCGCCGGAACGAGCAGCTCGCAGTGCATCGTCAGGCCGGGAGCTCGACCACCCGCGCGCTCCCCTTGAGCAGGTGGCGCGAGAGGATCTTGTATTGATCGAGATCGAAGCGGATGCGCGCGCCGCCTTCGAGCAGCTCGGCGAGATCCGATTCGGATTGCGCGGTTCCGAGGTAGCACCAGTTGTGCACGACGTGCACCTCGTTCGCTTCCCGCTCCCGGTCCTCCTCGATCACGCCGACGGGACCTCGCCAGGGCCAGGCGAGCGTCTTCAGGCGCGCGAGCGCGGTCGCAAGGCGCGCTTCGTGCCTTGCGATGCTCTCGCGCCCTGCGCACACGCCGGCGCAGCGCTTGATCTGGTGGCGAAAGCACGCGCCCGCGGGACGGCGCGCCCGCTCGAACCCCAGCGTCTGCAGGCAAAGGCCGTGCTCGTCGGCCAGCCCGCGCAGCGCGGCGAGCGCCGCGTGGCGGGAGCGGAACACGCCGTAGACGTGCGGCACCGCGTCGGCGTCGATCTCGTCGGCGCCCGCGAGCCGCAGCGTCGTCCCGTCGCGCACGAAGCCGCACAGGCCCTGCGCCCGGCGCAGCCGGCGGTTGAATACGGGCGCGAGCTCCTTCACCAGCTCGGCTTCGCGCAGCAAGGCGCCGAGCTCGCCGGCGGTGCGTTGCCAGTCGATTCTCCGCACCTGGCGCGCGAGCTCCATTTCCCGCGCCGAGCGCAGGTCGTCGGCGAAATGAGAGAGAACGCGGCCGCGCATGTTGACGCTCTTGCCGACATACAGCGGCGAATCGCCCTCGCCGTAGAACAGGTACACGCCTGGCGCTTCGGGTACCGCGTCGATCGATTCGCGCTCGACGTTGGGCGGCAGGCTCGGTTGCTTCGCGACTCTCTGCGCCGCGTCCGCGAGCGCCCCGGCGCCGTGCTCGGCCGCGGCGACGCGCAGGAACTGCCAGACCGCCTCGGCGTCGCCGAGCGCGCGGTGGCGCGCGCGGCACTCGAGGCCGTGGCGCGCGATCAGGCTGTCGAGGTTGTGGCGCGCGTGCCCCGGGTAGAGGCGGCGCGAGAGCTTGACGGTGCACAGCGTTCGCGCCGCGTAGCGCATTCCCTCGCGCTCGAACGCCTGGCGCAGGAAGCCGTAGTCGAAGCGCGCGTTGTGCGCCACCACCACGCGCCCGGCGAGCCGCTCGTGCAGTCCGCGCGCGAGCTCGGCGAAGGTAGGCGCGTGCGCCACCATGTCGTTCGTGATGCCGGTCAGCGCCTGGATCGCCGGCGGGATCGCCGTCCCGGGATTGACCAGGGTCGACCACTCGCCCGAGACCTCTCCGCCGTCGACCTCGATCACCGCAATTTCGGTGATGCGGTCCCAGCTCGCGTTCGCGCCCGTGGTCTCGAGATCGACGATGGCGAGCGGCGCGTCGAGGATCTGCATAGTGGATATCCGTCCAGCTGGCAGGATATCAGACGAGGCGAGCGAGCTGCCACATCGCGAAGCCGAGAATGACGAGCCCGGAGACGACGTTGATCGCGCGCATGATTCGCGGCGTGAGGCGGCCGTGCAGCCGGCCGGCGCCTGCGGCGAGGATGAGCCACCAGGATGCCGAGCCGAGGAATACGCCCAGCGTCACCAGCCCGGCGGCGGCATAGTTCGCGTGCTGTCCCAGCCCCAGTCCCGCGAAGATCGCCGCGAAAGCGAGAATCGTCGGCGGATTGGCGAGCGTCAGGCCCAGCGTCGAGAAGAAGGCGAACGCGATCGACGCGGGCTCTGCCGGTCTCGTCTCCGGAACGACCGGCGCGGAAACGAGGGCCCGGATCCCCAGGTAGACGAGAAACGCGGCGCCGAGCAGGCCGAGCCACAGGCTGTGCCCGAGCAGCACCCCGGCGATCGCGGTCAGGCCGAACGCGGCGACCGCGCCGTACAGGCCGTCGGCCACCGCAATGCCCATGCCCGAGGCGAGGCCCGCGAGCGGCCCATAGGCGAGCGTTCGTCTCAGACACAGCACCCACATCGGCCCGACGGCGGCGGCGAGCACGAAGCCGAACGCCATGCCCTTCAGGAACGGCGCCGTCATCGCATGGCGACGAAGCGCGGCTGCAGGCGCACGCGCTCGAGCCAGGTGCGAATCGCCGGGTAGGGGGCGAGCTCGATGCCGCCGTCCTCGGCGCAATGCGTGTAGGCGAACAGGGCGATGTCCGCGATCGAATACACCTCGTCGACGAAATACCGCTCGCGCGCGAGGTGGCGCTCCATGACGGCCAGCGCCTGGTGGCCGCGCTCGCGAAGGCGTGGCAGCTCCGCGCGCCGCGACGAGTCCGGCGGGAGGTAGCGCATGATCGAGCGCGCCACGGCCACGCAGGGCTCGTGGCTGTACTGCTCGAAGAACATCCAGTGCAGGGCGCGGGCGCGCCCCAGCCGCCCGGCCGGCGCGAGCTCGGTGTCCTCGGCCAGGTACCAGAGAATCGCATTCGACTCCGGCAGGAAGTTGCCGTCTTCGAGCTCGAGCAGCGGCACCTTGCCGTTCGGATTCTTGGCCAGGAACTCGGGCGTGCGGGTGGCGCCGGCGACGCTGTCGGTCTCCACCCACCGGTAGGGGAGCGCAAGCTGCTCCAGCGCCAGCTTCACCTTGTAGCAGTTGCCGGAATCCGAATTGCCGTAGACGACGCGCATTCCGCCTCCTTCAGCCGCTGTTGCGCAGGCCCGCGGCCACGCCGTTGATCGTAAGGTGAATGGCGCGCTTCGTGCGCGCGTCGGTGTCGCCCGCGCGGTAGCGCCGCAGCAGCTCGACCTGCAGGTGGTTCAGCGGATCGAGATACGGAAAACGGCTGCGGATCGAGCGCGCGAGCGTCGGGTTGTCGGCCAGCAGCTCTTCGCGCCCGGTGATCTCCGCCAGCCAGCGGCGCGTGCGATGCCATTCCGCCGAAATGTCGCCGAACACCCGCTTGCGCAGGGCCGCGTCCGGCACCAGCTCGGCGTAGCGCGAGGCGATCGCGAGGTCGGTCTTGGCGAGCACCATGTCCAGGTTCGACAGCGCGCTCCTGAAGAACGCCCAGCGCTCGTGCATCTCCCGCAGCTCGTCGAGCGAGCCGCCCGGCTGTGCGAGCCATTGCTCGACCGCGGCGCCGAATCCGTACCAGCCCGGCAGCATCAGGCGGCACTGGCTCCAGCTGAACACCCAGGGAATGGCGCGCAGGTCCTCGAGCCGCGCCGAGTGGCGCCGCGCCGCCGGGCGGCTGCCGATGTTCAGGTCGGCGATCTCCGCAATCGGCGTGGACGCGCGGAAATACTTCAGGAAGCCGGGCGTGTCCTTGACCAGCGCGCAGTAGGCGCGAAAGGCGATCGAGGACAGCTCCTCCATCGCCTTGGCGTGCCGGTCGCGCTCGGCGTCGCTGCGCGGCCGCGCGCCGAGGCTCGCCTCCAGCGTGGCCGCCGCGAGCGTCTCCAGGTTGTGGCGGCCGCGCTCGGGGTCGGCGTACTTGCTGGCGATCACCTCGCCCTGCTCGGTCAGGCGCAGCGCGCCGTCGACGCTGCCCGGCGGCTGCGCCAGGATCGCGTCGTAACTCGGCCCGCCGCCGCGGCCGACGGTCCCGCCGCGGCCGTGGAACAGGCGCAGGCGCACGCCGTGCGCGTGGCACACGCGCACCAGTTCCGTCGAAGCTTCGTGCAGCGACCAGATCGAGGCGAGGTAGCCGCCGTCCTTGTTGCTGTCCGAGTAGCCGAGCATCACTTCCTGCTCGCCGCCGCGCGCGTCGACCCAGGCGCGGTACAGCGGCAGCTTGAGCGCCCGGTCGATGATCGCGCCGCTGCGTTCCAGGTCGGAGATCGACTCGAACAGCGGAATGATGTCCATATCGAGCTTCGGCTGCGGGCCCGGCCGCAGCAGCCCCGCCTCGCGCAGCAGCACGCCGACTTCGAGCAGGTCGGAGACCGATTCGCAGTGCGAGATCACGTAATGAGGCGCTGCCCGCGAGCCGTAGCGGCGGCCGCCGTCGGCCGCCGCGGCGAGCACCGCAAGCTCCTGCTGCACGCGCTTCGAGTACTCCAGGTGCGGCGAGCGAAGCGGCCGCGGCCCGGCGAGCTCGCGCGCGAGCAGCGCGACACGCGCTTCCTCGTCCAGCGCGGCGTAATTCGCCTCGACGCCTGCGCGCGCGAGCAACTCGGCGACCGTCGCCTCGTGCTCGTCCGAGCTCTGCCGCAGGTCGATCGGCGCGAGATGGAAGCCGAACACGCTCACCTGCCGGCGCAGGCGCGCGAGCCTTCCCTCCGCCAGCCTTCCCGCGCCCTGCTCGGCGAGCGCACTCGCCACCGTGTCGAGATCCGCGGCCAGCTCTTCCGCGTCGGCGTAGGGCGGGCGCTGCGCGCTCGGCTGCAGGGTCGCGTGCCGGCCCGTGAACGCCTCGGCGTTCGCCGCGAGGCGGGCGTAGATGCCCGAGAGCGCGCGGCGGTAGGGCTCGTCGCGCCGGTACGGCGAGTCGTCCGCCGAAGCTTCCGCGAGCTCGAGCAGCGCGGCGGGCACCTTCTTGACCCGCGTCGAGATCGAGAGCTCCTTGCCGAGCAGGTTCACCTGGTCCAGGTAATGTTCGAGGATCAGCTGCGCCTGCTGAGCCAGTGCGGCGGAAAGCGTGGCCGCGCTCACGTTGGGGTTGCCGTCGCGGTCGCCGCCGATCCAGCTGCCGATCGTCAGGAACGGCGCCAGCCGCGGCGCCTGCGGGAGGCCGAAGCATTCCTTGAGGGCTGCCTCGATTTCCTCGTACAGCCGCGGCAGCTCGGAAGTGAAGGTCATGCGGAAGTACGCGAGGCCGTTGGCGATTTCGTCCGCCACTTCGAGCTTGGTGAGCCGCAGCATCGAGGTAAGCCACAGGCGCAGCACCTCCCTGCGCAGCCGCACATCGCGCGCCGCGTCCTGCGGCTCGGCGAGCAGGCGCGCGATCTCGCGCTCGCAATCGAGGATGCTCTGGCGCTGCACCTCGGTCGGGTGCGCGGTGAGCACCGGGCTCACGCGGGCGCGGCCGAACCAGGCGAGGATCTCCTCGCCGCGCAGGCCTTCCGCGCTGAGGCGCCGCAGGGCGTAGGCGATGCTGCCGGCGCGCGGCGCCGAGCCGGCTTCCGCGTGCGCGCGCCGCCTGCGGTTTTGCTGCGTGTCCTCGGCGATGTTGAGCAGGTGCGAGAAGTAGCTGAAGGCGCGCACCACGTGCAGCGTCTGCTCGATGTCGAGCGCGTTGAGCAGCGCCTCCAGCTCGGTTCTCGCTTCCTGCGCACCCGACTCGGTGCGGTGAAAGGCCACCGCGGTCTGGCGAATGCGTTCGATGCGGTCGAGCATCTCCTCGCCGACCTGTTCCCGGATCGCGTCGCCCAGAAGCCGGCCGAGCAGACGCCGGTCTTCGCGCAGCAGATATTCTTTTGCCTCTTCGGCGACTTCGGCGATGGCTTCCATCCAGAAGAATTCTACGCGACGGCCGACGCGATCCAGCCTTCGCAGCGGGGAATGTGCCGCGGCAGGCCCCAGCCGGCGCGGGCGGCCGCCCATCCCACCTGCACCGCGCACAGCACAGCGTCGAGCGAGTCGCCGGAAGCGTCGTCGAGGAGCTGCCTTCTCATGGTGCGCGTGTCGAACGACACGCTCGTCTTCAGCGCGTGCCTGCCCCGTTCCAGTGCGGCGACGATCTCGCGCCGTGCGGCCTCGCGTGCCAGCGTCTGCAGGGAGCGGGAATCGCTCTTGTACGAAGCGCGCGTCACGGCGCGCGCGAGCATTCCCGGATAGGCCTCGAGCGCGACGCGCCTGCGGTCGCCGTCGGCCAGACCCGGGACATGCACGCCCGCGGCGGCGAGGCGCGGGGCGCCCTCGTGGAACATGAGCGCGACCGGCGGATTGACGAGCTTCATCGGGCTCGACGAACCGGCCGGACGGTCGGTTGCACGGTGGGGGTACTTGGCGCCGGCCGGCCGGGTCGCGCGGTAGGCGTCGAAGCTTGCGCGCAACGCCGCGCGCGTCAGGCCCCTGCAGTACCCGACCAGCCGCTTCCAGTCGCGCGGCCAGCCGAGGTCGCGCACCAGCTCGAGGGGCAGACCGAAGGGAAAGTCGAAGCCGCCGGTCCAGGGACCGGGACGCGCGAGCAGCGCCTCGAACGCGGCGAAGTCGTACAGCGGCTCGATCGCCAGCACGCGCAGCGTGCCGGTGCGCAGCTCGCCGTGGGCGACGGTGATCGGCTTGGTCTTGCGCGGCGCCGACGTGAAATCGACGCCGATGATGCGCACGGCGCGACGGCTAGTCGTGCGTCAGCGGCTTGGTCGTGAACAGATAGTCCTTCAGCTCCTTGTCGAAGCTGGGGTCCTTACGGCGGATCCACTCGAGCACCATCGCCGCGTGCTCCTTCTCCTCGTCCCGGTTGTGGGCGAGGATCGCCTTCAGCACCTTGTCCTTGCAGGCGTCCACGCGCTGGTTGTACCAATCGACCGCTTCAAGTTCCTCCATCAGCGAGGTGATCGCGCGGTGCATGTCGCGCGTCTCGTCCGACATTTCGCCGATCGGCTCGTGGTAACCCTCGTTTGCCATGTTTGCTGCTCCTGGTGAATGTAATTTGGAACCCGATGAAGGTCTATTCTGCCCTTGCCTGCAAGGGCGTGACAAATGCGCCGGAACCGGCAATCATTCGGCTGTCGAAGCAACCGATTGTCGATCCGGGAGGGGGCGGCATGAGGCACTTGACGCCAGTACTATTGATGCTCATCGCGCCCGTGGCGGGCGCTTCGGTCGGCCACCGCGCTATACCGCTGCCGCAGGTGCGCACCGCGCCCCCGCCGGTGCGCTGGTCGGTGGACATGCGCACCGGCTGCAGCGTGCGCAATCCTTTTGGCCGGGCCGAAGTCCAGGTGCGATGGAGCGGCGAGTGCGACACCCGGGGACACGCCGCGGGCCGCGGGGTCATCGAGTGGCGCTATGGGGGCAAGACGAGCCGCTTCATCGGCGAGGTTCGAGATGGCGCACCGAACGGCCGCGGCATTCAGACCTGGCCCGGCGGGGACCGCTACGAGGGCGAGTTCCGCGCCGGCAGGCGCCACGGCAGCGGCACGTACGTGTGGTCGAACGGCGACCGCTACCAGGGCGAATGGCGCGACGGCAGGCAGCACGGGCTGGGAGTGTTCAGGTGGCAGGGCGGCAATCGCTACACGGGCTACTTTCGTCTCGGCCAGCCGGACGGCTTCGGCGTGTGCCTGACGGAAGGCAGCCTGATCGAGGGCGAATGGGACAACGGCTGCATGCACAAGGGCCTGCTCGTGTTCGCCGTCGGCAAGCCGGCGAGTCAGTGCCGCTAGCCGCTCTTCGCGCCTTCGACATACTTGCGTGAAGTCCGGGGATCGAGCCCGGTGCGCTTCGCGACTTCCGCGTAGGTGCCGTAGCGGCGATAGAGCAGGGCGCAGTACTGCCCGAGCAGCTGCGACGCGGTCAGCTCGCCCGCGCGCAGCTTGGCGAGCAGCGCGTCCTCATCGCTCGGTGACGGGTCGACCAGGTCTCCCGCGTAGCGACCGGTAAGCAGGATGCGGCGCACCGCCTGCTCGAGCTCGCGCACGTTTCCCGGCCAGCAGTAGTCCCGCGGCACGCTCGCTTCGAGCGCCTCCAGGACGCGGTCCGCCAGCTCGGCGTCCTCGGTGCCCGCGATGCGCTTGACGAGCAGGCGCACCAGCTGCTCGAGCTCGCCCGGGGCCTCGGCGATGCGCTGGCGAAGCGTCGGCATCTCGATCACGTCCGAGCACAGCCGGTAGAAGAAGTCGTCGCGGAAGCGCCCCTCGCGGCGCAGCGCGCCGAGTGGCCGGTTCGTCGCGGCGATCACGCGCCCGGAAAAGCGCTTGCGCTCGTGGCCGCCCACGGGCGCGAAGACGCGGTCCTGCAGCACGTGCAGCAGCTTGATCTGCACCGGCGCCGAGACTTCCCCGATCTCGTCCAGGAAGAGCGCGCCGTGCGCGTTGCAGCGCTCGAACAGGCCGGCGTGGTTGCCGATCGCGCCGGTGAAGGCTCCCTTGACGTGGCCGAACAGCTCCGATTCGATCAGCGCCTCGGAGAACTGCGAAAGATTCGTGGCAATAAACGCGTCGGCGAAGCTCGCCGCGAAGCGGCGCTCGGTGGGCAGGTAGGGAATGAAACCGGCGCGGCCGATCGCGGCGGCGGCCGAGCCCTTGCCGGTCCCGGTCTCGCCCAGCAGCAGGGTGGAAAAGTCCTCCATACGGTTCCAGAGCGCGGTGTGGTAGCCATACATGTCGTGCGTCACGACGTTGTTCCACAGCGCCTCGCGCAGGCGGCGCATCGACTCGGACTCGCCCGCGAGCGAGCCGTGGATGAAATAGAACACGCGACGAAGGTGGAAGATGAACGCGAAATAGCGCGCCGCGCGCTCCTCGGAAAAACCGTTGCGCGCCAGCTCGCCGATCGCCTCGTCGCCGAAAGGCACATTGACCGGCGCGCCGCTCTGCTTCAGCTGCCGCTCGATCAGCGCGTCGAGCTGCGGCACGAAGCGGTGAAAGCACACGTACAGGAGCGCAGGCTCGACGACGTCGCGGTCCGCGTCGCCCAGACGCGCGAGCGCCGCTCCACCGTCGGCCAACAGCGGCTCGAGCCGCGCCTCCACCGCGTGCGCCAGGGGATTGGGCTGAGTCGTGAGGTCACCCAGCCGCGCGCCGGGCGCGAGCTGCACGATCATCTCGGCGCGCGTCAGGCTGTAGGGATTGCCGAAGACGACGTCACGCACCCCCGCGAAGAACTCGCGGTCCGAAGCGCTGAGGCCGGCGGCGGGCATGCATGAAATGTAGGCCGAAGCGTCAGCCGATGCCAGAAAGATGCAAGTCGTTTCCGACTTACGGTTCGGTTTTGTTGCAAAACCAGATGCTTAGCCAGCTGGCACGGACAGTGCGGAAACGCTGCTGCGGCCCTGGCCTGGGCGGATCGGCGAGTCGCAGATGTAAGCGATAAGCAAGCCCGGGGTAACCGGTTCGTGGGTCGCCGGAACTGAGGATGGGACCGTCAGACGCCGCGGGACCAAGCCTCGCGGCAAGGAGGCGACATGAAACGCAAACCAAGGACGACAGCAGTCGCAGCAGCGGTCGCCATCGCGGTCGCCGTCGCGGCCGCGGCGGTCATGCTGGCTCGCACCAGGGAAAGCGAGCGCAAGACGACCGACAGCCATCTCGTCGGCGACAAGGTGCTCGAGATGCTGTTCTGCCTTCCGGTCATGGATTGCGGCGCAATGAAGAGCATACCTTCCTACGGCATGGCCGCGCGCGCCGCCGGGCCGTGCGCTTTCCGCGATGAGGGGGCAACATGAAACGGGAAATGAAGTTGGTGGCCGTCGCAACCGCGGCGGCGATTC
>CAZLUX010000064.1:0-12104 GCA_964562815.1 uncultured Enterobacteriaceae bacterium
TCGCGCTGCGGAAACGGTATCTCGATGCCTTCCGCGCGCAGCTCGTCCTCGATCGCCCACAGGAATTCCGCCTGGGTGAAAGAGGGGCGCGCGACGCGCTCAGGGCCGACCCAGACGACGAGCTCGAAGTTCAGGCTGCTGTCGCCGAAGCCGACCAGCCAGACATCGGCTTCGCGCCCGGGCTCCCCGGCGGAATCGTTGATCGTCGCCGCGGCGCGCAGGGCCGCTGCCTTCACGCGCTCCTTGTCGCTGCCGTAGGCGACGCCGAACGGGATGTGCATGCGGCGCTCCCGGTTCTCGAGCGTCCAGTTGGTCACCCGCCCGTTGATAAACTCGGAGTTCGGCACGATCACGTCGACGTCGTCGTTGGTCGTCACCCGCGTGTAGCGCAGGCCGATCTCGCGCACGTTGCCCTGAACGCCCGACTGCAGGTCGACGAAGTCGCCCACCTTCAGCGTGCGCTCGAGCAGGATGATGATGCCGGACATGAAATTGCTGAAGATATTCTGCAGGCCGAAGCCGATGCCGACCCCGATCGCGCCGCCGAACAGCGCGAAATTGGTGAGGTCGAGGCCGATATAGTTCAGGCCGACCAGCGTGCCGACGATCCACACCGTGTAGCGCAGCACGCGCGACCAGGTGTAGATCGCGGGCGCGCTCCTGGCGTGGGCATCGCCGCGCAGCGCGATGCGGCGCACGCCCGTTTCGACCAGCGAGGCGAGCCACCAGACCGCGACCACGATCACCACCAGGCCGAACAACCGGCCGGCGGTGACCTGTGTGTCGCCCAGCACGAACCAGGGCGTGGTTAGCCACGCGTGAAGGTGTTCCTGCATGATGCGGTCCAGCTTAGCACGCGCGCCGCGCGCACCGCTTAGCGCCCCAGCGTGCCCCCACGCTCGATCCGCGGCGCGTCCTCGGCGCGCCGCGCCGGCGCCTCGCGCGCCCGCGGCGCCACCGCGAGGATCCCCGCGCGCGTCTCGGGGTCCTCGAGCGCGGCCGCGAGCCCCCGCGGCTCGGCCCAGGCGGGACGCCCGGCCTCGATGCGCAGATAGACGCGGCCGCTCTCGCGCGCGGCGAAGTTGAGCGCGGGCAGCCGGCGCGCGCAGGCGGCGAGAAAGCCGGTGCTGTTCTCCGCCGCCATCGCCTCGCGGTCGCGGTAGACCTCCCCGGGGCCGGCGGCGTCGACGTCGATCTTCGCGTAGCGGACCACGTCGAGCATGCCTTTGACGTCGAGCACGTTGAGCTCGCCGTCGGCGCCGAAGGCGGCGCTTTTCGGCGGCTCGCCCGCGGGCACGCTGTTGTCGAGGAACTCGTAGTGCACGGTCTTGCCGCTTCCGAGCGCCCAGGTGAAGAACAGCTCCGGCATGCCGGCGTAGGCCTCGACGTTGTGCGCGAGCAGGTCGTCCACCGCCTTGTAGCGGCCGACCTCCAGGCCGCGCTTCCAGGAGCGCTCGACCGTCGCGTCCGGCGGCGTGATCATGAAGAAGAGGTACACCGTACGGCCGAACCGCGTCAGCAGGTTGCTTCCCGCCTCGTCCGACTCGGGGGCGAAGCTGTCGAAGCGGAAGCGGTCGATCAGCAGGTGCGGGATGCCGCCCCGCTCGGCTTTCGCCGCCATGTAGCGGTCGAGCTTCTGGTCGATCATGCGCAGCTCCTGCCCGGTGAAGCTGCCGGCGTACTTGTAGGCCTCGCCGAGCGAGCGGTAGTCGAGCAACTGCTTGCGCCAGATGTCGGGGCTGATCAGCGCGAAGTCGCCCCAGGCCACCCCGATCTCGTCGGCGAGGCGCTTTTGCAGCAGTCGCATGGTGCTCTTGCCCGAGGCCGAGGCGCCCTTGATGTTCATCACCACCGGCTCCGCCTGCACGGGCAGCCGCGCGTAGCCCTCGGCGCGAACCGCCTCGTCGACGAGCGGCCCGATCAGGCGGCCGAGCGCCATGCTGCCGTGCTCGTTGCAGGCCAGCCGCGCGGCGATCTTCGCCAGGAGCGCCGGGTCGCCCCAGAGCCGGCCGTGGCGCGCGCACACCGCCCCGCCCACCCGCGCCACGGCGCGCAGCGCGGCGCGCGCCGTCTCGTCGCGCTCCGCGGCCGCCCGCCCTTCCCAGTCTGCCGGCGCGCGCGCGGCGAAGGCGGCGGCGAGCTCGGCGCCGGCGAGCGCCTCGACCTCGCCGCGCAGCTTTTCGTAGGCGAGCTCGATCTCCGCCATGTGCGGCTCGACGTGGCGCTCGAGGATGGCCGAGGTCATGGCGCGGAAGTTGATGCCGAGATCCTCCACGCGCGGCCCGTCGGGCACCGACAGGTCGGCCATCACGCGCACCAGCAGCTCGTGCAGCGCGAGCCGCCGCGGGCGGAAGGCGACCAGCTCCTCGGCCGCGAGCCCGGTGAGATCCGCCAGCTCGAGCGCGTCCTCGAGCGAGCCGAACACGTTCTCGGGCCGGTACAGCGTCGCGAGCGGCAGCAGCCGCCGCGGCACCGCGGACTCGATGCCGGGGTTCCACGGGCCGTAGGCCGGCTCGTTCATCGCCGGCGCAGCTGCCGCAGCTGGTCGGCGAGCGGCACGCACATCAGCGCGAGCGCGAGGCCGAACAGCGGCCACTCGAACTTCGTCGGCAGGAGGTTGGCGAGCGCCTGCGCGCTCCAGTGCGGCGCGCGCAGCGCGTCGGCCATGAAGGCGTAGAGGGCGAGCGCGATGCCCGCCATCCCCGCCGCAAGCGGCCCGCCGCGCGGCCACAGCGCGCGGCCGCCGCGCGTGAACTGGCTCGCCAGCGTGCCGCCGGCGATCATCAGCGCCGCGATCGACACCGGCGCGAGCACCGGCCCCCACCACGGCAGCGGGATCAGGAACAGCACGTCCCAGTCGAAGGGCGAGCGCGGCCAGCCGGTCATCGGCACGAGGAAGACGTAATAGAAGATGTCCCAGACGCCGAACGCGACCAGGAAGTAGCCCAGGCGCGCGCGCCGCTCGCGTCCCGCGAGCCAGGCCACCGCGGCGAGCATCACCAGGGTAGCCGCCTCGCGCGCGAGCTCGATGCGCATCAGCCAGGCCGGCACCGGCAGCGGCACAGGGTGGTAGGGATCGGTGCGCCCGATCAGCGTGCGCAGGTAGGTCACCACCGCCGCCTCGAGCAGCGCCATCGCGATCGCGTAGACGACGACGGCGCTCCAGCGGCGGGGGTCGCTCATCGGCCGCGCGCTAGTTCAGGTCCAGGGCGCGTTCCTTCAGCGCGGCGAGCGGCACGTACTCGAGCACGTTCTCGTGCGTCGACTGCAGCACCACCTGGGGCGCGCGCCCGGCCTTCCAGGCCTCGACGAAGCGCAGCACGTGCAGGCACCAGCGGTCGCCGGGCTTGAGGCCGCGAAAGCGCATCGCCGGGATCGGCGTCACCAGGTCGTTGCCGCGCTCGACGCTGAATTGCAGGAACTCCTCGGTCACCCGTACGCACACCAGGTGCGCGACGCCGTCGGCGCCGTGGGTCGCGCAGGAGCCGTCGCGGAAGTAGCCGGTCAGCGGCGCGAAGCTGCACGCGAGCAGCTCGCCGCCCAGCACGTTCTTCTCCTTGGCGCCGACTTCGCTCATGCGGCGTGCGCGGCGAGGTAGTGCTTCACCGCCCCGATCTCGGCGGGCAGGGTCTCGAAGCGCTGCGGCAGGCGCTCGAGGTCCTCGTAGCCGCGCGGCCGCTCGGGCTCGCGCCCGAGCGCCTCGCGGATCGTCTCGGCGAACTTGGCCGGCTGCGCGGTCTCGAGGCACACCAGCGGCACGCCCGGCTCGCGGTGCTCGAGGCCGACCTTGATGCCGTCAGCGGTGTGCGGGTCGACCATCGTGCCGTAGCGCTCCCAGATGCTGCGGATGGTGGCGAGGCGGTCGGCGTGGACCGAGCGGCCCGAGACGAAGCCGGTCTCGGCGACGTTGCGGTAGTAGGCCGAGCGCGAGAGGTCGAACGCGCCCTCGCCGCCGAGCCGGCGCCACAGCTCCCTCACCCGCGCGCCGTCGCCGCCGACCAGGTCGTAGACGTAGCGCTCGAAGTTGGAGGCCTTGGCGATGTCCATCGACGGGCTCGAGGTGGCCTTGACCTCCTTCGCCTTCCGCGGGCGGTAGCGGCCGCTGCGGAAGAACTCGTCGAGCACGTCGTTCTCGTTGCTGGCGAGGATCAGGCGACGCACCGGCAGCCCCATCGAGCGCGCCACGTGGCCGGCGTAGATGTTACCGAAGTTGCCCGAGGGCACCGCGAAGGAGACCTCTTCCGCGTCCGACTGCGTCGCGGCGAAGTAGCCCCTGAAGTAGTACACCACCTGCGCGGCGACGCGCGCCCAGTTGATCGAGTTGACCGTGCCGATGCGGTGGCGGCGCTTGAACTCGGCGTCCTCGCTCACCGCCTTGACGATGTCCTGGCAGTCGTCGAACACGCCCTCGAGCGCGAGGTTGTGGATGTTCCCGTCCTGCAGGCTGTACATCTGCGCGGCCTGGAACGGGCTCATGCGCCCGCGCGGCGAGAGCATGAACACCTGCACGTTCTTCCGGCCGCGCATCGCGTGCTCGGCCGCCGAGCCGGTGTCGCCCGAGGTGGCGCCGAGGATGTTGAGCCGCTCGCCGCGCCGCTCGAGCACGTGCTCGAACAGGCCACCCAGCAGCTGCAGCGCGATGTCCTTGAACGCGAGCGTCGGCCCGTTCGACAGGCCGAGGATGTGAAACCCCGGCTCGAGCGTATTCAGCGGCGTGATCTCGTCGCTGCCAAACACCTCGCGGGTATAGGTTTTGAAAATGATGCCTTTCAGGTCCGGAATGTCGTCGGCGAACAACTTCAAAATTTCGTACGCCAGTTCCGGGTAGCTCAGCCCGCGCCAGGCGACGAGGTCGGCGCGCGGCATGCTCTCGGGAACGTAGAGGCCGCCGTCGGGCGCGAGCCCCTCGAGGACGATGTCGGTGAAGCGCTGCGGCTCGCCGACGCCGCGGGTGGAGACGTAGCGCACTAAAGCAGCTCTTCGAGACGGATGCGGGTCACCTTGCCGAGCACCGTCTTGAGCTTTTCGATCTTCTTCAGCGCGGCGTCGACGTTCTTCTCCAGCGCGCGGTGGGTGAGCAGCACGATGTCGACCTGCTTCTGGCCCGCCGGCTCCTTCTGCACCATGGCGTCGATCGAGATCGAGCCCTGGGCGAGGATGCGGGTGATGTCGGCGAGCACCCCCGGGCGGTCGAGCACCCGCAGGCGGAAGTAGTACGAGGTCTCGACCTCGCCGATCGGCAGCACGCGGGTGTCCGAGAGCTGGTCGGGCTGGAAGGCGAGGTGCGGCACGCGGTGCTCGGGGTCGGCGGTGATCAGGCGCGTGACGTCGACCAGGTCGGCGACCACCGCGCTCGCGGTGGGCAGGCTGCCCGCGCCGGCGCCGTAGTACAGCGTCGGGCCGACCGCGTCGCCCTTGACCAGGATCGCGTTCATCACCCCCTCGACGTTCGCGATCAGGCGCCGCGCCGGCACCAGGGTGGGGTGAACCCTGAGCTCGATGCCCTTCGAATTGATCTTCGTGATTCCCAGCAGCTTGATGCGGTAGCCGAACTCCTCCGCATAGGCGATGTCGGCGCGGGTGAGCTTGGTGATGCCCTCGGTGTAGGCCTTCTTGAACTGCATCGGCACGCCGAAGGCGAGCGCCGACAGGATCGTCAGCTTGTGCGCGGCGTCGACGCCCTCGACGTCGAAGGTCGGGTCCGCTTCGGCGTAGCCCAGGCGCTGCGCCTCTGCCAGCACGTCGGCGAAGTCGAGCCCCTTGTCGCGCATCTCCGAGAGGATGAAGTTCGAGGTGCCGTTGATGATGCCGGCGATCCATTCGATCCGGTTCGCGGTGAGGCCCTCGCGCACCGCCTTGATGATCGGGATGCCGCCGCCGACGGCGGCCTCGAAGGCCACCATCACGCCCTTCTTCTGCGCGGCGGCGAAGATCTCGTTGCCGTGGTGCGCGAGCAGCGCCTTGTTGGCGGTCACCACGTGCTTGCCGTGGGCGATCGCGTCGAGCACGAGCTCGCGCGCGATGCCGGTGCCGCCGATCAGCTCGACCACGATGTCGATGTCCTTCGCGCGCGTGACCTCGCGCGCGTCGGCGCCGACCTTCGCCCTGCCCTTGACGATCGCGCGCGCGCGGGCGAGCGCCTTGTCGGCCACCCGCGAGATGCGGATCGCGCGGCCGGCGCGGCGCTGGATCTCGTCGGCGTTGCGCCGGAGCACCTCCCAGGTGCCGCTGCCGACCGTGCCGATGCCGAGCAGGCCGACGTTGATCGGCCTCACGCCGCGCCCTTCAACAGACCGTCCCTCTTGAACATGTCGCGCAGGCCGCGCAGCGCCTGGCGCAGGCGGTGCTCGTTCTCGATCAGGGCGATGCGCACGTGGTCGTCGCCGTACTCGCCGAAGCCGATGCCGGGCGAGACGGCCACCCGCGCCTCGTCGATCAGCTTCTTCGCGAACTCGAGCGACCCCATCGCGCGGTAGGGCTCGGGGATCTTCGCCCAGACGTACATCGACGCCTTGGGGTTGATGACCATCCAGCCGAGCTCGTGCAGCCCCCTCACCATCACGTCGCGCCGGCGCTGATAGGTCTGGCGGATCTCCTCGACGCACTCCTGCGGGCCGTCGAGCGCGACGATCGAGGCGACCTGGATCGGCGTGAAGGTGCCGTAGTCGTGGTAGCTCTTGATCCGCGCCAGCGCGTGCACCAGGTCCTTGTTGCCGACCATGAAGCCGATCCTCCAGCCCGCCATGTTGTAGCTCTTGGACATCGTGAAGAACTCGACCGCGACGTCGCGTGCCCCCGGGACCTGCATGATCGAGGGCGCCTTCCAGCCGTCGAAGGTGATGTCGGCGTAGGCCAGGTCGTGCACCACGATGATGTCGTGCTCGCGCGCGAAGGCGATCACGCGCTCGAAGAAGTCGAGATCGACGCACATCGCGGTCGGGTTCGACGGGAAGCCGATCACCAGCATCTTGGGCTTCGGGATCAGCTCGGCGACGGCGCGCTCGAGCTCGGCGAAGAAATCGACGCCTTCGGTCATGCGCACCGAGCGGATGTCGGCGCCGGCGATGATCGCGCCGTAGATGTGGATCGGGTAGGAGGGGTTGGGCACCAGCACCGTGTCGCCGCGATCGAGCGTGGCGAGCATCAGGTGGGCGAGGCCCTCCTTCGAGCCGATGGTGACGATCGCCTCGGAATCGAGATCGAACTCGATGCCGTAGCGGCGCTGGTACCAGTCGCAGATCGCCTTGCGCAGGCGCGGGATGCCCTTCGACACCGAGTAGCCGTGCGTGTCCTGGCGCTGCGCGGCCTCGACCAGCTTGTCGACGATGTGCTTCGGCGTCGGCCCGTCGGGGTTGCCCATCGACAGGTCGATCACGTCCTCGCCGCGGCGGCGCGCGGCCATCTTCCACTCGTGCGTCGTGTTGAAGACGTACGGCGGCAGACGCTGGATGCGCGCGAATTCCCTCATAGCGATACAATTTTACGCGAGCGTCGAAATTACCTCAATGAAAACAAAGACCGTCGTCCTCCTCCTCGTCTTCGGCTTCGTCTGGTTCGCCAACCTCGGCCAGCGCGACCTGTTCAACACCGACGAAGGCCGCTACGCCGAGATCTCGCGCGAGATGGTGGCGAGCGGCGACTGGCTGACGCCGCGCCTGGACGGCCTGAAGTACTTCGAGAAGCCGCCGCTGCAGTACTGGGCGACCGCGGCGGCGTTCGAGGCCTTCGGCCAGAACGGCTGGACCGCCCGGCTCTGGACCGGCCTGACCGGGTTCCTGGGCGTGCTGTTCGCGACCTTCTTCGCCTGGCGCCTGTTCGGCGCCGAGGCCGGGCAGGCCGCCGGCCTGATCCTCGCCAGCTGCCTGATGTGGGTGTTCCTGGGCCACGGCTCGTCGCTCGACATGGGCGTGTCGTTCTTCCTCTCGCTCGCGGTGGGCGCCTTTGCGCTGGCCCAGCGCGACGCCGCGACGCCCGGCAGCCGGCGGGGCTGGATGCTCTTCGGCTGGGCGGCCTGCGCGCTCGCGACGCTCTCCAAGGGGCTGATCGGCATCGTCCTGCCGGCCGGCGCGGTGGCGCTCTACGTGCTCTGGCATCGCGACTGGCGCGTGCTCGCGCGGCTCGAGCTGGGCAAGGGCCTGGCGCTGTTCCTGCTCATCGCCGCGCCCTGGTTCGTCATGGTCTCGCTCGCCAACCACGAGTTCGCCCGCTTTTTCTTCATCCACGAGCACTTCGAGCGCTTCCTCACCAAGGACCACGGGCGCTTCCAGCCGTGGTGGTACTTCCTGCCGCTGCTCGCGCTCGGGCTGGTGCCCTGGACGCTCGCCCTGCCCGGCGCGCTCGCTTCGGCGGCGCGCCGCCGCCCGCTCGCGAGGTTCAATCCGCAGCGCTTCCTGCTCGCGTACTGCGTCTTCGTCTTCGTCTTCTTCTCGGTCTCCGATTCGAAGCTCTTCGGCTACATCCTGCCGATCTTCCCCGCGCTCGCGATGCTGCTCGGGGACTGGCTGCCGCGCGTCAATTCGCGCGCGCTCGCCGCGCTCTGCGTCACCGCGGCGCTCGGCGGCGCCGGCCTCGCGGCGCTGACGCCGCTCGCGACCGAGAAGCTCTCGGGCAACCTGCCTCCCGAGCTGGTGGCCGGCTTCGCGCGCTGGATGGTGGTGGCCGCCGTCGCCATCGTCGCGGCCGGGGTGGTCGCGACGGTCTCGGCGCTTCGCGTCCGCAAGAACGCGGCGATCGCCTGGCTCGCGCTCGGCGGCCTCGCCTTCACGCAGCTGCTGCTGACCGGCTACCAGTCGCTCGCGCCGGTCTACTCCTCGCGCCAGCTGGTCGAGCGCATCCGGCCCGCGCTCGAGGCGGCGAAGCACGTCTACTTCGTCGAGCTCTTCGACCACAGCTTCCTCTTCTATTCCAAGCGCACGGCGATCATGGTCGGCGACAAGGACGAGCTCGACACCTCGCTCACCTGGGAGAACATCAACTACCTGCCGACGCTCGAGGCGTTCTCGCGCGCCTGGCGCAAGGACGGGCCCGCCGTGGCGCTGATGTCGCCGTACGAATACGACAAGCTGAAGCGGGCCGGATTTCCGATGCGCTTCCTCGCGCGCGACCCGCGCCGCGTCGCGGTGGCCACGCCGTGAGCGAGTTCCTCCCCTTCACCCGCCCGAGCATCGACGAAGCGACGATCGAGGCGGTCGCCGAGGTGCTGCGCTCGGGCTGGATCACCACCGGCCCGCAGGCGAAGGCCTTCGAGGCGAGGCTCTCGGAATATTTCGGCGGCCGCCCGGTGCGCGCGCTCGCCTCCGGCACCGGGGCGCTCGAGCTCGCGCTCGCGCTCGCCGGCGTCGGCGCGGGCGACGAGGTGGTGACCACGCCGCTGTCCTGGGTCGCCACCGCGAACGTGGTCCTGCGCGCGGGCGCCCGGCCGGTGTTCGTCGACATCGACCCCGCCACCCGCAACATCGATCCGGCCCGCATCGAGGCGGCGCTCACGCCTCGGACCCGGGCGCTGATCCCGGTCGACATGGCGGGCCTGCCCTTCGACCGCGACGCGGTGTACGCCATCGCCGCGCGGCGCGGGCTGCGGGTGATCGAGGACGCGGCGCAGAGCATGGGCGCGACCTGGAACGGCAGGCGGGTGGGCAGCTTCGGCGACCTCGCGTGCTTTTCCTTCCACGCCAACAAGAACATGACCACCGCCGAGGGCGGCTGCCTGGTGCTCGCCGACGAGGCCGAGGCCGCGCGCTGCGAGCGCCTGCGGCTGCAGGGCGTGGTGCGCCTTCCCGGCGGCGAGATCGAGGTCGAGGAAGCCGGCGCCAAGCTGAACCTGACCGACGTCGCGGCGCGCATCGGCCTCGGCCAGCTCGAGCGGCTGGAGGCATTCAACGCGCGCCGGCGCGAGCTCGCGCGGCGCTACTTCGAGCGCTTCGACCGCTCGCTCGGCTGCGGCCTGCCGCCGGAGGACTTCGAGCGCTCGAACTGGCACATGTTCCAGGTCCTGCTGCCGCTCGAGCGCATGACGATCGGCCGCGCGCGCTTCATCGAGCTGATGCACGCGCGCGGCATCGGCGTCGGCGTGCACTACCCGGCGATTCACCTGTTCGCGCTCTACCGCGCCCAGGGCTGGAAGGCGGGCGACTTTCCGCACGCCGAGCGCGTCGGCGCGAGCATCGCCACGCTGCCGCTCTTCCCCGCCATGCGCGACGCCGACGTCGACCGGGTCTGCGCCGCGCTCGGTGATATCCTTGCCGCACACCGCCGCTAGAAGCGCGGCCCCATCCCGATGCAGGCGCCCGATCTCTCAGTCGTGATCCCCGTGTACAACGAGCAGGAAGGGCTCGCGGCGCTGTTCGCGCGCCTGTATCCGGCGCTCGACGCGCTCGGCCTGTGCTACGAGCTGATCTTCGTCGACGACGGCAGCCGCGACCGCTCGCCGGCGCTGCTGCGCGAGCAGTTCGAGAAGCGCCCCGAGGTCACCCGCGTGGTGCTGCTGGCGGGCAACTTCGGCCAGCACCCGGCGATCCTCGCCGGCTTCGCGCAGAGCCGCGGCGCGCGCGTCGTCACGCTCGACGCCGACCTGCAGAACCCGCCCGAGGAGATCGGCAAGCTGCTGGCGAAGATGGACGAGGGCGCCGACTACGTCGGCGGCGTGCGGCGGCAGCGCCAGGACAGCTGGCTGCGGCGCTTCCCCTCGCGCCTGATGAACCGGGTGCGCGAGCGCACCACCAAGATCCGCATGACCGACCAGGGCTGCATGCTGCGCGCCTACAGCCGCGAGGTGATCGACGCGATCAACAGCTGCCGCGAGACCAACACCTTCATCCCGGCGCTCGCCTACACCTTCGCGCGCCGGCCGGAGGAAATCGAGGTGGCGCACGAGGAGCGCGCCGCCGGCACCTCGAAGTACTCGCTGTTCTCGCTGATCGCGCTCAATTTCGACCTCATGACCGGCTTCTCGATCGCGCCACTGCGGCTGTTCTCGGTGATCGGCATGCTGATCGCGGCGGGCTCGGTGCTGCTGTACATCGTGGTGATGATCGAGCGCATGCTGCTCGCGGACAACCTGCACGACGCCATCCATGCGCTGTGGGACCGCGACATCCTGGCCTACTTCCTGATCGGCCTGCAGCTCTTCGGCGTCGGCCTGCTGGGCGAGTACATCGGCCGCATCTACGAGGAGGTGCGCCAGCGCCCGCGCTACGTCGTGAGCGCCGTCCTGCAGCGCGAGGAATGACGCGCGCGGTCGTCTTCGCCTACCACAACGTCGGGGTGCGCTGCCTCGCGACCCTGCTCGCGCACGATATCGAGGTGCCGCTGGTGGTGACGCACCGCGACTCGCCCGCGGAGAACGTCTGGTTCTCGAGCGTGGCCGGATTCGCCGCCGAGCGCGACCTCGAGACCGCGTTTCCCGACGATCCGAACGAGGCGGGCTTCGCCGCCCGCGTCGAGGCGCTCGCGCCGGATTTCCTCTTCTCCTTCTACTACCGCAGGATGCTCGGGCCGCGCCTGCTCGCCGCGCCGAAGCGCGGCGCGCTCAACCTGCACGGCTCGCTCCTGCCCAAGTACCGCGGCCGCGCGCCGGTCAACTGGGCCGTGATCAAGGGCGAGACCGAGACCGGCGCGAGCCTGCACTACATGACCGGGAAGCCCGACGCCGGCGCGGTGGTCGGGAGACAGCGCGTGCCGATCCTGCCCGACGACAGCGCGCGCGAGGTGTTCGACAAGGTCACCCTCGCGGCCGAGCTGGTGCTCGAAGCCGCGCTGCCGGCGCTCGTCGCCGGGCGCGCGCCGGGCGAGCCGCAGGACCTCGCCGCCGGCAGCTACTTCGGCGGCAGGAAACCGGAGGACGGCCGCATCGACTGGTCGAAGAGCGCGCGCGAGATCCACGATCTCGTGCGCGGGGTCGCCCCGCCCTATCCCGGAGCCTTCGCCGGCATCGGCGGCGTGCCGGTGAGGATCCTGCGCACGCTGGTCGAGCCCGCTCGCGCGGGCGCTTCCGCCGTGCCGGCCCTATACTGCGAGGGGGCGCGCTGCTACGCGGACTGCGTCTCGGGCGGGCGGCTGCGGCTGCTCGAGCTCGAGATCGACGGCCGTCCCGCCGGCGCCGCCGA
>CAZLUX010000064.1:12204-15581 GCA_964562815.1 uncultured Enterobacteriaceae bacterium
TACGGCATGGACATGCAGAGCGACCGCGTCGCGGACCTGATGGCGAACCCGCGCTTTCACTTCTTCGAGGGCGACATCACGATCAACAAGGAGTGGATCGAGTACCACATCCGCAAGTGCGACACCGTGATCCCGTTGGTGGCGATCGCCACCCCGGCCACCTACGTGCGCGAGCCGCTGCGCGTGTTCGAGCTCGACTTCGAGGCCAACCTGCCGATCGTGCGCTCCTGCGTCAAGCACGGCAAGCGCCTGATCTTTCCCTCGACCTCGGAGGTCTACGGCATGAGCCGCGACCGCGAGTTCGACCCCGAGACGAGCGAGCTGGTGCTGGGGCCGATCCACAAGCAGCGCTGGATCTACTCCTGCTCGAAGCAGCTGATGGACCGCGTGATCTGGGCCTACGGCGCGCAGCAGGGCTTCGATTTCACCCTGTTCCGGCCGTTCAACTGGATCGGCGCCGGGCTCGACTCGCTCAGCGCGGCCAAGGAAGGCAGCTCGCGCGTGATCACCCAGTTCCTCGGCCACATCGTGCGCGGCGAGCCGATCCAGCTGGTCGACGGCGGCAGGCAAAAGCGCGCCTTCACCTACGTCGACGACGGCATCGACGCCCTGATGAAGATCATCGCCAACTCGCGCGGCGTCGCGAGCGGCAAGATCTACAACATCGGCAACCCGCGCAACAACTACTCCATCGCGCAGCTCGCGACCATGATGAAGTCGATGGCGCTCAAGTATCCCGAGTACAAGGACAGCGCGCGCAAGGTGAAGATCGTCAAGACCAGCGCCGCTGCCTACTACGGCAAGGGCTACCAGGACGTGCAGAACCGGGTGCCCGCGATCGCCAACACCCAGCGCGAGCTCAGGTGGCGCCCGCGGGTGGGGATGCGCGACGCGCTGCACTACATCTTCGAGGCCTACCGCGGCCACGTCGCGGAGGCGCGCAGCCTGGTCGAATGAGGCTGGCGCTCAAGGTCGACGTCGACACCTACCGCGGCACGCGCGAGGGCGTGCCGCGGCTGATCCGGATCCTCGAGGCCAAGCGCGCGGGTGCGACCTTCCTCTTCTCGCTCGGCCCCGACCACACCGGCTGGGCGGTCAGGCGCGTGTTCCGGCACGGCTTCGTCGGCAAGGTCGCGCGCACCTCGGTGCTCGAGCACTACGGCCTGAAGACGCTGCTCTACGGCACGCTGCTGCCCGGGCCCGACATCGGCGCGCGCTGCGCCGCCGAGCTGAGGAGCGCGCGCGCCGCCGGCTTCGAGACCGGCATCCACTGCTGGGACCACGTCAAGTGGCAGGACGGCGTGGCGCGCGCGGGCAGCGCGTGGACGCGGCGCGAGATGCGGCGCGCCTTCGAGCGCTACGCCGAGGTGTTCGGAGAAGCCGCACGCGTGCACGGCGCGGCCGGCTGGCAGATGAACGCGCACGCCTTCGCCGCCGAGCGCGAGCTCGGCGCCGAGTACGCCTCCGACACCCGCGGCCGCGGCCCCTTCGTGCCCGTGCTCGAGGGCGGCGCGCAAGGCGTGCCGCAGCTGCCGACCACGCTGCCGACGCTCGACGAGCTGATCGGCGTCGACGGTGCGAACGCCGACGACGCCGCCGCGCGGGTGCTCGAGCTCTCGCGCGAGGCGCCGCCGCAGGGACACGTCTATACGCTGCACGCCGAGCTCGAGGGCGGGCGCCTCGCGCCCCAGTTCGAGCGCCTGCTCGAGGGCTGGCGCGCGCTCGGCTACGAGCTCGCCTCGATGCGCCGGCTCTACGCCGCGCTCGATCGCGCGGCGCTGCCGCGCTGCCGCGTGCTCGAGGGCTCGATCCCCGGGCGCTCGGGCACGCTCGCGCTGCAGGGAGGCATCGCGTGAAGTTCGAGCGCGAAGCGCGCGCCGGCGTCAACCTCGTCACCGGCTACGGCGAGGGCTACGTGCTGATCAACGGCGAGCGCCACAGCCGCAGCCTGATCGTCGTCCCCGAGCGGGTGATCGCGTGGGAGGCGGCGAGCTTCGAGGCGCTCGTCGAAGCGCACTTCGCGGGGCTGGCCGCGCTCGAGCCCGAGATCGTCCTCCTCGGCACCGGGCCGCGGCTGCGTTTTCCGCACCCGCGCCTGACGCAGCCGCTCACCGGCGCGCGCATCGGCCTCGAGGTGATGGACGTCAACGCGGCCTGCCGCACCTACAATATCCTCGTCTCCGAGGACCGCCGCGTCGCCGCGGCGCTGCTGTTCGAATGAAAGGAAGAAAATGACCGCGGTGAGCTTCGGCCTGATCGCAGCCGGCGTGCTGCTCAACACCTTCGCCCAGCTCCTGCTCAAGGCGGGCGCCAACTCGATCGGCCGGTTCGAGTTCGCGCTCTCGCACGCGCTCGAGATCGGCCTCAAGTTCATCGTCAACCCCTACATCCTGGGCGGCATGGCCTGCTACGCGGTGAGCCTGGTGGTGTGGCTGATGGCGCTCTCGCGCGTCGAGGTGAGCGTCGCCTATCCGATGCTCTCGGTCGGCTTCGTGCTGAACGCGGTGCTCGCCTGGTGGCTGCTCGGCGAGCCGGTCACCCCGCAGCGGCTCGCGGGCATTGCAATCATCATCGTCGGGGTCACCATCGTAGCGAGGTCCTGAATGTCTCTTTTCCCGGGTTTCAAGCACAAGAAGATCCGCACCCGCGGGGCGACCATCAACCTGGTGACCGGCGGCGAAGGCCCGCCGGTGCTCATGCTGCACGGCTACCCCGAGACCCACGCGATGTGGCACAAGGTCGCGCCGGCGCTCGCGCGCGACTTCACGGTGGTCTGTCCCGACCTGCGCGGCTACGGCGACTCGTCCAAGCCCAAGGGCCTGGCCGACCACTCGAACTACTCCAAGCGCGCGATGGCGCAGGACATGGTCGAGGTCATGGCCAGGCTCGGCCACGCGAGCTTCCACCTGGTCGGCCACGACCGCGGCGCGCGCGTCGCGCACCGCCTCGCGCGCGATCACGGCAGGCGCGTGCGCACGCTCACCGTGATGGACATCTCGCCCACGCTCACGATGTACCGGAAGACCGACATGGCCTTCGCCCGCGCCTACTACCACTGGTTTTTCCTCATCCAGCCCTCCCCGCTGCCGGAGAAGATGCTGCGCGCGGTGGGGCCGGACTACGTGCTCGGGCGCATCGGCCGCGGCCTCGCCGGCCTCAAGCCCTTCTCCAAGGCGGCGCTGCGCGAGTACGCGCGCTGCTTTCGCGACCCGCGCACGATCCACGCCACCTGCGAGGACTACCGCGCCGCCGCGGGCATCGACCTCGTCCACGACAGGAAGGACCTGAAGAAGAAGCTCGCCATGCCGGTGCTCGCCCTGTGGGGCAAACAGGGCGTGGTCGAGGCCCAGTTCGACTGCCTCGCCGACTGGCGCGCG
>CAZLUX010000065.1:0-6342 GCA_964562815.1 uncultured Enterobacteriaceae bacterium
CGGCAGGCCGCCGTAGCCGGTGTCCTTGAGCTTCTCGACGCCGAGCGCGAGCGCGATATCGACCGCGCCCGAGGCGACCGCGTAAACCGCGCCGCGGAAGGCTTCGGTGCCGGTGGCGCAGTAGTTTTCGACGCGGGTAACCGGGATATAGGGCAGCCGCAGCGTCATCGCGAGCGGGATCCCCGATTTGCCCACGTGCTGCTCCTCGATCGCGGTGCCGAACCACGCCGCTTCGATCTGCTCGCGCTCGATGCCGGCGTCCTTGAGCCCCTCCTCGAAGGCCTCCACCATCAGGTCTTCGGCGTTGCGGTCCCAGCGCTCGCCGAATTTCGAGCAGCCCATTCCCAGGATCGCTACCTTGTCGCGGATTCCGCTTGCCATATCGGACCTCCTGTCAGTTGGACGCCGGCGCAGCCTTCCAGAAATAGCGCACGAAGCCTCGTGCCGTGTCGTTTTCCTTGATGCGGAACATCATGCGCATCGGCATGCCGACTTCGACTTTGCCATCGTCGACGTCCGCGAAGTCGGCCATCATGCGCCCCCCGCCGTCGAACTGGATCATGCCGTAGTAGGCGGGCGGGTCGGCACTGTAGGTCAGCACGTCGGCCGTGTACGACATCACCTTCGCCCCCACGTCCGAGAACGGATGGTCGTCCTGAGAGTCGAGGGCGTTGCATTTCGGGTTTACGCAGTAGCGCCCGCGCGGGAACTGCAGCGTGCCGCAGTTGCGGCAGCGCCCGCCAACCAGCCCGGTGATCATGTCGCGGTTGCGATAGAGCGTGGACAACGGGGTTCCGAGAGCGCCTTCCGCGCGCATGCCCCGCTCGAGCGTGATGTGATCGTTGAAGGCGAGAAAGCGCTCGTAGTTCGTCTCCTCTTTACGGCGCGCGAGCGCTCCCTTCACGCCCGTCCGCGGCGGCAGCCTGCCGATCGCGTCGGTGACCTCGAAGAGCAGCGCATCGCAGCCCTGGCCAAACGCCGCCACTAGAATGCGGTCGCCAGACTTGGCCTGCTCCAGCGCGTGCGCCAGCATGAGCAGCGGGTGCGCGACACCGGTGTCGCCGCACACCGCTGCAAGATTGTCGCGCACGGCGGCCTCCGGCAGGCCGATGCGCTTCGCGAGCCCGGCTGCCACCCGCGGCAGCGTGCACGGCATGCAGAAGTGCGTCACCGACGACGCCGCGGCGCCCGAAGCCTTGAACAGCGCGGCAAGCGCGGCGGGCACGATCTTCATGTAGCCCTCGTCGCGGATCCAGCGCTCTTCCCAGGCATAGTCGTGCGCGCGGTCGTGGCCGCGATACTGGTGCACGAAATCGACGGTCTCGCTGTGGGCCGCAACGAGGCGCGCGATCGGCTCGCCGCGCCCGACGAGCAGCGCCGCGGCGCCGTCGCCGTAGTGCATCTCCTGCGGGCTCGCGGCTTTGGCCAGACGGTGCTCGCCCGCGGCTACCAACGCGGTGCTGCCCAGCGAGAGCGCCGTCGTCAGGGCGGAGGTGCCGGCGCGCAGGCTGCCGGTGACGTCGAGCACGCGCAACGCCGAGCCCAGATGGAGCGCGGTCGCGACAATCCCGGCGTTCTGGCGATCGTCGTAGGGGTGGGTCGTCGAGGCAAGCATCAATTGCCCGATCGCGGCAGGACGAACGCCGCTCAGGCAGTCCCGTGCCGCCTCGACCGCCATCGTCACCGCGTCCTCGTCCCAGTTGGCCATGGCGCGCTCGCCCTTGGCCAGCCCGCGCAGTCCCGGGTTGAACCATCCGTTCGCAGCAGCGACGATCTGGCGCTGCAGGCGGCGCCGCGGGAGGTAGGCGCCGTACGAAAGAATGCCGAAAGCGTCGCTCATCAGGTCGCCTGCTGCGCGCCCATTCGCTTGATACGGCCGAACTGTTCGTCGTAGGCGATGCGCTCGATCGCGTCGAGGTTGGTGCCCGTTACGCGGATGAAGCGGGACTTGTCCGGATAGTCGATCGCGTGAATCGCGGTGCCGGCAAACACCCCGACTTCGCCGGGTTCAAGCCGGTATCGCCGCGACATCTCCAGCTTGGCCTGCTCGGGATCGCTGCCGTCGTCCACGCGCCGGTACTCGGTCATATCGGTGTAGCCGGTCGCCTGGCCGTAAATCGCCCACGATTCACCGTGATCGTGCGGCGGCGACTTGCGCGCCTTGTCGTTGACATGCGCGAGCACCTCGAATCCGAGCTCGTCGTCGACGTGAAGGCGATGCAGCCCGCCCCTGGCATCCGGGCCGCAGGTGCGCTCGACGAACGCCCCGTTCGCGAGCAGCTTCGCCAGGCCCTGGCGAACCTGTTCCAGCTCCGCGGGTCCGCTTCCCCGCCGCAGAGTCGCGCGCGTGTCCGCGATGAATTGGTCGAACTCGTAGCTCATGTCGTCTTTCCCCGTTGTGCCGCCGCTCGTGAAGAGAGCGTATTTTGCACCACGCCCACCGCGCCTGCCACAACGCGGGCCATCATTCCTTTGCGGGCGCGAACCGCTCGGCGAGATAGCGCCCCACCGTGCGCGAGGGCACGATGACGTCCTCGAGACCGAGCTCCTTGCAGATGTGCTCGAACTCGTAGTCTTCGATCTTCGTCACCACGCGCTTGAAGCCGAGCGAGCGCCCGACCAGGCTGGCGAGGATGTTCGCCTGGTCGTTGCCGGTCAGCGCGAAGAGCACGTCCGTGTGCTCGGGGTCGGCTTCCCTGAGCATCGCCGGCTTGCTGCCGTCGCCGTGCAGGAAGCCGCAATCGACTTCCTCCGAGAGCGCATCGATACGCTCCTTGTCCTGCTCGATGATCACGACTTCCTCGCCACGCTCGCGAATCAGTTTCGCCGTCACCACCGCAAGCGACCCCGCGCCGATGAACACCGCTCTCATAACGATTGATCCCTCTTCCCGATCCAGGTTCCCGGATACAGCAGCACCAGCACGGCTACCACCTCCATCCTTCCGAGCAGCATATCAAGTTCGAGCACGACCTTGAGCAGCGGTTCGAGCTGCGGGCCGCTCAGGCCGGTGGACAGGCCGACCGTGGAAGTCGCCGAGACCACTTCGAACAGAGACTCCATCGGGGCATGGCCGTACGCCAGGAAGGCGAACCACGACAGGAGCACGACTCCGCCATAAAGCGCGATCAGAAGCAGCGCGCGCACCAGATCGGCATCCTCGATTCGCTTGCCGTCCAGCATCGGCTCCATGACCGCGTGGCTCGTAGCGCCGGTGCGCCGCAACGCGACCCGCGCGACCTTGAAGAGGATCAGCACCCGCAGCAGCTTGACTCCTCCGGCCGTCGATCCCACGCAGCCGCCGATCACCATGGCAACGATCATGGCGAGCAAGGTCGCGTCTCCCAATGTAGCCAGCGGCGATTCGCTGAAGCCGGTGGTGGTCTGCGCCGAGACTCCGAGAACTGCGGCCCTGCGCAATGCCTGAGGCCAGGACAGGCCGTCGTTGAAGATCATGAGCACCGTCAATACCGCAACGGCAAGTGCCAGTGCGAACGCGAGGGCGCGCAATTCCGAATTTCGCCAGAGCGCGCCGGCCCCCCCGCGCCACGTCCGGTAGTACAGCGGCAGCCCGACCGCGCCGCATATCGACAGCGCGGTGATGACCACCGCTGTGCTGCCGGAGGCGAACCCCGCCAGACTGGTGTCGAAAGTTGAGAAGCCCCCGGTGGAGACCGCGGACAGGACGTGCTCGACGCCTGCGGCCGTGGGCGCTCCCGCGAGCCATATCGCGACGATTCCGACCGCGGTCAGCGCCAGATACACGACGAGCATGCGCCGCGCGTGCGCGTGCACCGTGCTCGCGAGCTCCTGGCCCGCGGTTTCCGGATCGATGAGGCGCCGCGTAATCCCGCCTTGGCCCGCGAGAAGAGCGAGCGACAGCACGACGAACCCCAATCCGCCATACCACTGCATCCATGCGCGCGCGAACAACAGGCTGCGCGGCAGGTGCCGCACGGAAGCCAGCGTCGACAAGCCGGTCGTCGTGATGGCCGATACCGCCTCGAAGAACGCATCGCCGAGCGACAGTCCTGCGTCGGTGAACGGGATGGTCATGACGAGAGGCGCCGTGATGAAGGCAAGCGCCGTGATCACCAGTGCCTCGTTGGTCAGCACGCGGCCGGGTCGCGGCAGGCGCGAAAGCGGCATGCCCACTGCGGCGAGCAGCGCGCCCGCCGCGAGGTAGCCCCAGGCCAGGCGGGACTCGCCGAAATAGAGGGACGCGAGGAGGGGGGCGCACGTCAGCCCCGCCTGCACCAGCGCGAGCTGGCCGAGGTACTTCAGCACGACGTGCGCGCGCACGGCGTAGGTGAGTGCCGCGATGCGTTCGCCATTGTCCACGATCGACATTCTGCGACATGCGGGGCAACGCGCTTGACCCAGGTCAAACGCGCGGTGTCCCGAATCGACCCTAGCCGCTTCGCTGCGTCTCGGGGCGGCGGCGGCGGCGCAGCGGCAGCGGGATGTTCCCGTGCAGGAGAATGTCGTTCCAGGTCACGACGCCGGTGACATCGTCGACGCCCTCCAGCTTGCCGGTTCGCGTAAGCAGGGCGATGTCGCCCCCGCTCTCGCGCAGTCGCGCCAGCACGTCGAAGATCAAATCCTGCGAATTCACGACCGCATACTTGGGCCGCGCGTGCTCGCCGACCGTGCCCGAGCGATTGCCGCGCCTGAGCATGTGAACGATTCGGCGCGACGAGACCACGCCGACGACTTTCCCGTCGTGCGTAACCAGGACGTGCGGCACGAAGGTCTGCCGCTGCAGGCCCTCGAACAGGGTTTCCACCGGCAGGTCGGCGTCGCAGAGCTGCATTGGCGTGCGAATGAAATCGGCCACGGAGCGCAGCATGTACAGGTTGGTGTGGAACGCGTCGGGAATGAGGTGGCCGCGCCGCGTCAGCTTCATGGTGTAGATGCTGTCGGTCATGAGGAGCCGCCTGGCTCCGTAGGCGACCGAGACGGTGAGCATCAGCGGTACGATCACGTTGTAATCCCGCGTCATCTCGAAAACCATGACGATCGCGGTGACCACCGCCCCGGTCGCCGCGCCCACGACCGACGCCATGCCGATCACCGCGGTGCCCGGCACGTCGAGGTGAAGCCCCGGCACGTACCGGTTGACCAGCAACGCGAACGCGGCGCCGAAGGTTGCGCCCATGAAGAGCGACGGCGAGAAAATGCCGCCCGAGCCGCCCGAACCGAGCGTGAGCGACGTCACCAGGAGCTTGAGAAGGCACAACAGCAGCAGGATCTCGGCGGCGGTGAGCGCGTGGGTGAGCGTGTCCTGAACCGTGGCGTAGCCGATGCCCGCCACGTAGTAATGCCCAAGGTAGCGCTGGCACAGGTAGAACGTCACTCCGACCATCGCCATCCCGAGCGCGTGCTGGGCGTAATAGCCGCCGGGCAATTTGTCGAACCTGTCCTCGAACGCGTAGATGGACCGGATGAAGCCGAAGGACATGACGCCGAAGAGGGCGCCAAGCGCCACGTAAGCGGCGATCGGCCCGAGCGACAGGTGGTAGGACTCCGGCAGCGTCAGGGCAGGGATGTCGAAGGCGGGATAGTCTCCAAAGAACGCGCGACCGACGATGGTCGAAGCGCCCGCGGAGAGCGCCACCGGAATCACCGTGCGCGCGCTGATCTCGGGCAGGATGATTTCGATCGCGAACAGCAATCCGCCGATCGGCGTGTTGAACGTCGCGGCGATGCCCGCCGCGCCGCCACAGGCCACCAGCGTGATCCGCTGCCACTCGGGTATCCGCGTCATGCGCGCGAGGGTCGAACCGAAGGCGGCGGCGATCTGGATGATCGGCCCCTCGCGGCCCACCGAGCCACCGGTGCCGATCGAGATCCCGGAGGCAAGCGCCTTGATCAACGTCACGACCGGCCGGATGATGCCGCCGCTGTAGTAGATCGCGTCGATGACTTCCGGCACCCCGTGACCCTTGGCCTCGGGGGCGAAGTTCTTGACGATGAACGCGACGACCAGCGCGCCCACCACGGGCACCAGGATGATCCACGCCCCCAGGGGCGACGCGGCCGTGTGGAGGTTGGCGTCGTAGCTGAACGACCAGGTGCCAAGAAACGATACGTTGTGAACGAGGCCGATGAGGTCGCGGAACAGAACCGCACCGAGCCCGCCGACGATGCCGACCAGAACCGCCAGCAGGACCAGGCGGCTCGGCGAGTGTTCGCTCGGCCACACCCGCCCCAGCTTGCGCCGGCGCACGAGCGCACGCAGGCGTTCGGCAGTCTCGGACTCAAGCGACCAATCGGATAGTTCGCCGCCCGCGGGGCGCGTCATGGCATACCCTTCGTTGAATGGAATTCACGAAGGCCGGA
>CAZLUX010000065.1:6442-8330 GCA_964562815.1 uncultured Enterobacteriaceae bacterium
CGCGCCGAGATGTCGCGAACTCGCGCCAGCGGCGGATACAGGCTGCCCTGTTCCAGATCGCCTGGCGTCACGAGGTCGGCCAGCTCGCGCGCCGCGGCGAGGAACATCTCGTCGGTCGCGCGGCGCGCGGCGCAGGCGATAAGTCCCAAGCCGACGCCCGGAAAGATGTAGGAATTGTTGCCCTGGCGCGGGACATGGGTTCGACCCTCGACGGTCACCGGGTCGAACGGGCTGCCGCAGGCGAACAATGCCCGCCCGGCGGTCCAGAGGTAGGCTTCCTGTGCGGTGCATTCGGCCTGAGAGGTCGGGTTGGACAGCGCGAAGACGATCGGCCGCTCGTTCAACCGCGCCATTTCCTCGAGTACCTCGCGCGTGAACGTCTTGCCGACCGCGGCGACGCCTATGATTGCGGTGGGCTTGATCGCCTTCAGCGCGGACAGGAAGTCCGGCGCATCCGGGTGCTCGTGCGCGTAGGCCCGCTTGTGCTCGCCCAGGTCTGCGCGCGACTTGACCACCAATCCCCTCGAATCGACCAGCCAGCAGCGCTTACGCGCTTCGGCTTCGCTCAACCCCTCGCCGATCATCGCCGCAACGACGAGGTCGCAGATGCCGGTCGCCGCCTCGCCCGCGCCGAGGAACAGCAGGCGCTGCGCTTCGAGCTTCGTGCCGGTCACGCGCAACGCCGAGTAAAGCCCTGCCAGCGCGACGCTCGCCGTTCCCTGAATGTCGTCGTTGAAGCAGCACACGCGGTCGCGATACTTGTTCAGCAGGCGAAAAGCGTTGAGGTTCGCGAAGTCCTCGAACTGGATGACCGCGCCTGGAAAGATTTCGTGGGCCGCCGTCATGAACTCCTCGACGAGCGCGTCATACTCGGTGCCGCGCAGTCGAGGCCGCTTGAGCCCGATATAGAGGGGATCCTGCAGGAGAGCGGCGTTGTTGGTGCCGACGTCGAGCACCACCGGAAGCGTGGTGGCAGGATGAATTCCCGCGCACGCGGTGTACAGCGAGAGCTTGCCGACCGGGATGCCCATGCCGTTGGCACCCAGATCGCCGAGCCCCAGGATGCGTTCGCCGTCGGTGACCACGATGATCTTCACGTCGCGCGTGCGCCAATTGCGCAGCAGGGACGCGACCCGGCCGCGATCCTGCGCCGAAACCCATATCCCCCGCGGACGCTGGAAGATGTGCGCGAAGCGCTGGCACGCAAGCCCGACCGTGGGGGTATAGATGAGCGGCATGATCTCGTCCGGGTGTTCGACGACCACCCGGAAGAACAAGGTCTCGTTTCGGTCGTGCAGCGCGTTGAGATTGATGAACTTGTCGAGATCGGTCGGCTGACCGCGCAGACTATCGAGCACCCTTGCCATCTGTTGCTCTGGCGTGATGACGGCGGGCGGCAGCAAGCCTCGCAAGCCCAGCGCATCGCGCTCGGAATCGGTGAATGCGGTGCCCTTGTTGAGCAGGGGGTCGCGCAGCAGATCGAGCCCCCTGGGAAGGTGCGCGCTGTCCGCGCTGATATGTGGACCACGGCTCATTGGAGTCTCTGCCTCCTCGTACCGAGGATGCTGCCCCCGGGTACGGTGAGGCATTTGACACAGATCAAACGGGAAGGGGCGAGACGCCTGCGCCGGCAGCGGCCGCAAGGATTTGTCACGGCGGCTATCACGGCCCCAGGATGCTGATACATTTGATTTGCAGCCTTGGTACGGAGTTTCCGTGACGTGTTCAGGCAGGCGATATCGCGTCTGCGGCTGACCAGCATCCGCGGCCAGATTCTCGGCTTCGCGGTTCTGGCGGCGCTGATCCCCGCGCTGGTCACGGCGGTGATCTCCTATGTTCAGAACCGCCGCGCATTGACGGACAAGGTGACTCAGGAGCTGGTGACGGC
>CAZLUX010000065.1:8430-15264 GCA_964562815.1 uncultured Enterobacteriaceae bacterium
TGGTTGTCATCGGGGTGCCGGTCGAGCGGGCCGGCGGGCGGCCGCTCGCCGCGTTGCTCGCGCGGACGAATTTCACCGGCCTGAGCAAAGTGCTCAAAACCCTCCGCTCGCAGGCATCGGGGGAGGTGTACCTCACCACGGCGCAAGGACAGCTCATCGCCGATTCGGACGCGCACCCGGCCCGCGCGGAGCGACTGGCGCTCGATTCGCGGAATGCCGAGCGGCTGATCGCAAGGCAGGGCGCGATCCTGACGTACCGTGGAATCGGGGGCAAGGAATCCGTCGGCAGCGGCCACAGCCTGTCGCGCACGTCGTGGATCGCGGTTGCCGAGATGCCCGATTCGCAAGCCTACGGCCAAGTGGCCCGGCTCAGGAACACGACGCTGGCGGTCGTAGGCGGCCTTCTCGTAGTCGTCGGGTTCATTGCATACCGAATGGCCGTGCTGATCGTACGGCCCCTAGACCGCCTCACCGCCGCGGCGAGCAAGGTGTCGGCAGGAGATCTTTCGGTTGATCTGCCGTCGGGCGGGAGCGGGGAGGTAGGCTATCTGACGTCGGTATTCAACACCATGGTCGGAAGCCTGCGCGACCACCGAGACCAGCTCGAGCGGCTCTCCAACACCGACAGCCTGACCGGGCTGAGCAATCGCCGGCACATGATGGACGCGCTCCGGACGGAGCTGGCGCGGGCCAAGCGCGGCGGAGGTCACTTTTCGGTCCTGATGGTCGATGTCGACCACTTCAAGAAATTCAACGACGAGCACGGCCATCAGGCGGGAGACGAGGTGCTCGTGCGCTTCGGCAACGTGCTTGGCGAGACCATTCGCGCCTACGACTGCGCGGCCCGCTATGGGGGAGAGGAGTTTCTGGTGATGCTCTCGGCTACGGGCGAGAGCGAGGCGGTCGCGGTCGCGCAGCGGATTTGCGAACGCGTACGCTCCGAGTCCTTCGCCGCGGGCCACGTCACGGCGTCCATCGGGGTGGCGGAGTATCCTGCCCACGGCGACACCAGCGACGCGGTGATCGGGCGTGCCGACGAAGCCCTTTACCGAGCCAAGCGAGCCGGACGCGACCGGGTCGTGTGCGCGGGGAAAGGCAGAAAGGGAAAGAAGCCGCCGGTCTAGTGCGCCGGTGCCGCGCGCCGCGCGAGGTGGGACAGGGCGATCCATCCTTCGCGCCCCGGGCCGTTGCTCACGCGCACCCAGTCGCCCAGGTAGGCGCGCCCTGTAAGGGGCTCGCCGGCTTTGACTTTGAACGACACGCCGTAGCCCGCGCCGGGCCCCTCCCGGGCCTGCGCCGAGCCGGTTGCCTGCAGCGGCACGGGCACCAGAAACACGCTTTCGCCGGGCCGCTTGCCGTTCTGGTTCTCGCCGCCAACTCGGGGGGCGCGCGCAAGCAGGTTCTTGGCCTGGTTGGCCAGATAGAGCGCGCCGCCATAGTTCCGCTTGGCGAACTCCGCGGTGCTTTGCCGCATGAGTTCGCGCACCTGCCTCGTCTCCTGCGCATCGCGGCTTGTGTGGCTGAGCGTCTGGAGGGCGACATCGGCCTCCGCCATTGCGGAAGCCGCTTCGGCGCGCGTCGCCAGCGTCCGCAGCTTGGCCATCGCGCGCACGACGTCCCGTCGTGCGGCTTCCAGGCGGGAATCCAGATCTTCCACCATGGCGTCCCGCTCCCAGAGCTCCAACTCCAGCCGCGCCGCTCGGCGTTCCATCGCGGCTGCGTGCGACGCTGCTTCCCGGGCCTTTGCCTTCTCCGCCGCCAATTCGCGCGAACGCGCGGCGAGGGCGTCGCGATTTGGTGGAGCCGGCTCCGTTTTCATGGCGGCGCAGGCGCCGAGGGCCAGTAACGGCAGCAAGACCAGCGTCCGGACTCTCATCGCTGGGACGTGTGGCGCGCCGGTATCGAGTTACTTCTTCCTCAGCCTGCGGATCGCGGCAAGTTGAGCAGCCAGCATGGCGACCTCACTCTCGACCGCGGCGATTTCCTGCCTGTCGCGCGCACTGCGCCGCGCCTCCTCGGCCTTCTGCAGAGCCTCGTTGGCCTTCGCTTCGTCGAGGTCGGCGCCCCGGATCGCAGTATCAGCGAGCACGGTGATCACCTTGGGCTGCACCTCCAGGATGCCTCCCGCCACGAAGATCAGGTGTTCCTCGCCGCCGTCAGCCGGGGTGATGCGCACAGCCCCCGGTCGGATGCGCGTGATCAGCGGCGTGTGCTGCGGATAAATGCCGAGCTCGCCGACCTCGCCCGGCAAGACGACGAATTCCGCCTCGCCGGAGAAGATCGACTCCTCGGCGCTGACCACGTCCACGTGGATGGTGTTGGCCATGAGCCCGCCTACTGAAGGGTCTTCGCCTTCTCGAATGCTTCTTCGATCGGCCCGACCATGTAGAAAGCCTGCTCCGGCAGGCTGTCGCACTCGCCGTTGACGATCATGTTGAATCCCTTGATCGTGTCCTTCAGGGTCACGTACTTGCCCGGCACGCCGGTAAAGTTCTGCGCCACCGTGAACGGCTGCGACAGAAAACGCTGGATCTTGCGCGCGCGAGCCACGGCCAGCTTGTCTTCCGGGGAGAGCTCGTCCATGCCGAGAATGGCGATGATGTCCCGCAGTTCCTTGTAGCGCTGCAGGGTCGCCTGCACGGCGCGGGTGGTGTTGTAGTGCTCCTCGCCGATGGTGTTCGGATCGACCTGGCGCGAGGTCGAGTCGAGCGGATCCACCGCCGGGTAGATACCCAGGGAAGCGATGTCGCGCGACAGCACCACCGTCGCATCGAGGTGGCCGAAGGTCGTGGCCGGCGAGGGGTCGGTCAGGTCGTCCGCAGGCACGTACACGGCCTGGATCGAGGTGATGGAGCCGGTCTTGGTCGACGTGATGCGCTCCTGCAGGCGCCCCATCTCCTCGGCCAGCGTCGGCTGGTAACCCACCGCCGAAGGCATACGTCCGAGAAGCGCCGAGACCTCCGTCCCCGCGAGCGTGAAGCGGTAGATGTTGTCGACGAAAAACAGGATGTCGCGGCCTTCGTCGCGGAAGCTCTCGGCCATCGTCAGTCCGGTCAACGCCACGCGCAGGCGGTTGCCCGGCGGCTCGTTCATCTGTCCGAACACCATCGCCACCTTGGATTCGGAGAGCTGGTCCAGCTTGATGACGCCCGCTTCGGCCATCTCGTGGTAGAAGTCGTTGCCCTCCCGCGTGCGCTCCCCCACGCCGGCGAACACCGACAGGCCCGAGTGCTGAGTCGCGATGTTGTTGATTAGCTCGAGCATGTTGACCGTCTTGCCGACTCCCGCGCCGCCGAACAGGCCGATCTTGCCGCCCTTGGCGAACGGGCAGATCAAGTCAATCACCTTGATGCCGGTTTCCAGAAGCTCGACCGAAGGCGAGAGCTCGTCGAACTTGGGCGCCTGCTGATGGATCGAACGGCGGACCTTGGCCTCGATCGGCCCGACTTCATCAATCGGCCGGCCAAGCACGTCCATGATGCGGCCCAGTGTGCCCTCGCCTACCGGCACTGAGATCGGCTCACCGGTGCTTTTTACCTTCATGCCGCGGCGCAGGCCGTCGCCCGAGCCCATCGCGATGCAGCGCACCACGCCGTCGCCGAGCTGCTGTTCCACCTCGAAGGTGAGCCCCTTCTCGGCCAGCCCGGTCTCACCCGTGTCCGTCAGAACCAGCGCCTCGTAAATGCCGGGCATCGATTCGCGTGGGAACTCGATGTCCACCACGGCGCCGATGCACTGGACAATGCTGCCTTCTAGTTGTGCCATGACGTTTTCCTAGACATATATTCCATTACACGGCGGCGGCGCCGCCGACGATTTCCGAAAGTTCCTTGGTGATCGCGGCCTGGCGGTTCTTGTTGTACACGAGCGTCAGCTCGTCGATCAGCGTACCGGCGTTGTCCGAGGCTGCCTTCATCGCGACCATCCGCGCCGACTGCTCCGAAGCCATGTTCTCCGCCACCGCCTGGAAAATAATGGTCTCCACGTAGCGCGTGAGCACCTGATCGAGAACGACCTTGGCTTCGGGCTCGTACAGGTAGTCCCAGCTGCCTTCTGGGGCGCCCAGGCGCTCGCCCGACAGCGGCAGCAGCTGCTCGATCACGGGCTCCTGCTTCATGGTGTTGATGAAGCGCGTATAGACCAGCATCAGACGGTCGAAGCGGTCCTCGATGTACCCGTCGAGCATCACTTTCGCCGCGCCGATGAGCATGTCGAGCTGAGGCCGGTCGCCCAGCTGGACCACCTGGGAGACGATGTTGGCGCCGAGACGCTGCATGAAGCCGAGCCCCTTGTTGCCGAAGCAGCAGACCTCGACCTCCTCGCCCTGCGTCTGCCACTCCTTGTACTGCCCAAGCACCATGCGCAGGACATTGGTGTTCAGGCCCCCGCAAAGTCCCTTGTCGGTCGTGATCACGATCAAGCCGACGCGCTTGACCGTATCACGCGAAACGAGAAACGGATGCCGATACTCGGGATTCGCGTGGCTGATGTGCGCCGCAACGTTGCGGATCTTCTCGCCGTAGGGCCGCGTCGCCCGCATGCGCTCCTGCGCCTTGCGCATCTTCGACGCGGCGACCATCTCCATCGCCTTGGTGATCTTTCGAGTGTTCTGCACACTCTTGATCTTGTTGCGGATTTCCTTGGTGCCTGGCATGGCGCTGGCTCAGCTCAGAAGCTTCCGTTCTTCTTCCAGTCCTCCACCGCCGCCTTGAGGGCTTTTTCATCGTCGGCCGAGAGGTCCTTCTTGTCTTCCATGCGGCCGACCAGGTCGGCGTATTTGCCCTGCACGTAATCGCGCATCGACTTCTCCGCTGCCAGCGCCTTCTTGACGTCGACGTCGTCGAAGAAGCCGTTGTTCACCGCGTAAAGGGTAAGCGCCATCTCCCAGACCTGCAGCGGCAGGTATTGCGGCTGCTTCATGAGCTCGGTCACCATGCGTCCGCGCTCGAGCTGCTTGCGGGTGGCTTCGTCCAGGTCGGAAGCAAACTGCGCAAACGCGGCAAGCTCGCGATACTGCGCCAGCGCGAGTCGCACGCCGCCACCGGTATCGCGCCGCTTCATGATCTTGGTCTGCGCCGCGCCACCCACGCGCGATACCGAAACACCGGCGTTGATCGCGGGCCGGATGCCGGCGTTGAAAAGGTCGGTTTCGAGGAAGATCTGGCCGTCGGTAATCGAAATGACGTTGGTCGGCACGAAGGCCGTGACGTCGCCGGCCTGGGTTTCGATCACGGGCAGCGCGGTGAGCGAGCCGGTCTTGCCCTTTACCTTGCCGCCGGTAAAGCGCTCGACCCACGCTTCGTTGACGCGCGCGGCGCGCTCGAGCAGCCGGCTGTGCAGATAGAATACGTCCCCGGGATAGGCCTCCCGCCCAGGCGGGCGGCGAAGCAGCAGCGAAATCTGCCGGTAGGCCCAGGCCTGCTTGGTCAGGTCATCGTAAATGATCAGGGCGTCCTGCCCGCGGTCGCGGAAATACTCCCCCATGGTGCAGCCCGAATAGGGAGCGATGTACTGCATCGCAGCGGACTCGGAGGCCGATGCGGCGAGCACGATGGTGTATTCCATCGCGCCGTGTTCTTCGAGCTTGCGCACCACGTTGGCAATCGTCGAGGCCTTCTGGCCGATCGCCACGTAGACGCAAATCAGGTCCTTGCCTTTCTGGTTGATGATCGTGTCGACCGCGACCGCCGTCTTGCCGGTCTGCCGGTCGCCGATGATCAGCTCTCGCTGGCCGCGTCCAATCGGAACCATGGCGTCGATCGACTTCAGCCCGGTTTGCACCGGCTGCGACACGGACTTCCTCCAGATGACGCCCGGCGCCACCTTTTCGATCACGTCGCGGTCTTTCGTGTCGATCGGTCCCTTGCCATCGATCGGCTGGCCGAGCGAGTTGACAACCCGGCCGAGCAGTTCCGGGCCGATCGGCACATCGAGAATGCGCCCGGTGCACTTGACCGTGTCGCCCTCGGAAATGTGCTCGTACTCGCCCAGAATCACCGCACCGACGGAGTCGCGTTCGAGGTTCAGGGCGAGGCCGAAAGTATTCTTCGGGAATTCGAGCATCTCGCTCTGCATGACGTCGGACAGGCCGTGGACGCGGACGATGCCGTCGGTCACCGAAACCACGGTGCCCTGAGTGCGCTTCTCGGCACCGGCATCGAGATTCTGGATGCGGCTCTTGATCAGTTCCGAAATTTCGGACGGATTGAGTTGCATAGGATTCCTTGGTGTTTAAGCCTTGAGTGCGCTCTCGAGCGCCGCGAGCTGAGCGCGCGCCGAAGCGTCTATGACCTGGTCGCCGATGAGGATGCGCACGCCGCCGATCAGCTCCTTGTCGACATGGACGTGCACGCGGACCTTCCGGCCGGTGTGCTTCTCGAGCCGCGCCGAGAGATCGGACAGCTGCCCAGGGTCGAGCTCGAACGCCGTCCGGATCTCCGCTTCGACCACGCCCTCACGATCGTTCTTCAGGGCCTCGTATTGATCGCGGATTTCCGCCAGAAGGCCGAGGCGGTGATTGTCGGCCAGCACACGCACCAGATTCTCGCACTCCCCGGTGAGTCGCCCGCTCAGGATCGAAATGAAGAGGCCAGCCACTTTCGGCGCCGACAGGTTCGGATCGCCCATCGCCGCGCGAACTCGTTCGTCGGCGGAGACCTGCGCCAGAGCCGAGAGCATCGCCGACCACTCGGCGAGCTTGCCGGCGCCATCGGCCAGACGGAAGACGGCCTCCGCGTAGGGCCTTGCGATCGTGGTCGGTTCGGCCATGTCGGCTTAGAGCTGCGCCTTGATCGAGTCGAGCAGCTGTGCGTGCGCCTTGGCGTCGACCTCGCG
>CAZLUX010000066.1:0-12591 GCA_964562815.1 uncultured Enterobacteriaceae bacterium
TGAGTTGGACGCGGCCTTTGACCGCCTGGGCGTTCTGCTCGAGCGCCTGCAAAAGGGTGCGCCGAGCGAGGCCGAGGAACCCGAGCCCGAATCGGCGGCTCGCAAGCCGGCGGCGTCCCGCGGCCTGCTGCGCGTGCGCTCGGAAGTGCTGGAGAAGCTGGTCAACGAGGCCGGTGAAGTCGCGATCGCGCGCTCGCGGATCGAGGTCGAAATGCGCGTGCTCAAGACAGCGCTGTCCGACCTGACCGAGAACGTGGCGCGATTGCGCGGACAGCTGCGCGAAATCGAAATCCACGCGGAGTCGCAGATGCAGGCACGCGAGCGCGAGGCCGAGGAAGCCGCCCGCGAATTCGATCCGCTGGAGTTCGACCGCTTCACCCGGTTCCAGGAGCTGACGCGGATGATGGCCGAGAGCGTGAATGACGTCTCGACCGTGCAGCAGAGCCTCGCCCGCATGGTCGACGACACCGACGCCGCGCTCTCGGCGCAAGCCCGGCTGAACCGCGAGCTGCAGCAGGATCTGATGCGCGTGCGCATGGTGCCGTTCGGAACTCTCGCGCAACGGCTGCACCGGCTGGTTCGGCAGACGGCAAAAGAGCTCGGCAAGCGAGCCGATCTCGAGCTGCGCGGCGCCAGTGTGGAGCTCGACCGTTCGGTGCTCGAGCGCATGACCGGGCCGCTCGAGCACCTGTTGCGCAACTCGCTCACGCACGGCATCGAGCCCACGGGCGAACGCCTGGCCGCCGGCAAACCGGAGGTCGGGGCGATTCGTCTGGAAGTGAGGCAAGAAGGCAACGAGATCGTGCTCTCACTCGAAGACGACGGCGCCGGCCTCGATCTGGAGAAGATCCGAGAAACGGCATTGCGGCGCGGGCTGCTCGATGAAACAGAACAAGTGAGCGAGCCGCGACTTGCCGAGCTCATCTTCGTTCCGGGCTTTTCGACCGCCGAGCAGGTCACCGAGATCGCCGGCCGCGGCGTCGGAATGGACGTGGTAAAGGACGAAGTGGGCGGTCTGGGCGGCCGCATCGAGCTCGAGTCCGCCCCTCAGCGCGGAGTCCGCTTTACGATTCGCTTGCCGCTTACGACGGCGGTGACACAGGCAGTGCTCATCAGAGCAGGCGCGCGAATCTGCGCACTGCCTGCGGTCATGATCGAACAAGTTCAACAGTTGCGCCCGCAAGACCTTAACCACGCTCGCGCGACCGGGCACATCGAATGGGCGGGCCGCCGTTATCCATTCGCGACGATGCACGAGTTGCTCGGCGAGCGTGCCGAAGACAACTACGTCGAACGCCGCTACGCGCCGGTGCTGTTGCTTCGCTCGGGCGCCGAGGCGGCCGCGGTGCTGGTCGACGAGATGATCGGCAACCAGGAAGTCGTGGTGAAGAACCTCGGACCGCAGCTCGCCCGCGTGCCTGGCGTCGCGGGCGTGACGGTGCTGGGTAGCGGGGAAATCGTTCTGATCATGAATCCGGTCGCGCTGCTGCAGAGACCCCGGCCGCAGCAAGGGCAGGTCGCGGCGCCGATCCCCGCACCGGCGGTTGCCCGCTCGAAGGTCATGGTCGTGGACGACTCCCTCACCGTGCGCAAGATTACCGGCAGGCTGCTGGAACGCGAGGGCTACCAGGTACTTTCCGCCAAGGACGGGGTCGAGGCGCTCGAGCAGCTGTCCGAAACCGTCCCCGACGTCATGCTGGTCGACATCGAAATGCCGCGCATGGACGGCTTCGACCTCACCCGCAATGTGCGCGCCGATCCGCGCCTGAGGTCCGTGCCGATCATCATGATCACGTCACGTACCGCCGAAAAGCACCGTGCCTACGCACACGAAGTCGGCGCGAACGTGTTCCTCGGCAAGCCCTACCAGGAAGACCAGCTTCTCGGGCACATCGCGAGCTTCGTCGGCCACTGAGCCGACTCAAGCGCCTTTGGCGTTGCGGTAGCGCAAGAGCGTTCGCTCGCGAGCTTCGGCGTGATCCACCACCGGCAGCGGATAGTCCATCCCGGGCACGCAGGCGCAGGCCCGCTGAACGGTTTCGTCCATGGTCCAGGGCGCATGCACGTAGGGCTCGGGTACGCGCGCGAGCTCCGGGACGTAACGGCGGATGAACTCGCCCTGCGGGTCGAATTTGCGCGACTGCGTGACCGGATTGAAGATGCGAAACCACGGCTGCGCGTCGCAGCCGGTCGACGCCGACCACTGCCAGCCGCCGTTGTTGGCGGCGAGATCGCAGTCGTTGAGCTTCTGGGCGAAGAAGCGCTCTCCGCGCCGCCAGTCGATGCCGAGATCCTTGACGAGGAAAGACGCCGCGAGCATGCGTAGACGGTTGTGCATGAAACCCGTTTGCTCGAGCTGGCGCATGGCGGCGTCGACCAGGGGGTAGCCGGTGCGACCGGCGCACCAGGCGCGCCAGTATTCCTCGTTGTCATCGAAGCGCAGCGCGTCGAATTCGCGCCGGAAGGCGTGCTCGACGACTTCCGGGCGGCTGGCCAGGATCATGAAGTAGAACTCGCGCCAGATCAGTTCGGATAGCCAGGCTCGGGCGCCCGACCCGCCGTGCTTCCACGCATGACGGACCAGCTCGCGGACCGACACGGTCCCGAAGCGCAGGTGTATCGAAAGGCGGGAGGTTGCATTCAGCGCCGGGTAGTCGCGTTGCTCGGCATAACGATCGATTCGGCGCCTGAAGCCGGCCAGCGCCTTGGCCCCGCCCGAGGCGCCGGGCAGGATTCCCAGCTCGGAAAGATTGGTGCGCGCGAAACCGAGGTCCTCGAGTCGGGGCAGGGCGCTCCCGCGTGCGCGTGCAAGGCCCGCCGCCTGGCCTTCTGTTCGCAGTGGCGCAACGTGACTCGGCGCAAACTTGCCGAGCCAGGCCTTTCGGTAAGGCGTGAACACCGAGAAGTCGCCCCCCGCGCGCGTGCGGACCTCGTCGCGCTCGAAGACGACATGGTCCTTGCGCGTGCGAAAGTCGATCCCGACCTCCGCCAGCGTGCGCGCCACGTCCGCGTCGCGCGCAATCGCCGCCGGCTCGTAATCGCGGTTGGCGTAGACGGCACTCACGCCGAGCCGCGCCGCCAGGGCCGGGATTTCCTCGCGGGCCCGCCCTTGCTGGACCCACAAGCCGCCTCCCATCGCCTCGAGAGATGCCCGCAGCTCGCGCACGGTCTCCCAGATGAATTCCACGCGGCGGTCGTGGCGGGTGGGAAGGGGGTCCAGGATCTCGCGGTCGAAGACGAACGCGCAGTGCACGGCGGCATGCGCGGCGAGCGCCGAATGCAGTGCAGCATGATCGTGGGCGCGAAGGTCGCGGCGGAACCACACCAGGGCGGCGGCGGCCGGGGCCATGGCGGCAAAAAAGGTGTCTGGCAGGGGATGGAGACGGTAAAATACCGGCAAGCGTGACCTCGATCAATCTTACGCACCACTTCCTGATCGCCATGCCCAACATGGTCGATCCGTATTTTGCGAGGACGCTGACCTACGTTTGCGAGCACAACGACCAGGGCGCGCTCGGCGTGGTGGTAAACCGGCCGATCGACATGACGCTGCAGGCACTTTTCGAGCGCCTGTCTCTGTCGCTGACGGACAACGAGCTCGCGGAAGCGCCGATCTTCTTCGGCGGCCCGGTACAGACCGACCGCGGCTTCGTGCTGCACGCCCCCGCCGGCAGCTGGCAGTCCACCCTGAAGGTGCGCGAAGCCATCGGCCTGACGACCTCGAAGGACATTCTCGAAGCCGTGGGTCGCGGCGAGGGGCCGGCGAAGCTGCTGGTGACGCTCGGTTACGCCGGCTGGTCGCCGGGCCAGCTCGAGCACGAGTTGTCGCAGAATGCGTGGCTCACGGTCGAGGCAAAGGACGTGATCATCTTCGACACTCCGGTCGAGGAGCGCCTGCCGGCGGCGATGGAGCTGCTCGGCGTCGACTTCGGCCGTCTGCAGGATGAAGCGGGCCATGCCTGAGCGGCAGCCGTCCCGCCCGGTTATTGCCCAAGCCAATCCCCCTTCGCTTCCGGCAAGCACGGGCACCGTGCTGGCTTTCGACTACGGCGACCGGCGCACGGGCGTCGCCGTCGGTGATGCGCGCCTGCGCACCGCTCATCCGCTGCCCGCCATCGCGGCGACGGGCGCCGCGCGCATCTCGGCTATCGCCAAGTTGATCAACGAATGGCGGCCCGAGCGCCTGGTCGTCGGCCTCCCTCTGAGCTCCGACGGCGGCGCGCATCGCCTCGCGCAGAAAGTGGAGCGCTTTGCGCGCGAGCTCGAGGCGAGATTCCATCTCGCCGTTGCGCAGGTCGACGAGCGGTACACTTCGACCGAAGCCGAGTCCCGCATGCGAGAGGCGTTCGGCGCGCGCCGCGCGGCACAGGCCTCGCGCGCGCGCAAGCTCGACTCGTACGCCGCGCAACTGATCCTGCAACAATATTTCGATGACCCCGCTACCTGACGCCGAGAAACTGTGCGCGCAGCTCGCCGCCGAGCTCAAGCCGGCGGTGTCGCCCAGCACAGCCATGATCGGGCTTTACACCGGCGGAGTGTGGCTCGCCGAGAGGCTGCATGCCGCGCTCGGGATCGCGGTGCCGCTGGGCACCATGGACATCGCGTTCTACCGCGACGACTACCACCAGCAGGGCCTCGCGCGCGACCCCAAGCGTACGCAGATTCCGTTCCCGGTCGAGGGCCGCCACCTCTTGCTGGTGGACGACGTGCTTTACACCGGGCGCACCGTACGCGCGGCGATGAACGAATTGTTCGACTACGGCCGGCCGGCAAGCATTTCGCTGGTCGTGCTGGCGGACCGAGGGGGCCGCGAGCTGCCGATCTGCGCGCAATATTGCGGCAGCAAAGTCGACGTGCCGGCGGGCATGCGCTTGCGCCTGATGCGCGACGACGCAGGCAAGCTCGGGCTCGAGCTGAAGCATGCAGAATAATCCGCAACTGAACGCCAACGGCGAGCTGCGGCATCTCCTCTCGATCGAGGGACTGCCGCGCGACGTGCTGCTGGGCATTCTCGATACCGCCGCATCCTTCGTCGGCGTGACCGAGCGCGAGGTGAAGAAGGTGCCGCTGCTGCGCGGCAAGAGCGTCTTCAATCTGTTCTTCGAGCCTTCGACGCGTACGCGTACGACTTTCGAGATCGCGGCGAAGCGGCTCTCCGCGGACGTCATCAATCTCAACGTCGCGGTCAGCTCGCAAACGAAGGGCGAATCGCTGCTCGATACGGTATCCAACCTCTCGGCGATGCAGGCGGACCTGTTCGTGGTGCGCCACGGATCCTCGGGCGCACCGTTTCTGATCGCGCAGCACGTCAAGCCCCACGAGCACGTGGTCAACGCGGGCGACGGCCGGCACGCGCATCCGACGCAAGGGCTGCTCGACCTGTACACCATCCGGCACTACAAGCAGGACTTCAGCCGGTTGCGCGTCGCCATCGTCGGCGACATCCTGCATTCGCGCGTCGCCCGCTCCCTGATCCACGGCCTGACCACGCTCGGCACGCCCGAGGTGCGCGTGATCGGGCCGCAGACGCTTCTGCCGACCGGGGTCGAGGCGCTCGGGGTGAAGGTGTTCAACAAGATGCAGGAAGGGTTGCGCGACGCCGACGTGGTGGTGATGCTCAGGCTGCAGAACGAGCGCATGCGAGGGGCGCTGCTGCCGAGCGCGCAGGAGTTCTTCAAGCACTATGGGCTCACGGCGCAGAAGCTGGCGCTGGCCAAGCCGGACGCGATCGTCATGCATCCCGGTCCGATGAATCGCGGCGTCGAGATCGATTCGACCGTGGCCGACGGCCCCCATTCGGTGATCCTGCCGCAGGTCACTTTCGGCATCGCGGTGAGGATGGCGGTCATGTCGATCGTGGCGGGGAACTGATGAAGGTTCTGATCCGCAATGGACGGGTGATCGACCCGGCGAGCGGGCGCGATGCCGTCGGGGACGTCGCGATCGCCGACGGCCGCCTGTGCGAGGCGCTGCCCGGCAAGCCCGACCGGATCATCGACGCGACCGGCCTGGTCGTCGCGCCCGGCCTGATCGACATCGCCGCGCGGCTGCGCGAGCCGGGCTACGAGTACAAGGCCACGCTCGAGTCCGAGATGGACGCCGCGGTAGCCGGCGGCGTGACCAGCCTCGCCTGTCCGCCAGACACCGACCCGCCGCTGGACGAGCCCGGGCTGGTCGACATGCTGCGCCGGCGCGCGAAGGTGTTGTCGCGCGCACGCGTCTATCCCGTCGGCGCGCTGACCGTGAAGCTCGCGGGCGAGCGGCTGACCGAAATGGCGGAGCTCGCGGAGGCGGGCTGTGTGGCCTTCTCGCAGGCCGACGAGCCGCTTGCCGACACGCAGGTCATGTGGCGGGCGCTGCAATACGCCGCCACCTTCGGTTTCCCGGTATGGCTGCGCGCCGAGGACCAGTGGCTCGCGCGCGGCGGCGTCGCGCACGACGGGGAGCTGGCGACGCGCCTCGGACTGCCGGGCATCCCGGCGTTCGCCGAAACGATCGCCCTCGGCACGCTGCTCGAGCTCGTCCGTGCCACCGGAGCCCGGTTGCACCTGTGCAGGCTCTCCGGCGCGGGCGCGGTCGACATGGTGCGCAGGGCGAAGCTCGAGGGCCTGCCCGTGAGTTGCGACGTCGGGATCCATCACTTGCACCTGTCGGAGCTGGATCTCGGCTATTTCGATTCCCACTGCCGGCTCGTGCCGCCGCTCAGGGGCCAGCGCGACCGGGATGCGCTTGCCGCGGGTCTCGCAGACGGCACCATCGATTGCGTCTGCTCGGACCATACGCCGGTCGACGAGGATCAAAAGCAGATACCGTTCTCGGAAGCCGAGCCGGGCGCCACCGGGCTCGAGCTGCTGCTGCCGCTCACGCTCAAATGGGGCGCGCAGCGCAAGCTTCCGCTCGTGGAGGTGCTGGCGCGGATCACCAGCGAGCCTGCGCGCATCCTCGGGGTGCACTCGGGCAGACTGCAGCCAGGTACGCCGGCGGACGTCGTGGTCTTCGATCCGGAGGCGGCCTGGCGGGTCAGTCCCGAGACGCTGCGCAGCCAGGGCAAGAACACGCCCTATCTGGGCTACGAGCTCGGGGGCAGGGTGCGGTACACGCTGGTTGCCGGGAACGTGGTGTTCGAGCAGGCATGACCCGGCGTGTCGCGGCCGCGCTGCTTGCCGCGCTCGCGCTGGGGGCGTGCAGCACCGCCCCGCTGCGCGGCGGCGCCTACTACAAGGACGATGGTCCGGGCGCCAATCCGCCTCCGAACCTGGATCAGATTGCCGATGCCAGGCCGCGCCTCGAGCCGCTCAACCGCGCCGCCAACCAGCCTTACGCGGTGTTCGGCAAGCGCTACGTTCCGTTTACCTCGCTGCGGCCGTTCCATCAGCGCGGGATCGCGACCTGGTACGGCCGCCGCTTCGACGGCAAGCTCACTTCGAGCGGAGAACGCTACGACATGTACGCGATGACCGCGGCGCATAAGGTGCTTCCGATCCCGAGCTACGCGCGCGTCACCAACCTCGCCAACGGACGCAGTGTGGTGGTGCGCATCAACGACCGCGGACCGTTCCACTCGGGGCGCATCATCGACCTGTCATACGCGGCGGCGCACAAGCTCGGTTACGTCGCAGCCGGCAGCGCGAGGGTGCAGGTCGACAGCATCGTCCCGGGGTCGCCGACACAGGCCAGTGCCGCCCCCGCCCCGCCGCCGCCTCCGCCTCCACCGGCGACCTCGTCCACGGCCGCGGAGCCGAGCGGCGTCTATCTGCAGCTCGGCGCATTCTCCGAGCGCGCGAGCGCCGAGAGCTTTCGCGTAAGCGTTTATCGCAAGCTGACCTGGCTATCGCAGGCGATCCACGTGCTGGCGACCGACGGCTTGTATAAGCTGCATCTCGGGCCGTACCGCAGTGCGGATCAGGCGCGCGGCGTCGCGCAGCGGATCGAAAGCGAGCTGAACTTCAAGCCCGTATTCGTTGTCCGATAGCGGTCTGCCGCGCCGTCGTCCCCTATATAATCCGCCGCTTTTGGCAAGGTGCTCCATGATTCGTACGCTCCTCGCGCTTGTCCTGCTCGGTTTTTCCACCCTCGCCGCGGCCGGCATGCCGCAGCCCCCCAATCTGGTTGGCCATGCCTGGCTGATCGCGGACGTCTCGAGTGGACAGATCCTTGCTTCGCACAATGCCGACGAGCGATTCGAGCCCGCCTCGCTCACCAAGCTGATGACAGCGTACCTGGTGTTCACGGCGCTGCACGAGAAGAGGCTCTCGCTCGATCAGCAGGTTCCGGTGTCGGTGCGCGCGTGGAAGGCTCCGGGCTCGCGCATGTTCATCGAGCCCGGCAAGCCGGTGACGGTCGAGCAGCTGATTCAGGGCATGGAGGTGCAGTCGGGAAACGACGCCTGCATCGCGCTCGCCGAGGCCGTTGCAGGTTCGCAGGACGTGTTCGTGCAAATGATGAACCGGGAGGCAAAGCGGCTGGGCATGACGAACACGCACTTCATGAATCCCACCGGTCTGCCCGACCCGCAGCATTACAGCACCGCGCACGACATCTATCTGCTCGCGACGGCGATCATTCGCGATTTTCCCGCCGAATACGCGAAGTACTACTCGGAGAAAGAGTTCACCTATAACCACATCACGCAGCGCAACCGCAATCGGTTGCTGTGGCTGGACCCGAGCGTGGACGGGGTGAAGACCGGGCACACCGAAGCGGCGGGCTACTGCCTGGTGGCTTCGTCCAAGCACGGCCCGCGGCGGCTCCTCTCGGTCCTGCTGGGGGCCAAGTCGGAAGAAATGCGCGCAGACGAATCGCTCAAGCTGCTGAACTGGGGCTACCAGTTCTTCGACAGCGTAAAGCTGTACGACAAGGACCAGGCGGTCAAGTCGCTGAGAGTCTGGAAAGGAAGCTCCAACGAGGTGAAAGTCGGATTCGATCGCGCGATCATCGTCAGCGTGCCCAAGGGCGACACCGACAAGTTGAAGGCCAAGCTCCTCGCGCAGCAGCCGCTGGTGGCGCCGGTGGCGCAGGGGCAGCGCGTGGGCGAACTGCGCCTCACGCTGGATGGAAAGCCCATGGGCGAGTACCCGCTGCTTGCTCTCCAGCCGGTCGGCGCCGCGGGAATCTTCGGCAGGGCATGGGATACACTGCGCCTGTGGCTGAAGTAAAGGGGGCTCAATGGTCTTCCTGAACGGCAAGTTCCTGCCCATCGAGCAGGCGATGGTCCCGGTTCTCGACCGCGGATTCATTTTCGGCGACGGCGTGTACGAGCTGGTGCCGGTCTACTCGCGCGTCCCCTTCAGGATCGACGAGCATCTGCGGCGTCTCGAGCGCAGCCTGGCGGAGGTCAAGATCAGGAATCCCTACACTGCGGCGCAGTGGAAGGAAATCATCGCCCGCCTGATCGGCGAGCAAGCGTTCGACGACCAGGGGGTCTATCTGCAGGTGACGCGCGGGGTGGCGAAGCGGGACCACGCGTTTCCCAAGGACGTCGAACCGACCGTGTTCATCATGTCGAATCCGCTGGTCAGTCCGCCCCGCGAGCTGGTCGAAAAGGGCGCGGCGGCCGTGAGCGCGGCCGATTATCGCTGGCTGCGCTGCGACATCAAGTCGATCTCGCTCATCGGCAACTGCCTGCTGCGCCAGGTCTCGGCCGACGCCGGCGCCGCGGAAACGATCATGTTCCGCGACGGCATGCTGACCGAGGCGTCGGCCTCGAACGTGTTCATCGTCAAGGGCGGGACGATCCGCTCTCCCGCGAAATCCAAGCTTATCCTGCCGGGCATCACCTATGACGTCGTCGTGGAACTGGCGCAGGCGGCGGGGATGCCGGTCGAGTTCGCCGAAATCAGCGAGGCCGAGGTGCGAGCGGCCGACGAGGTGTGGATCACCTCGTCGTCGAAAGAGGTGCTCGCGATCACCGAGCTCGACGGCAAGCCGGTCGGAGACGGCAAGCCGGGGCCGGCCTTCCGGCGCATGCACCAGCTGTACCAGGAGTTCAAGCAGCGGGTGATGCGCGCGGGCGCGCAGGCAGTGGCCGCCTAGGGGTCCAAGATGGACGAAGTGCGCGAGTCCGCGCTCACCTATCCCTGCGAATTCCCGATCAAGGTGATGGGCCGGCGCGAAGGTGGCTTCGCGCAGGAGGTCATGCAGATCGTGCTGCGTCATGCGCCCGATTTCGAGCCGTCGACGATCGAGATGCGGCCCAGCCGGCAGGGGAAGTATCTCGGGCTCACGCTCGTGATCCAGGCGCGCTCGCGCGCGCAGCTCGACGCCCTGTATCGGGATCTTTGCGACCACCCCGCGGTGGTGATGGTGCTGTAGTGGCGGACGTGCTGGCCCGGGCGGTGCGCATCAAGCAGCTCGGCAACGTTGCCTACCTGGACGCACTGGAGGGGATGCGCGCGTTCACCGCGCGACGCGACGAGGCGAGCGATGACGAGCTGTGGCTGCTCGAGCACCCGCCCGTGTACACGCTCGGGCTCGGCGCGGACGCGGCGCACGGCCCCCGCCTCGACAACGGGATTCCGGTGGTGAGGGTGGAGCGGGGCGGCGAGATCACCTACCACGGTCCCGGGCAGGTCGTTCTCTACACCCTCGTCGACCTGGCGCGCCGCGACCTCAAGGTGCGCGCCTTCGTCTCCATGCTCGAGCAGTCGGTGATCGACCTGCTCGCCGAGCACGGCGTGCGCGCGGAGCGCCATCCCGGCGCGCCGGGTGTCTACGTCGACGGCGCCAAGATCGCCGCGCTCGGCATCCGGGTCGCGCGTGGACGCGCGTTTCACGGCCTTGCGCTGAACGTCGACGTCGACCTGAGGCCGTTCGCCGTTATCGATCCCTGCGGCTATCCGGGGCTCGCCGTCACCCGCACGCGCGACCTGGGCATTCCCGGCACGCCGGGGGAGCTCGGCGCGCGGCTGGCGGAAATCCTCGCGGCGAGGCTCGGACATGCGTGAAAGGGGCGTCAAGCAAAAGGGGCGGGGCAAGACCGAGCGCATTCCGGTCAAGATCGTGCCGCGCGAGGCGCTGGCGAAGCCGGCCTGGATCAGGGTGCGCGCGGCGAGCCCGAATTCGCGCTTCTACGAGATCAAGGACATCCTGCGCGCGCAGCAGCTGCACACCGTGTGCGAGGAGGCCTCCTGCCCCAATATCGCGGAGTGCTTCGGCAAGGGTACCGCCACCTTCATGATCCTGGGCGACATCTGCACGCGCCGCTGCCCGTTCTGCGACGTCGCGCACGGCCGACCCCTCGAGCCCGACCCGAACGAGCCCTCGCACCTCGCCGAGACGATCGCGCGCCTGCGGCTTTCCTACGTCGTGATCACGAGCGTCGACCGCGACGACCTGAAGGACGGCGGTGCGCAGCACTTCGTCGAGTGCATCCGCGCCGTCCGGGAGCGCTCGCCGCAGACGCGGATCGAGGTCCTGGTGCCGGACTTTCGAGGGCGAGTCGAGCGCGCGATCGAGGTCCTCGGCGCCGCGCCGCCGGACGTGATGAACCACAACCTGGAAACCGTCCCGCGCCTGTATCGCAGCGCGCGCCCCGGCGGGGACTACCGTCACTCGCTCGAGCTGCTGCAGTCGTTCCGGGACCGGCATCCGGCGGTTCCGACCAAGTCGGGACTGATGGTCGGGCTAGGCGAGACCGACGAGGAGATCCTGCAGGTCATGCGCGACCTCAGGGCGCACGGCGTCGACATGCTCACGATCGGCCAGTACCTGCAGCCGTCGGCGCACCACCTGCCGGTGGAGCGCTACGTCCCCCCCGAGACCTTCGCCATGTTCGAACGCGAGGCCGCGGCAATGGGCTTTCGCCACGCCGCAGTCGGCGCTATGGTGCGATCGTCATACCACGCCGACCGGCAGGCGCATGGGGCGGGCGTGGGGCTCTAAAAATGGGGGTGGAGCATGGGTTTTTACGCCAAGCACGTTCTGCCGCACGTCGTGCACCTGGTGTGCGGCGCGAAACCTAGCCGGCGCCAGCGGCAGAAAATCGTCCCGCTTGCCAGGGGAAGGGTGCTCGAGATCGGCATCGGTTCGGGCCTCAACCTCGAGTTCTACGATTCGGCGCGAGTCGAGCATGTCTGGGGCCTTGATCCTTCGCCCGAGATGTGGGCGATCGCGGAAGCGAGCGCGCGCAAGCAGCCATTCAAGATCGAGTTCATCGAGGCCGGGGCGGAGCGCATACCGCTGGAGGACCGCAGCGTCGATACGGTCGTGATCACCTATACGCTTTGCACCATCCCGGAGGCGACCGCCGCGCTGGCCGACATGCGTCGCGTCCTCAAGCCCGGCGGCGAACTCGTCTTCTGCGAGCATGGCCTCGCTCCGGACGAGAGCGTGCGCAGATGGCAGCACCGCGTGAATCCGGTCTGGCGGCGCGTGGGCGGCGGCTGCAACTTGAATCGCGACATTCCTTCGCTGCTCAAAGCCGGCGGTTTCCGGATCCGCGACATGGACACGATGTACATTCCCGGCTGGAAACCCGCGAGCTTCAATTACTGGGGTATCGCGGTCTGATCGCCGCACCGCGGTTTCCAAGGAGGTTGCCATGGCCGCCTGGGTGTCGGCGCTGAAAACCGTGCTGCCGTACGTCACCAACAT
>CAZLUX010000066.1:12691-15006 GCA_964562815.1 uncultured Enterobacteriaceae bacterium
CCATGGCCGCCTGGGTGTCGGCGCTGAAAACCGTGCTGCCGTACGTCACCAACATCGTGACGGCGGCGATTCCCGCGTTCACCGCGCGCCGGGGACAGGACCGCTCGGCCGAAGTCACCGCGCAGCAGATCGCCGAGCTGCAAAGCGCCGCGACACACAACGCCGAGTCGGTAAAGGTGCTGGCAGAGCAGCTGCAGCGCACGGTGGGCGCACTCGAGCAGGGGGCGGTCAACGTCGAGCGGGAGATGCGGCGCTTGCGCGTGCTGGCGTCGGCGGCTTTCGTCTTCGCGCTGCTCGCTTTGTGCGCTGCGCTGGTCGTCGTTGTCGGATAATCGATTTTTTGCCCCAAGGAGGGTGCTATGAAGAGAGTGGCGATGCTGTTGGTCCTGGCGCTCGCGGCGGCGCCGGCGCTGGCAAGGAAACCTTGCGAAGAGCTGAAGGCGGAAATCGCGGCTAAGATCGAGAAGAACGGCGTCAAGGCCTACACCCTCGAAATCGTACCGATCGACGCCAAAGTCGAAGACGGCAAGGTGGTGGGCACCTGCGACGGGCATACGAAGAAGATCATCTACCGGCGCGGCTAGCGCCAAAGAGGAGGGCGGGCATGAATGGCTTGAGGCGACTTTCGAAGCCCGCGCTTCGGGACCTGCTGGTGAGCAACTGGATGACCCACGACGCGATGTGGTTCGCCAGCAGCGCGCGTCTGTGCGGCGTCGAGAAGACGAACGTGGTCAACCGCGGCGCCGTGAAAGCCATGGGCGAAATCGAGGCGCGGCGCCTGCAGAAGGCGCTGGGCGTAGGGCGCATCAACCGCTTCGACGATCTCAAGCGCTTCCTGGGCGAGGCCTTCGAGCTGGTCCGGGACTCGGCCATGAAGTTCGAGCTGAGCTATCCCGAGCAGAACCTGATGCGGTGGGAAACCGAGCAGTGCTTCGTGCACGATGGGGTGAGCAGGCTCGGCATGATCGATCGCTACGAATGCGGCGTGTTCGACCGGCTGGAGGCCTGGCTGGACTGCCTCGGGATCGAGTTCAAGGCGACGCCGGATATCGACGGCTGTTTTATGCACCGGCTCGGACGCTGCGTGCGCGAGTACCGCTTCAGCTTTCGCCCCGAGGGCGCGGTCGAGTGAAGGCTGCGTTCCTGGCCGTGCTTGCCCTGCTGGCTTGGAGCCAGCCCGCCGCGGCGCAGCTGGACCGGATCAGCAACCGGGAGGCCGTTTCGGCGCTCAAGACCGCGCTCGAGAAAGGCGCCCGCGAGGCGGTTTCTTCGCTCGGCCGCACGAACGGCTTCTTCGGCAACCCGCGGGTGCGAATACCGCTTCCGGAGTCGCTGCATAGGGCCGAGCGGACGATGCGCCGATTCGGCCTGGGCCGGTACGCCGACGAGCTCGAGCTTACGATGAACCGGGCGGCGGAAGCTGCGGTGCCCGAGGCCAGGACCTTGCTCATCGGCGCAGTGAAGAAGATGACTATCGAGGACGCCAAGGACATCCTCACCGGCGGCGATACCGCCGGCACGGCCTACTTTCGGCGCACCACCGAGGGCCAGCTGCGCGCCCGCTTCCTGCCGATCGTCGGCCGCGCCACCGCCAGGGTGAAGCTGGCCGAGAAATACGACGAATACGCCGACTGGGGCGTGCGCTTCGGCCTGATGCGCAGGGAGGACGCGGACCTGAACGCCTATGTCACCCAGAAGGCCCTCGACGGGCTGTTTCTGGTGATCGCGGACGAAGAAAAGAAGATTCGCCAGGACCCGATCGGCTCCGCCTCAAGCATCATCCGGAAGGTGTTCGGCGCGTTGCACTGAGGAGGCGAGGATCCCGGCGGCCGAGCATCTCAGCTCATATGCATGGTGCGCGGCAGCCAGAGGATGATGTCCGGAAAGGCGAGGAAAAGCGCAAGCGTCACCACGTCGGCGATGAAGAAGGGCATGATGCCGCGGAACACGTCCGATAGCGGTATGTCGGGCCGCACCCCGTTGACCACGAAGCAGTTCAGCCCGATCGGCGGTGTGATGAGGCAGATCTCGCACATCTTGACCACGACGATGCCGAACCAGATCGGGTCGTAGCCGAGCGCAATGACCGCGGGATAGACCACCGGCAGCGTCAGCAAAAGCATGCCGATCGCGTCCATGAACATCCCGAGCACGGTGTAGAACAGCAGGATGCCGACCATGATCGCGAGCGGTGGCAGCGGCAAAGTCACCACCCATTTGGCGAACGCGTCCGGCAGCCCGGCGAAGCCGAGGAAGCGCACGAACAGCAGCACGCCCCAGATGATCGAAAAGATCATCACGGTCAGCTTGGCCGA
>CAZLUX010000067.1:0-13558 GCA_964562815.1 uncultured Enterobacteriaceae bacterium
CGCGCGAGGCCCAGGTGCCGCCGCCGTAAGGAGTGGTTCCGGTGTCGCCGGTGATGACGCGAACCTTGTCGAGCGACACGCCGACCGCGCTTGCAGCGATCTGCGCGAAGATCGCCTCGGTGCCCTGACCCTGCTCGGTGACGCTCGCCATCACGGTGACCATTCCGGTCGGCTCGAGGCGGATCGTGGCGCCGTCCTGCGCCGAGATGCGCGCGCCGCCGACGCCGTAGAACGCGGGCGAGGGGTTGGTGACCTCGATCATCGCCGCCAGCCCGATGCCGCGGTAGACGCCCTTGCCCCGCAACGCCTGCTGCTCGGCACGCAGACCCTTGTAGTCCATCAGCTCGAGCAGCTTGTCCATCGTCTTGTGGTGCGAGAGTCCCTCGAACTTGAGGCCCGCAGGCGAGCTGTAGGGATAGGCGTCATCGGCGATCAGGTTGCGCCGGCGAAGTTCCGCCGGGTCCATGCCGAGCTTGGCCGCGGCCAGGTCGACGATGCCCTCGGTCAGCGCCACCGCGATCGGGTGTCCGACCGCGCGGTACTGGCAGGTGACGTTCTTGTTGGTGAACACCACGTTCATCAGCGCGCGGTAGTGCTGGTGCTTGTACGGGCCGCCGACCAGGTTGACCACCTGATTGCCCTCGATGCCGCTGGTGCGCGGGTAGACGGAATACGGGCCAATGCCGGTCAGGTCGTCGAGCTCGAAGGCGAGGATGTCGCCGTCGCGGCTCAGCGCCAGGCGCACCTTGGCGCGGTGCTCGCGCGCGTGGATGTCGGTGAGGAAGGACTCGAGCCGGTCGGCGACGAACTTGACCGGCCGGCGCAGCATTACCGACAGCGCCGCCGTGGCCATCTCGTCGGGGTAGACGTGCACCTTGATGCCGTAGGAGCCACCGACGTCCTTGCAGATCACGCGCACGTTCGCCTCGGGAATGCCGAGGTGGCGCGAGAAGATGTCCTGCATCATGTGCGGCGCCTGGGTGGCCTGGTAGACCGTGAGCGTGTGCTCCGCCGCGTTGTAGTCGGCCAGGATCGAGCGCATCTCCGGGCACACGCCGGTATGGCGGCCGAAGTCATAGGTTTCCTCGACCACGACGTCGGCCCTGGCGAAGGCGGCGTCGATCTCCCCCACGCTCAGCTCGCGCTTGAAGCAGATGTTGTCGCCGAGCTCCGGGTGGATCACGGTGTCGCCGCGCAGCGCCGCCTGCATGTCGGTGACGACCGGCAGCTCCTCCCACTCCGCCTCGACGTGCGCCAGCGCGTCCTCGGCCTGGCTGCGCGTCTCGGCGACGATCGCCGCCATCGCCTCGCCCTGCCAGCAGGCGCGCTCGATCGCGATCGCGTGCTGGGGCGGGGACTTGATCCCCTTCAGATGCGCGAGCACCCCGACCCAGGGGGTGCAGACCTCGGCCAGGGCGCGGCCGTCGACCGTGGCGATCACGCCCGGTTGCGCGCGCGCCTTCGACAGGTCGAGCTTCTTCAGCTTCGCGTGGGCGTAGGGGCTGCGGAAGAACACCGCGTGCGCGAGGCGCGGAAAGCGCAGATCGTCGACGTAGGCCCCGCGCCCCTGCAGCAGGCGCTTGGCGTTCGGGCGCGGCTCGCTCGCGCCGATGTAACCCGTTTTGACCTTCGGCAGCTTTTCCGGCGCGTTCATGGCCTCGCTCCCTGTCGCTGCGCTTCGAGCACGGCCTCGACCGCGTCCACGATCGCGTGATAGCCGGTGCAGCGGCAGTAATTGCCCGACAGATGCACGCGGATCTGCTCGCGCGTGGCGTCGGGCCGGTGCTTCACCAGGTCGAGCGCGGCCATCAGCATCCCCGGCGTGCAGAAGCCGCACTGCAGGGCGTTGCGCTCGTGAAAGGCGCTTTGCAGCGCGGCGAGCTCGCCCGAGTCCGACAGGCCTTCGATGGTGTCGACCTTGCGGCCGCTCGCCTGCACCGCGAGCATCAGGCAGCCGCGCACGATCTCGCCGTCGACCCGCAGCGTGCACGCGCCGCAGACGCCGTGCTCGCAGGCGGTGTGAGACCCCGTGAGACCCATCTCCTCGCGCAGGAAGTCGACCAGGTGCAGCCGCGCCGGGATGCGCCGCGTGATCTGGGTGCCGTTGAGGACGAAGGTGGTTTCGATCTCGGTTGCCGGTGCCTGGCTCATCGCGCCTCCGGGGTCATTGCACGAGGGCGGCGAGCGCGCGGCCGGTGAGCACGCGCGCGAGGTGCAGCTTGGCCGCCGCCGAGTGGTACAGGTCGGGCGCCGGATCGAGGTCCTCGCCGAGCGCGGCCTGGGCCGCCGTCACCGCCTCCGGCTCGAAGTTTCGGCCTTCCATCGCTGCCGCCGCCCGCGGCGCGCGCACCGGGGTGGCGCCGACGCCCAGGTAGGCGAGGCGCAAATCCGAAATTTTGCCGTTCTCGACGCGGCCGTGGGCCGCGAGCCCGACGATCGCGTAGTCGCCGTGCCGGCGCGCGAGCTCGACGAAGACCGAGCGGTAGCCGCGCTGGAGCAGCGGAAACTCGACCGCCAGCAGCAGCTCGTCGGGCGCGAGCGCGGTGGTGTAAAGGGCGCGGAAGAAATCGCGCGCCGCCACGCGCCGCTCCCCGCCCGCGCCGGCGATGATGAGCGTCGCGTCGAGCGCCAGCAGGCAGGCGGGGTATTCCGCGGCGGGATCGGCGAGCGCGACCGATCCGCCCAGGGTCCCCGCGTTGCGGATCGCGACGTGCGCCACGTGCGGCACCGCCTGCGCGAGCAGCGGGACGTGCCGGGCGATTTCTTCGGAGCGCTCGATCTCGCTGTGCCGCGTGAGGGCGCCGACGCGCAGGACCCCGTCCCGCTTTCGGATGCCGGCGAGCTCCGTGAGCCCGGTGATGTCCACCAGCAGCCCGGGGGAGGACAGCCGCATGTTGAGCGAAGGCAGCAGGCTCTGCCCCCCCGCGAGAACGCGCGCGGCGTCCCCGTGGCTCGCGAGCAGCGCGAGCGCTTCGGCGACCGAATCCGGGCGCGCGTAGGCAAACGACGGCGCTTTCATGCGGGGTCCTCCTCCCCTCCGTGTCAGTCGATTATAACGACGCGGCGGATGACCTCGTACGAAAAACCGCGGCTTTGCAGGAAACGCGCGCGCTTGGCGAGCTCCTCGCGCGTCGCGGCCGGAGTGGAATACTTTCGCCGCAGGATTTCGCGCGCTCGCTCGATTTCGTCGCCGGCGGCGACGGCGCTGGCGCCCGCGGCCGTTTCATCGGCGATGCCCTTTGTGCGCAGGTCGTGCGCGATCCGCGCCGCGCCGTACTTGCGCGCCAGCTGGCGCGCCCGCGCCTCGGCGTAGCGCTCATCTGAGAGCTGGTTCCTTCGCGCCAGCTCGTCGAGCAGCTGCTCGAGCGCCCCGGGCGACTCGGCGCGCGGCGCGAGCTTGCGCGCGAGCTCGGCCCGGGAATGCTCGCGCCGCGCGAGCAAGCGCAGCGCCCGCGCCTTCAGCTCGGCGGGAGTATCGGGCTCCTCAGCCTCGCTTGCGCGCCGGCGCAGGCGCGGACTCCTCTTCAGCTTCCTCGTTCGCGGCGGGCACCACCGGCAGCGGCAGCGCGACACCCGCGGCCTCGCGCACCTTCATTTCGATCTCGCGCGCGAGCTCCGGGTTCTCCTTCAGGAATTCGCGCGCGTTGTCCCGGCCCTGCCCCAGTCGGTCGCCCTTGTAGGTGTACCAGGCCCCGGTCTTCTCGACGATATCGTGATGCACCCCGAGCTCGAGGATCTCGCCCTCGCGTGAGATGCCCGTGCCGTACATGATGTCGAATTCCGCTTGGCGAAACGGCGGGGCGACCTTGTTCTTCACCACCTTCACGCGCGTCTCCGAGCCGGCCACTTCGTCGCCCTTCTTGATCGACCCGATGCGGCGGATGTCCATTCGCACCGAAGCGTAGAACTTGAGCGCGTTGCCGCCGGTCGTGGTCTCGGGATTGCCGAACATGACCCCGATCTTCATCCGGATCTGGTTGATGAAGATCACCAGCGTGTTGGTGCGCTTGATGTTGGCTGTCAGTTTCCTCAGCGCCTGGCTCATCAGGCGCGCCTGCAGGCCCATCTGCGGCTCGCCCATCTCGCCCTCGATCTCGGCCTTGGGCGTGAGCGCCGCGACCGAGTCGACCACGATCACGTCCACCGCGCCCGAGCGCACCAGCATGTCGGCGATCTCGAGCGCCTGCTCGCCGGTATCCGGCTGCGAGATCAGCAGCTCGTCGATGTTGACGCCGAGCTTGGCGGCGTACTGGGGATCGAGCGCGTTCTCGGCGTCGATGAAGGCCGCGGTTCCGCCCATCTTCTGCGCCTCGGCCACCACCTGCAGCGTGAGGGTGGTTTTGCCCGAGGATTCCGGACCGTAGATCTCGACCACCCTGCCGCGCGGCAGCCCCCCGACCCCGAGCGCGAGGTCGAGCCCGAGCGAGCCGGTGGAGATCACCTGCACGTCCTTGACCGCCTCGGAGTCCATGCGCATCACCGAGCCCTTGCCGAACTGCTTCTCGATCTGGGACAGGGCCGCCGCCAGCGCCTTCGATCTGTTCTCGTCCATCGTGTACCTCTTGTTGTCTGCGTCGGCATCTACGGCGGGCGCGCGCTCCGGCTGGAGCGGTCCCCGGGCCAACACCGAGTACTGTATAAACGTCCATGCATTGTAGCGGTTGACGCCTTCGTGTCAACCGGCTGCGCGTATGATCGGCCCTTGCTCGACAGCGCCGACGCCCGCGAACCCCTGTGTGCGCCCGGAGGAAACCTTGAAAATCCGCGAACTGCATCTTTTCGTTCAGGAGGTCCACGATCACGCGGCGAAGGCTGTTTCGCCGCCCGCCCTTCGTGCCGTGAGCTGCGCCGTGCTCGAGAACCCGATGGCGGGAAAGCCCGCGGCCGACGACCTGCAGCCGTTCGTCGAGGCTTCGGTGTCGGTAGGGGAAATTCTGACCCACCGGGCCCTCCAGGCGCTCGGCGAACGCACACCGCGCGCTTACGGCAAGGGGGTCCTGATCGGCGCCGGGGGAGACCTCGAGCAAGGCGCGGCCATGATCCACTGCCGCATCGGGCTCGCCATGCGAAACGCGATCAGGGCCGGCCGCGCGTTGATCCCCGGCAACGCGAAGCTCTCCGCGCCGGGCGCGACTCTCGACGTCGTCCTGGGAGGCATCGACGACGGCTGGGACTACGACGCCATGGACACCGCGGAGGTACGCGTCCCGGGCGCCCCGCGCGCCGACGAGATCGTGCTTGCGGTCGCGTTCGCGACCGGGCGGCCGAACGCGAGAATCGTCGGGGCGGCCGAAAGCGTGGTGCAGGAGCTCGTGGCAAAACTCAGAGGTTAGAATCGAATGCTTGTCCGTTTCTGAATCGATGGAGAAGACGATGGCGAAACTCGCATTTCTCGGGCTCGGCGTCATGGGCTACCCGATGGCGGGCCACCTGCTGAAGAAGGGCGGCCACGACGTCACGGTCTACAACCGCACCGCCGCGAAGTCGGCGCAGTGGGTCAAGGAGTACGGCGGCAAGAGCGCCCCGACGCCGCGCGAGGCGGCCAAGGACTGCGACCTGGTGCTGATGTGCGTCGGCAACGACGACGACATCCGTTCGGTGGTCTACGGCGACGACGGCGCCCTGGCCGGAATGAAGAAGGGCGCGATCCTGGTCGACCACACCACCGCTTCGGCGATCATCGCGCGCGAGCTTGACGCCCAATGCAAGGAAAAGGGCGTCGGCTTCGTCGATGCGCCGGTCTCGGGCGGCCAGGCCGGCGCGCAGAACGGCCAGCTCGGCATCATGTGCGGCGGCGACGAGGCGACCTTCGCCAAGGCCAAGCCGGTGCTCGACCTCTACGCCAAGATGTGCGCCCTGATCGGACCCTCGGGCAGCGGACAGCTGACCAAGATGGTCAATCAGATCGCCATCGCCGGGCTGCTGCAGGGGTTGTCGGAAGGGCTCAACTTCGCCAAGCGGGCCGGGCTCGACGTCGAGAAGGTGATCGGCGTGATCTCGAAGGGCGCGGCGCAGTCCTGGCAGATGGAGAACCGCTGGAAGGCGATGAACGAGGTCAAGTTCGACGGCTTCGGCTTCGCCGTCGACTGGATGCGCAAGGACCTCGGAATCTCCCTGCAGGAAGCCGGCAAGAACGGCGCCCGGCTCCCGGTCACGGCCCTGGTCGACCAGTTCTACGCCCAAGTCCAGGCGCGCGGCGGCAAGCGCTGGGACACCTGCTCCTTGATGCACCTGCTGGCGAAAGACTAGCCCTCTTTCGCGCGCCGCAAGCGCCAGGTCGCAAGCGGCCCGAGCGCGGCGCCGATCCCGAGCGTCGCCCAGGCGATGCCCCAGGCGTGCGGGTCGGCGACCTCCCTGGCTCCGCCGGAGAGGTCGAGCGCCCAGCCGAACACCACCGGGCTGACCACGCCGGCGCCGAAGCCGATCGCCGAGCGCACCGAGAAGGCGACGCCGACCTGGTGCGGCGGCACGCTCTCGGCGAGCAGCGTCGAGTGGGTGGACGAGTCGGCGATGGCGGAAAAGTTGTACACGCAGGCGAGCAGCACCAGAATCGCCGCGGGCGCATTGACCAGCCAGCCGATCGAGAACGACAGAACCAGGCTCACGCACGACCACAGCAGGATCGTCTCGGTGCGGCCCCAGCGGTCGGCCATGGTGCCGCCGAGAATGCTGCCGCCGATGTTCGCGACGTAGGTCACCGCCGCCAGCGCGAGCGCCGCGGTGGCGGCGGCCTGGGCGCCCTCGCCGCCCGCGGTGAGCGCCGCGGTGAGGAAGGCCGGCAGCCAGGCCCACAGGCCGAGCAGCTCCCAGTTGTGGCAGGTGTAGCCCAGGATCGAGAGCATCCCGCGCCGGTTGGCGAAGACCGCCGGAAGCGCCGCAAGCGCGCCCTCCCCCGCCGGTCGCGGATGGATCAGGTTCGGCGTCGCGCGCATGGCGACGAGCGACATGAGCCAGGCGAGGAGCGGCAGCACCGCGACCGCACCGATCGCCGCGCGCCAGCCCGCGAAGCCGAGCACCAGTCCCGACAAGCCCAGGCAGAGCGCGTAGCCGGCGCTCGAGGCGCCGATGACGAAGCCCATCGCGCGCCCGCGCCGCTCGCGGTCGACGTGCTCGTTCACCAGGCCGAGCACCGGCGTATAGGTCCCGCCCTGGCACAGGCCGGTGAGCAGATGCAGCCAGTAGGCCGACCAGAATCCGTGCGCGAAGGCGACGAACAGGATCGGCGCCACCCACGCCGCGACGCCGGTCACGAGGTAGGCGCGCCGGGCGCCGTAGTGATCGGCGATGAAGCCGACCACGAACAGCGACACGAGGTAGCCGAGGTGGAACGCGGACTGGATCAGGCCGGCCTCGCGTCCCGAGAGAGCCCAGGCCTGCTGCGTGAGCGGCAGGACCGCGGAGTAGGCGACGAACCAGCTCGCGGCGAGCATCCGGCTCGCGCACAGCAGCGCGAGCCAGCCGCCGCGCCCCGGCGCGAAGCTCACCGGCTCAGGCGCCCAGCGCGAGCCTCACCGGGATGCGCCTTGCGCCGAAGGGTTTGCCGAACTTTCCGTACCGGCCGGCGAGCTTGTGGCCGCAAAACGCGCATGCGCCTTCATCCGTCAGGTGGTAGGCGCGGATCTCGTACCAGTCGCGCACGATCACCGCTTCCCCGCACGCCGGGCAGTGGGTGGTTCCGCCCGCCTCGTCGTGGACGTTTCCAGTGTACACGTAGCGCAATCCGGCACGCAGCGCGGTTTCACGCGCCCGCCTGAGCGTCGCCGCAGGCGTCGCCGGCACGTCGCGCATCTTCCAGTCGGGATGGAAGGCGCTGAAATGCAGCGGCACGTCGCGGCCGAGATTCTCGGCGATCCACTTGCACTCGGCCTCGATCTCGGCGTCGGAGTCGTTCTTGCCCGGGATCAGCAGCGTGGTGATCTCGGTCCAGACGTCGGTTTCCCTGGCGAGGTAGACCAGCGTATCGAGCACCGGCTGCAGGTGCGCGCCGGTGAGCTTGAAGTAGAAATCCTCCGTGAAGGCCTTGAGGTCGACGTTCGCAGCGTCCATCTTCGCGTAGAACTCGCGCCGCGGCTCGGGATGGATGTAGCCCGCGGTGACCGCGACGATCTTTACGCCTTTCGCGTGGCAGGCGTCGGCGACGTCGAGCGCGTACTCGGCGAAGATCACCGGGTCGTTGTAGGTGAAGGCCACGCTCCTGCAGCCCAGGCGCAGCGCGGAATCGGCGATCATCTGCGGCGTGGCCTGATCCATCAGAGTGTCCATCTCGCGCGACTTGGAGATGTCCCAGTTCTGGCAGAACTTGCACGCCAGGTTGCAACCCGCGGTGCCGAACGACAGCACGCTCGAGCCCGGGTAGAACTGGTTGAGCGGCTTCTTCTCGATCGGATCGACGCAGAAGCCCGAGGAGCGGCCGTAGGTGGTGAGCACCATCCTGCCGCCCCGCATCTTGCGCACGAAGCAGGCGCCGCGCTGGCCCTCGTGCAGCTTGCAGTCGCGCGGGCACAGGTCGCACTGGATGCGGCCGTCCTCCAGCGCGTGCCACCAGCGTCCGGGGTGACTGGCTTCGGGAATCATGTCAGTCCGCGAAATCGGCTTCGCGCCATTTCACGACCTGGTAGCGCCAGACGTTGCAGGCCACGAGCGGCGTATCGGCGGGCAGCCCCGCCTTGCGCTTGAGCTCCTGCATGAAGCGCCGCCGGTCGGGCAGGCTCTCCCAGACCTGGGGCAGGAAGGTGCCGCGACGGCCGGCGTACTCGAGGATCACGCCGTCCACGCCTGGGCGCAGGCGCCCGAGCAGGTCGATGTCGTCGCCGAACTCGGCCTTCTCCGGAACGGTGAGCACAGACACCTCGGCCGCGACGCTCGGCCATTCCTGCAGCGTGAGCGGCGCGAAGCGCGGATCGCGGAACGCCGCGTTCTCGGCGTTGGCCGCGACGTCCTGGCCGAGCGGACGATGGGCCTGCAGGCTGCCGATGCAGCCGCGCAGCGCCCCGTCGAGGGTCAGCGTGACGAAGCTGGCACCGGGCTGCGAGAGCCACGCCGGATGGTCGAGCCGCGGCGCCGCCGCCTGCCCCAGCTGGCTGCCGATCGCGCCGCGCGCGATGCCGAGCAGCGTTCGTCCCTGCTCGTCCCGGGACATCGCGCCCTCGGGCTCGTAGAGCGCGAACGACGAGTAGCCGACGACTCGCCCGCGGTCACCCGCGGTGTCGCCCGAGTTGCACGCCGCAAGCTGGCTGATCGAAAGGCTCTTGTCGCGCGCGACCTTCAGAAATCCGTTCAAGGGCGTCGCGCCGCAGGCCTGCTCGTGATTCAGGTTGCTCGCGAGGGAGGCGATCCGCGCGAGCGTCGTCCCGTCGATGCGCCTGGCTTCCTCGTAGCTGTGGTAGTGCGACAAGTCGGTGCTCAGCACGAACACCGTTTCCGGGCCGCCCCAGAGCCGCTCGATCACCTCGGCGACCTCGCCGACGCTGGCGTCGCCCACCGCGAGCGGAACCAGTGAAAACTCCCCCAGCACTTTCTGCAGGAAGGGGAGCTGAACCTCGAGCGAGTGCTCGAGCGCGTGCGCGGCGGGACTCGTGACGACCTGCGGCAGGCCGGCGAGGGAGCGTGCGGCAGCAGCGTCCACGGGGATGCGGCCGAGCGGGGTTTCGAACCAGTCGGCGCCGGGCAGTGCGAGACCCCGCACCGGCACCCGGTGCACGGGACCGAGCAACACGACCCGTTTCACCCTGTCACGTGCGCCGGCAAGGGCGTCGTAGGCGCGCGCCGCGACCGCGCCGGAGTAGACGTATCCGGCGTGCGGAACGATCACCGCTTTGAGGGTGCTCCCGGGCTCGGCAGGCTCGGCGAGCAACTCTCCCAGTTGGGCGCTGAGCGTGCGCGGATCGCCTGGGTAGAAGACGCCGGCGACGGCGGCGGGGCGGACGGTGGACATGGGCCTTAGATGAGGGCCGGATCACCGAATTTCTAGACCTCGCCGGCGCCCGCGTCAAGCCACTCGATGACGCCCTGCAACGCGCGCATGACCGACTGGCGCCGCACCTTTTCGCGGTCGCCGGTGAAGTGCCGCGTTTCGCTCTTCACCGCGCCGCTGCGGTCGGCCCAGGCGAAGCACACCATTCCGACCGGCTTGGCCGGGGTGCCGCCGCTCGGCCCGGCCACCCCGGTCACCGCGAGCGCGATCGTGCCGTGGCTCGCGGCGATAGCGCCGAGCGCCATCTCGCGCGCGGTCTCCTCGCTCACCGCGCCATGGCGCGCGAGCGTTTCGCCCCGCACGCCGATCAGCTCCTGCTTGGCTTCGTTGGAATAGGTGACGAAGCCGCGCTCGAACCATTCCGAGCTGCCCGCGACCGAGGTCACGACCTGCGCGACCCAGCCTCCGGTGCAGGATTCGGCGCTCACCAGGCGCTCGCCGCGCGCCTTGAGGCGGCTGCCGGCGAGATTCCCCAGCGTGTAGAGCGGATCCGATGCCATCAGAACACGAGCCTATGCACGATCGCGAGCAGCAGCAGCGTATAGCCGGCCGCGAGCACGTCGTCGAACATGACGCCGAAACCGCCCTTGAAGCGCTTCTCGAAGTAGCGGATCGGCGGCGGCTTGACGACGTCGAAAGCGCGGAAGACGAAGAATGCGGCGACCTGCCATCCCGGCTGCTGCGGAATGAGCGCGAGCACGGCGAGCATCGCCACCACCTCGTCCCACACCATCCCGCCGTGATCCGCGATTCCGAGGTGCCTGCCGGTGATCGAGCAGGCCCACACACCGGCCGCGAAGAAGAATGCAACCATGATCCAGAATACCGGCGGCGGATAGCCGTTGCCGATCAGCCACCAGAGCGGAAATGCGAGCAGCGTGCCGAAGGTTCCCGGCGCGACGCGCACGAGGCCGACACCGAATCCGAAAGCCAGAAAGTGCGCGGGGTGCGCGAAGACGAAGCCTGCGCGGGGACGGAAGATCATCATGCGCGGAAGTGATCGAACCCGCGGGCCGGAGGCATGGCATGGCCTGCGGCGTCGAGCAGCTCGAGCACCGGCGCCCCGGCGCGGATCGAGCCCACGCGTGTGAGCGCGATGCCGAGCTCTCCCGGGAGCGCCTCCACCTCGGCGCGCCGCGCCGGCACGGCGGTGAACAGCAGCTCGTAGTCGTCGCCGCCGGAGAGGACGCACTCGGCCTCGAGGCGGGTGTCGGCGAGGCCGGCGAACGCCGCCGGGCGTGGCAGGCTCGTGTATCGCACCTGCGCGCCCACCGCCGAGCTCTCCAGCACATGCTGCAGGTCTCCCGCGAAGCCATCGGAAATGTCGATTGCGCTGCCGGCTAGCGGGCGTAGCCGCTCGCCCAGATTCACGCGCGGCTCGGGCGCGTTGAGACGACTCGCCGCTTGCGCCGCGTCCCGCGGTGCAAGCGTCACGCGGCCCTGCAGTTGGGCGAGAGCGAGGGCCGCTCCGCCCAGCTCGCCCGAGACCCAGATGTCGTCCCCCGGACGCGCCCCCGAGCGCAGCAGCGACGCGCCCTCCGGCACCTCGCCGATCACGGTGACCGCGATCGCCAGCGGGCCACGCGTGGTGTCACCGCCGATCAACTCGACGTCGAAGCGCTCGGCAAGCGCGTACAGCCCCTCGCTGAACGCGGCCAGCCAGGCTTCGTCGGCCTGCGGCAGCGCAAGCGCAAGGGTCGCCCAGCGCGGCCGCGCGCCCATGGCCGCCAGGTCGGACAAGTTCACCGCCAGCGCCTTGTGCCCGAGCGAGCGCGGATCGGTCCCGGCCGGGAAGTGACGCGCCTCCAGCAGCATGTCCGTGGAAACCGCGAGCGCCATGCCGGCGCCGGGCTTGACCAGCGCGGCGTCGTCGCCGACGCCCAGCAGCGCGCTGCGGGCGGGGCGGCTGAAATAGCGGCGAATTAGCTCGAACTCGGAAGGCATGGTCGTTCGAGTGTATCGCGCCCCGCGCGCCGGGCAACGGCGCGCTATCCTTCGTTCAGGCGGTCTGGCGCGCCCGCGCGACTTCGGCCGGGCGCAATTGCGCGGCGAGCTTCTCGAGCACGCCGTTGACGAAGCGGTGGCCCTCGGCGCCGCCGAAGCTCTTGCCGAGCTCGATCGCCTCGTTGACCACCACCTTGAACGGCGTCTCCGGATGCGCCACCAGCTCGAGCGCGCCGATATAGAGCACCGCGCGCTCCACCGGCGAAAGCTGCCCGAAAGAGCGGCCGGTGACGCACGGCAGCAGCAGCGCCTCGAGCTCCGCCGAACGGTTGAGGACGCCTTCGATCAGCCCCTCGGCAAGCGCCCGGTCACAGCGGTCGTAGCCATCCAGCGTCTTGGCCTGCTCGAGGATCTCCCTCGCGCCGCCCCCGGCAAGCTGCCAGGTGTACAGCGCCTGCAGGGCGATCTCGCGTGCGCGGCGGCGATAGGTCTTCATCGCCAACGCTCCAGGAGCGTGCCGCGCAGCCGCGCCATTTCGACCGCGACCCGCACCGCCTCGGCTCCCTTGTCGGCGCGCGCGAGCGCCTGCGCTTCGTCGTCGGTGGTCAGAATGCCGTTTGCCACCGGAATTCCGAACTCCAGCGCAACGTCCATCACGCCTCGCGCGGATTCGTTGGACACCACCTCGAAGTGGTAGGTGTCGCCCCGTATCACCGCACCGATCGCGACCAGCGCGTCGAAGCGGCCCGACTGCGCCATCCATTGCAGCGCGAGCGGGATTTCGAGCGCCCCCGCCACGCTCGTGCGCATGACGTCCTCGGCACGCACCTTCAGCGATGCGAGCTCATCGTCTGCGCGCGCCACCAGTTTGGCGACGATCTCCTCGTTGAAGCGGCTGGAGACGATGCCGATGCGCAGCCCCGCGCCGCTGAGCGGTTCGGCCATCGCTCAGCCCCCGGACCGCGGCAGATCGGCGTAGCCCGTCACCTCGAGCCCGAAGCCCGCCATGCTCGGCATCTTGCGCGGCGCGGCCATCAGTCGCATCTTGCCGACGCCGAGATCGCGCAGGATCTGCGCCCCGATGCCGTAGGTGCGAAGGTCCGTGCTGCGCACGTCTCGGCGCGGAGCCCGTTCCTCGGACCGCACCTCGCTCAGGCGTTCCTCGATAGCGTCGTCAGACTGCGCGCAATTCAGCAGCACCATCACGCCGGCGCCGTTGCCGGCGATCGCCGCCAGCGCCTCGGGAATGCTCCACGAATGGGTGCCGGGACCGGCGTCGAGCAGGTCGACGATCGACAGCGGCTCGTGCACGCGCACCAGCGTTTCCGTGTCCGAGCGGATGTCTCCCCGCACGAGCGCGAGATGGGTGCCCCCGGTCGGCACGTCGCGGTAGGCGAGCAGGCGGAAACGGCCGCTCGCGGTGTCGATGTCGCGCTCGACGGCGCGCCGCACGAGGGACTCGTTCGCCCCGCGGTACTCGATCAGGTCCGCGATCGTGCCGATCTTCAGCTTGTGTGCGGTGGCGAACTCGATCAGCTGCGGCAGGCGGGCCATCGTGCCGTCGTCGTGCATCACCTCGCAGATCACCGCGGCCGGCGTGAGGCCGGCGAGCTGCGCCAGGTCGCAGCCGGCCTCGGTGTG
>CAZLUX010000067.1:13658-14748 GCA_964562815.1 uncultured Enterobacteriaceae bacterium
TCGGTGAGCGTCAGGCACACCAGCCCCCGCGCATGCTTGGCCATGAAATTGATCGCCTCGGGCGTGATGTGCTCGGCCGCGATGACGAGGTCGCCCTCGTTCTCACGGTCCTCCTCGTCGACCAGGATGACCATGTGCCCGGCTCTGAGCTCGGCGACGATCTCGGGCGTCGGACTGATGGTGGTGGTGTTCTCGCGGCGCATGTGCGGATTATAGTGCCCGCCCGGAAACAAAAACGGGGCGCGGTTGCGCCCCGTTCGGCCGGATATCCAGCGTTGCGGCTACTCTTTCGCGGACTCGGCGGCGGGCGCTGCGCTGCGGGCGCCGATCTTCTCGCGGATCCGCGCCGATTTGCCGGAGCGGCTGCGCAGGTAGTAGAGCTTGGCCCGGCGCACATCGCCCTTGCGCTTCACCTCGATCGAGGCGATCAGCGGCGAGTGGCTCTGGAAGGTCCTCTCGACGCCCTCGCCCGACGAGATCTTGCGCACGATGAACGAGGAATTCAGGCCGCGATTGCGCTTTCCGATCACCACACCCTCGAACGCCTGCACGCGCTTGCGCTCGCCCTCGACGACGTTGACGTTGACCACCACGGTGTCGCCGGGGGAGAAATCCGGGATCTTCTTGCCGAGGCGCTTGATCTCTTCCTGCTCGATTTGCTGGATAAGGTTCATGGCTATGCTCCGTTTCTCTGCTCCTGCCGGAATTCGTCCAGCAGCTTGCGTTCCTCTTCGTTCAGTTCCCGCGCCGCGAGCAGGTCCGGCCTTCTGAGCCAGGTCCGCCCCAGCGCCTGCTTCAATCGCCAGCGCCGGATCTGTTCGTGGTGCCCGGACAGCAGCACCTCCGGCACGCGCTCGCCGGCATAAACCTCCGGCCGCGTGTACTGCGGGCAGTCGAGCAATCCGTCCGCGAAGGACTCCTCCACCGCCGAATCTCCGTCGCCGAGCGCCCCCGGCAGTTGCCTTACCACCGCGTCGATCACCGCCATCGCCGCCAGCTCGCCGCCCGAGAGCACGAAGTCGCCGAGCGACAGCTCCTCGTCGACGCGCCGCGCGAGCAGCCTCTCGTCCACGCCCTCGTAGCGGCCGCA
>CAZLUX010000068.1:0-2976 GCA_964562815.1 uncultured Enterobacteriaceae bacterium
TTCGTCTCGGCCGCCATGTTCCTTTGCGTGGGCGTGATGTACGACCGCATGCACACGCGGGCGATCGCCGACTACGGCGGGGTAGTGAACACGATGCCGAAGTTCGCCTCGCTGATGATGCTGTTCGCGATGGCCAACTGCGGCCTGCCCGCGACCAGCGGCTTCGTCGGCGAGTTCATGGTCATCCTGGGCGCGATGAAGGTCAACTTCTGGATCGCCTTCGCCGCCGCGACCACCCTGATCTGGGGCGCCGCGTACACGCTCTGGCTGTACAAGCGGGTCATCTTCGGCGCGGTGGCGAACGACCGGGTCGCGAAGCTCTCCGACCTCAACGGCCGGGAGGCTTTGGTGCTTGCCCTGCTCGCGGCCGCTGTGCTGTTCATGGGCATCTACCCGCTTCCCTTCACCGACGTGATGCACGGTTCGGTCAACCAGCTGCTGCACCACATCGCGCTGCCAAAGACCTGAGATGAGCGCACACGCCACGCTGAACGACTTCCTCATCGCACTGCCGGAGCTGGTGCTCCTGGGCGGCGCCTGCGCGCTCATGATCGCCGACCTTTTCGTCAAGGACCCCCGCCGGGAGGCGAGCTTCATCATCGCCATGCTGGTGCTGCTCGCCTGCGCCGCTTCGACCGTGTTCGTGATGTGGGGCACGGGAGGCAAGCTGGACTACGCCTTCAGCGGGCTGTACGTGGCGGACCTGATGGCGCACGTGCTCAAGCTGTGCGCCTACCTCGCGGTCGCCGCCGCGCTGGTGTACTCGCGCCAGTACCTGCACGACCGCGGGCTGCTGCGGGGCGAGTTCCTCACGCTGCTCCTGTTCGCGCTGCTCGGCATGATGGTGATGATGAGCGCCAACAGCTTCCTGAGCCTCTATCTCGGCCTCGAGCTGCTGTCGCTGAGCCTGTACGCGATGGTGGCGCTGAACCGCGATTCGGCGGTCTCGACCGAGGCGGCGATGAAGTACTTCGTGCTCGGCGCGCTCGCTTCCGGCCTGCTGCTGTACGGCATGTCGATGATCTACGGCGCCACCGGGACGCTCACCATTCCCGAGGTGGCCAAGCAGATCGCCGGACAGGCGGGCAACACCGCCGAGCGGCATTTCCTCGTCTTCGGCCTCGTCTTCGTGGTCTCGGGCCTGGCGTTCAAGCTCGGCGTGGTCCCGTTCCACATGTGGATCCCGGACGTCTACCAGGGCGCGCCCACCGCGGTCACCCTGGTGATCGGCTCGGGGCCGAAGCTGGCGGCGTTCGCGATGGCGATGCGGCTGCTGGTGAACGGAATGCTCGATCTCGCCCACGACTGGCAGCAGATGCTGGTCGTGCTGGCAGTGCTGTCGATGGCGGTCGGCAACATCACCGCCATCGCGCAGACGAACCTCAAGCGCATGCTCGCCTACTCGACCATCGCCCACATGGGCTTCATGCTGCTCGGCTTGCTCTCGGGGGTGGTCGGCGACAACTGGCTCAACGCGGCCAACGCCTACGCTGCGGCGATGTTCTACACGATCTCCTACGTCCTGATGTCGCTCGGTGCCTTCGGCATGCTGCTCTACCTGTCGCGCTCGGGGTTCGAGTGCGAGACGCTGGAGGACATGAAGGGCCTCAACCGGCGCAATCCATGGTTCGCCTTCATCATGCTGGTGCTGATGTTCTCGCTCGCCGGCATTCCGCCGACGGTGGGCTTCTACGCCAAGCTGGCGGTGCTCTCGGCCGCCGTCGACGCGGGGCAGGTCTGGCTCGCGGTCGTGGCGGTGCTGCTGTCGCTGGTCGGCGCGTTCTACTACCTGCGGGTGGTCAAGCTGATGTACTTCGACGAGCCGACGGACGCCGCCCCGGTCTCGGGTCCGCGCGACATGCGCGTCCTGCTGTCGCTCAACGGGCTCGCAGTGCTCGGGCTGGGCATCCTGCCGCAGTCGCTGATGGCGCTCTGCTTCATCGCGATCAAAAGCATCTAGATGGACCTGAAGGAAAAGCGGTTGCGCGGCGAGGAGGTGTTCGCCGGCCGGCTGCTGCGTGTACATCGCGATGCGATCAGGCTGCCCGACGGCAGCGAGGGAGCGCGCGAGTACATCCGTCATCCCGGCGCGGTCGCGATCGTGGCCCTGTTCGACGACGGGCGGGTGATCCTGGAGCGCCAGTTCCGCTACCCGCACGATCGCGAGTTCATCGAGCTGCCGGCCGGCAAGCTCGAGCCCGGCGAGCCGCACGCCGAAACCGCCCGGCGCGAGCTGCTCGAGGAAACGGGCTACGTCGCCTCGAGCTGGACGCGCATCGGCCTGCTCCACCCGTCGGTGGCCTATTCCGACGAGGGCATCGAGCTCTTTCTCGCCCGCGGCCTCGAGAAGCGCGAGGCCAAGCTCGACGAGGGCGAATTCCTCGAAGTCCTGACGCCGGGCTTCGACGAAGCCGTCGCCATGATCCGCGACGGCCGCATCACCGACGGCAAGACCATTGCCGGCCTGCTCTGGGTAAAGACTTTCGCGGGCTGATCGAGGTCCGGCGTCGTCATTGATGCACGTCAACCCGTGTTGGGCCGGGCGCGGTCAAATTCGCTTATGGGCGGCAGCGAATCGCGGCGGGAGAAATGGCTGGTCGAGCGGGACGGCCTGCAGCGGCTGCTCGACGCGCTGCGCGAAGCCGGGTACGAGCCGATCGGGCCCAGGCTGCGCGACGGCGCGATCGTCTACGACGCGATCGAGCGAGTCGATGACCTGCCCGCGGGCTGGACCGACCGCCAGGACGGCGGGTCGTACCGGATCGAGCGGCGCGCGGACCAGGCGCTGTTCGGCTACGCGGTGGGCCCGCATGCGTGGAAGCGCTTCCTGCACGAGCCGCGGCAGAGCCTGTGGCGGGCGCGGCGCACCGGCACGGGGTTCCGCGTCGAAGCGCCGGCGGACGAAGCGCCTCGCTATGCGTTCATCGGGGTGCGGGCCTGCGAGCTTCACGCGATCGCGATCCAGGATCGCGTCCT
>CAZLUX010000068.1:3076-14724 GCA_964562815.1 uncultured Enterobacteriaceae bacterium
GGAACACCCATTCTTCAGGGACCTCGATCCCAGGTTCGTGGCGCTCGTGGTGGGCTGCGCCAGGAACGTGCGCTTCGACGCGGGCGAGTACCTGTTTCGCGAGGACGGCGAAGCGGATCAGTTCTACCTGATCCGTCACGGCCGCGTCGCGCTCGAGATGGTCTCGCCGAGCGGCGGCGCGGTGACCTTCCAGACCCTGGGCGAAGGCGAGCTGGTCGGGCTGTCGTGGTTCGTGCCGCCGTATCGCTGGGCCTACGACGCGCGCGCGCTGGAGCTCGTGCGCGCCGTTGCGCTCGACGCCGTATGCCTGCGCCGCAAGCTCGACGATGACCACGACCTCGGCTACGAGGTGATGCAGCGCCTGGTGCCGGTCCTGATCGACCGCCTGCAGGGCACGCGCCTGCAGATGCTCGACGTCTACGGAGCCGCCAGGAAATGATCCCGGAAGTCGCGCGGGTCGCCGGCACGCGGCGCGAGACGGCCGACACCTGGACTCTGGAGCTCGAGCCGCCTGCCGGGCAGGATGTCTGGGCCTACCGCCCCGGGCAGTTCAACATGCTCTACGCCTTCGGCATCGGCGAGGTGCCGATCAGCGTCAGCGGCAGCCTGCGCGACGGCGCCCGGCTGCTGCACACGGTACGCGCGGTGGGGACGGTCTCGAGCGCGCTCGCGCGCCTCAAGCGCGGCGACTCGGTCGGCGTGCGCGGACCCTTCGGCAGCGCCTGGCCGGTGGAGGAGGCCGCGGGCAGCGACGTCCTGATCGCCGCGGGCGGCCTGGGCTTCGCGCCGGTGCGCCCGGCGCTGCACGCACTGATCGCGCGGCGCGAGCGCTACGGCAAGTTGATCCTCCTGTACGGCTCGCGCAGCCCGGAGGAGATCCTCTACCGGCGCGAGATCGAAGACCTGCGGCGGCGGCTCGACGTCGACATCCAGGTCACCGTGGACCACGCCACGGAAGCCTGGCACGGCCATGTCGGCGTGGTCACGACCCTGATCCGGCGCGCGGCATTCGACCCGGAGCACACCGTGGCGATGCTGTGCGGACCGGAGGTGATGATGCGCTTCACGGTCGCCGCGCTTCGCGATGCCGGCGTCGCGCGCGAGAACGTGTACCTTTCGATGGAGCGCAACATGAAGTGCGCGCTGGGGCATTGCGGGCATTGCCAGTTCGGCTCCGATTTCATCTGCAAGGAAGGGCCGGTGCTGCGTTACGACCGGATCCGCGACCGGCTCGGGGTGCGGGAGGTCTGACATGCCGGGCGCGCGAAAACCCAAGCTCGCGGTCTGGAAGTTCGCCTCCTGCGACGGCTGCCAGCTCAGCCTGCTCGACTGCGAGGACGAGCTGCTGGCGGTCGCCGGGGCGGTGGAGATCGCCTACTTTCCCGAGGCCAGCCGCGCGATGGCGAAGGGCCCCTACGACCTGTCGCTGGTCGAGGGCTCGATCACCACGCACCACGATGCCGAGCGCATCCAGCATATCCGGCGCGCGTCCAGGCACCTGGTCACGATCGGCGCCTGCGCCACTGCCGGCGGGATCCAGGCGCTGCGCAACTTCAGGGACGTGAAGCAGTTCATCTCCATCGTCTACGCCAACCCGGCCTACATCGACACGCTGTCCACCTCGACCCCGATCGGCGATCACGTCAAGGTCGACTTCGAGCTGCGCGGCTGCCCGATCAACAAGGCTCAGCTGCTCGAGGTGCTGAGCGCGTTCCTCGCCGGCCGCGAGCCGGTCACGCCGCCGCACAGCGTCTGCCTCGAGTGCAAGCTGCGCGGCAACGTCTGCGTGATGGTGGCGCAGGGCACCGCCTGCCTCGGCCCGGTCACCCATGCCGGCTGCGGCGCGCTGTGCCCGGCCTACCAGCGCGGCTGCTACGGCTGCTTCGGGCCGATGGAAACGCCCAACGCGCGCGCCCTGGGGGACCACCTGCGCGCGCTCGGCATGCCGGCGCGCGACGTGCAGCGCGTGTTCCGCAACTTCAACGCGCAAGCCGAGCCTTTCAGGACGGAGAGCGAGCGCCATGACGCGTAAGACGATCAAGGTCGACTACCTGGCGCGCGTCGAGGGCGAGGGTGCGCTGCACGTCAGCCTGCGCGACGGCGCGGTGCGCGACGTGGAGCTGAGGATCTTCGAGCCACCGCGCTTCTTCGAGGCCTTCCTGCGCGGGCGCGCCTACGCAGAGGCGCCCGACATCACGGCCCGGATCTGCGGCATCTGCCCGGTGGCCTACCAGATGAGCGCGGTGCACGCGATGGAGGACGCCCTCGGCGTCGCCGTCGACGCGCCGCTGCGCGCGCTGCGCCGGCTGCTGTACTGCGGCGAGTGGATCGAGAGCCACGGCCTGCACATCTACATGCTGCACGCGCCGGACTTCCTCGGCTACGAGAGCGCGATCGCGATGGCGCGCGAGCACCAGGCCGAGGTCGAGCGCGGCCTGAGGCTGAAGAAGGCGGGCAACGAGATCGTGCAGCTCGTGGGCGGACGCGAGATCCATCCGATCAACGTGCGCGTCGGCGGGTTCTACCGCACGCCGACGCGGCGCGAGCTCGCGCCGCTCGCGGAAAAGCTGAAATGGGCGCGCGACGCGGCGCTCGAGACGGTGCGCTGGGTGGCGGGCTTCGAGTTTCCCGACTGCGAGCGCGACTACGAGTTCGTCGCGCTGCGGCATCCGGACGAATACCCGTTCAACGAGGGGCGCGTGGTGTCGAGCAAGGGCCTCGACATCGGCGCGCGCGAATACGACGAGCGTTTCGAGGAGCGGCACGTCGCGCATTCGACCGCGCTGCATTCGGTGATCCGCGGCCGCGGCGCCTACCTGGTCGGGCCGCTCGCGCGCTACAGCCTGAACTTCGACCGGCTCTCGCCGCTCGCGCAGGAGGCCGCGCGCGCCGCCGGCCTGGGGCCGGTCTGCGCGAATCCCTACCGCAGCATCGTGGTGCGCGCGGTCGAGACGCTCTACGCCTGCGACGAGGCGCTGCGGCTGATCGAGGGCTACGAGGAGCCGGCGCGCCCGGCGGTGCCGCTCGAGCCCCGCGCCGGCAGCGGCTACGCATGCACCGAGGCGCCGCGCGGCCTGCTCTACCATCGCTACGCGATCGACGCCGAGGGCACGATCACCGACGCCAAGATCGTCCCGCCCACCTCGCAGAACCAGCCCAGCATCGAGGACGACCTGCGAGCCTTCCTGCCCGAGTGGCTTTCGATGGACGACGAGGCGCTGCGCTGGCGCTGCGAGCAGACCATCCGTAACTACGACCCGTGCATCTCCTGCTCCTGCCACTTCCTCAGGCTCGAGGTCGAGCGTGGCTAGCCGGGTGGTCGTGATCGGGGTCGGCAATGCCCTGCGCGCCGACGACGCGGCGGGCCTGGAGATCGTGCGCCGGCTGCGCGCCGGGCCCGGCGTGGACGTTCTCGAGCAGAGCGGAGAGGCGACCGCGCTGCTCGATGCGCTGCGCGGACGGGCCGCGGCGCTGATCGTCGATGCCGCCGCTGGAACGGACCCGGGCCGGCTGCACCGGCTGGACGCGGCGGCCGGGCCGCTGCCGCAGGGCATGTTCGGCGTCTCCACCCACGGCTTCGGCGTCGCCGAGGGGATCGAGCTCGCGCGTGCGCTCGGAGCGCTGCCGCCCGTGTGCGTGGTCTACGCCGTCGAGGGAGAGCGTTTCGAGACCGGCGCACCGATATCCGAGGCGGTGGCGCGCACGCTGCCGCTAGCGGCCGAAAGCATAACGAAGGATATCGCGACATGCATGAAGCGCACCTGATGACGGACCTGCTGCACAAGATCGAGGCGCTCGCGCGCGAGGACGGCGCGGCGCGCGTCGCCCAGGTCGAAGTCTGGCTCGGGGCGCTGTGCCACATCTCGGCCGGGCATTTCCGCGAGCACTTCGAGCGCGAGACTACCGGCACCGTGGCCGAAGGCGCCGAGCTCTCGCTCGTCGAGTCGGACGATCCGCGCCACCCGCAGGCGCAGGACATCGTCCTGCGAAGTGTGAGCCTGGAGAGCTGAGGGGATGCAGCGCGCGCGCGTCTCGGTTCGCGGCGGCGTGCAGGGCGTCGGCTTTCGCCCGCACGCCTGGCGCCTGGCGGGCGAGCTCGGGCTCGGCGGCTGGGTGAGCAACTCGGCCGAGGGCGTGCTGATCGAGGTCGAAGGCCGCGCCGAGGCGATCGAGGCATTCGTGCAGGCGCTCGAGGCGCGCCGCCCGCCGAGCGCGCGCATCGAGTCGCTCGAGGTCGCCGCGCTCGACCCGCTCGGCGAGCGCGAATTCTCGATCCGGCCCAGCCTGCGCGAAGCCGCGCCGACGGCGGCGATCCTGCCGGATCTGGCGACCTGCCCGGAGTGCCTGCGCGAGATGCTCGATCCCCGCGACCGGCGCCACCTCTACCCGTTCACCAACTGCACCCGATGCGGGCCGCGCTTCAGCATCGTGCAGGGGCTGCCCTACGACCGCGAGCGCAGCACGATGCGCGCCTTTGCGATGTGCCCCGCCTGCCGTGCGGAATACGAATATCCCGGGGACCGGCGCTTCCACGCCCAGCCGAACGCCTGTCCGGTCTGCGGCCCCGCGCTCGCGTTGTGGGACGAGGACGGCCGGGTGCTCGCCGGGCGGCACGAGGCCTTGCTTCGGGCGGCGCAGGCGCTGCGCATCGGGCAGATCGTCGCATTGAAGGGTTTGGGAGGTTTTCACCTTCTGGTGGACGCGCGCGATGCGCGGGCCGTCGAGCGTCTGCGGCTGCGAAAGCGGCGCGCGGACAAGCCCTTCGCTCTCATGTTCCCGGACCTCGGGGCGGTGCGCGCGCAGTGCGAGGTTTCGCCGCAGGAAGCCGCGCTGCTTGCGTCCCCGCAGGCGCCGATTGTCTTGCTTCGTCGTCTGGCCGCCTCCGGGGTCGCGCCCGGGGTCGCGCCCGGGTGCCCGGAGCTCGGCGCGATGCTGCCCTATACGCCGCTGCACCATCTGCTCGCGCGCGAGCTCGGCTTCGCCGTGGTCGCCACCAGCGGCAACCTGAGCGAGGAGCCGATCGCGACCGACGAGCGCGAGGCGCTGGCGCGGCTGGCGGACATCGCCGACCTCTTCCTGGTGCACGACCGGCCGATCGCGCGCCCGGTCGAGGATTCGGTCGCGCGCGTCGTGCTGGGACGCGAGATGCTGCTGCGGCGCGGGCGCGGCTACGCGCCGTATCCCCTGCCGTTGCCGCAGGCGGGGCGCAAGGGCGCGTGGCTGGCGGTCGGGGCGCACATGAAGAGCACGGTGAGCCTCGCCACCGCGGGGCAGATCGTGACCAGCTCGCACCTGGGCGACCTCGACACGCCCGAGGGTCGCGACGCGCACGCGGCGGCCGCGCGCGACCTCGCGGCGCTGTACGAGGCCGAGCCGGCCGGAGTCGTCTGCGACCTGCACCCCGATTACGCCTCGAGCGCCTGGGCCGAGGCGAGCGGCCTGCCGCGGGTCGCGGTGCGGCACCACGTCGCCCACGTCGCGGCCTGCATGGCCGAGAACGGCCTCTCCGGCCCGGTGCTGGGGGTGGCCTGGGACGGCAGCGGTGACGGCGGCGACGGCACCGTCTGGGGCGGCGAGTTCCTGCTGCTCGATGGCGCCTCCGCGCACCGCGTCGCGCACCTGAGGACGTTCAGGCTGCCCGGCGGCGAGCGCGCCGCGCGCGAGCCGCGCCGTGCGGCGCTCGGCGCGCTCTACGAGGCGCTGGGCGAGGAGGGGCTCGAGCAAGCCGCGTCCCGTCTGGATTTCAGTGACGACGAAATTCGAGGTTTGAAATCGATGCTGGCGAGCGGCTTTCACGCACCGCTCACCTCGAGCGCGGGCAGGCTGTTCGACGCGGTCGCGGCGCTCGCGGGCCTGCGGCAGCTGGCGAGCTACGAGGGCCAGGCCGCGATGGAGCTCGAGTGGTGCATCGAGGACGGCTTCGGGCTGCCCGACTATCCGGTTCATCTGATACAGGAAATTGAACAACCCATGGTCGTCGACTGGGCGCCCATGCTGCGTCGTATCTTGCATGATCTGGCCTCCGGCGTTCCAACCGGGAGGGTCGCGGCCGCGTTCCACCGCGCGCTCGCTTTGTCGATTGCGGCGGTCGCGGCGCGCATCGAGGTGCGCCAGGTGGCGCTCAGCGGCGGCTGCTTCCAGAACCGCCATCTGCTCGAGTGGAGCGTCGAGCGCCTGCGCGGCGAGGGCTTCGAGCCGTTCTGGCACCGCCGGGTGCCGCCCAACGACGGCGGCATCTCGGTCGGGCAGGCCGCCTGGGCGGCCTGGCTGCGGGCGGAGGGCTGAGACCATGTGTCTCGCCGTTCCGGGAAGGATCGAGACCATCGCCGAGGCGGGCCCGCTGATGCGCGTGGCGAGGGTCGATTTCGGCGGCGTAGTGCGCGAGGTCAACCTCGCCTGCGTGTCCGAGGCGGCAATAGGCGACTACGTGCTGGTCCACGTCGGCTTCGCGCTCAGCGTGATCGACCCGGCGGAGGCGGAGCGCATCTTCGGCTACTTGCGGGAGATCGAAGCGCTGTGAAATACGTCGACGAATACCGCGACGCCGAGGCGGCCGCGCGCTACGCGGCGCAGATTTCCCGCAGCGTCACGCGACCCTGGACCATCATGGAAGTCTGCGGCGGGCAGACCCACGCGATCGTCCGCTTCGGCATCGACCAGTTGCTGCCCGAAGGCGTGACGCTGGCGCACGGGCCCGGCTGCCCGGTGTGCGTGACGCCGCAGGAGATGATCGACAAGGCGCTCGAGATCGCGGCGCGGCCGGAAGTGATCTTCTGCTCCTTCGGCGACATGCTGCGCGTGCCCGGCTCGGAGGGCGACCTGCTCGGCGTCAGGGCGCGCGGGGGCGACGTGCGCGTCGTCTACTCGCCGCTCGACGCGCTGCAGGTCGCGCGCGAGAACCCCGCGCGCGAGGTCGTGTTCTTCGCGGTCGGTTTCGAGACCACCGCGCCGGCGAACGCGATGGCGGCGCACCAGGCGAAGCTGGAGAACTTGCGCAACTTCTCGCTCCTGGTTTCTCAGGTGCTGGTGCCGCCGGCGGTCGAGTCGATCCTGGCCGCGCCCGGCAACCGCGTGCAGGCCTTCCTCGCCGCGGGCCACGTCTGCGCGGTGATGGGCATCGAGGAGTACGAGCCGCTCGTGGCGCGCTACCGGGTGCCGATCGTGGTGACCGGGTTCGAGCCGCTCGACATCCTGCAGGGGGTGGCGATGTGTGTGCGGCAACTGGAGCGCGGCGAGGCCCGGCTCGAGAACCAGTATTCGCGCGCGGTGCGCCGAAACGGCAGCGTGGCGGCGCAGGCGCTGATGCGCGAGGTGTTCAGCGTGGTCCCGCGCCGCTGGCGCGGCATCGGCGAGATTCCGGCGAGCGGCCTCGCGCTCGCGCCGGCCTACGCCGGGCTCGACGCCGAGCGCAGATTCGGCGCGGCGCGGGCGAGCGACGAGGCGCGCACGGAGTGCATCGCGGGGCTGGTGCTGCAGGGCGCGCGCAAGCCGGCCGATTGCCCCGCGTTCGCGCGCAGCTGCACGCCCGAGCATCCGCTCGGCGTCACGATGGTGTCCTCCGAGGGCGCCTGCGCTGCCTACTATCAGTACCGCCGACCCGTCACACTATGAGCGATCCCGACCTATCCGACCTGACCTGCCCGCTGCCTGCGGCCGAGGGCGACCGGGTGAGGCTCGCGCACGGCGGCGGAGGGCGCGCGATGGCGCGCCTCATCGAGCGCCTGTTCCTGCCCGCGTTCGCCAATCCGGCTCTCGATCTGCGCCACGACGGCGCGCGGCTCGAGCTCGACGGCGCGCAGCTCGCGTTCAGCACCGACTCCTACGTCGTCAACCCGCTGTTCTTTCCCGGCGGCGACATCGGCACGCTCGCGGTCAACGGCACGGTCAACGACCTGGCGATGTGCGGCGCGCAGCCGCTGTATCTCTCGGCCGGATTCATCGTCGAGGAAGGCTTCGCGCTGGCGGCGCTCGAGCGCGTCGCGGCGTCGATGCGGGCGGCGGCGGCCGCCGCCGGCGTCCAGCTCGTGACCGGCGACACCAAGGTGGTCGAGCGCGGCAAGGCCGATGGCCTTTTCGTCAACACCGCCGGCATCGGGCGTGTCGTCACGCCGCGCGAGATCGCGCCGCGCCAGGTGCGCCCCGGAGACGTGGTCCTGCTCAGCGGCGACCTGGGGCGGCACGGGGTCGCGGTCATGGCCGCGCGCGGCGCGCTCGGCCTGCAGACCTCGATCGAGAGCGACTGCGCGCCGCTCGCAGCGCCGGTGCTCGCGCTGCTCGAGGCCGGCTGCGCGGTGTCGTGCCTGCGCGACCTGACCCGCGGGGGCCTCGCGAGCGCGCTGGTCGAGATCGCCGAGGCGGCGGGCGTCGAGATCGCGCTCGACGAGCGCGCGATCCCGGTGCGCAGCGAAGTGCGCGCGGTGTGCGAGCTGCTCGGCCTGGACCCGATCTACGTCGCCAACGAGGGCCGCTTTGTCGCCTTCGTCGCCCCGGACGACGCCGGGCGCGCGCTCGAGGTGCTGCGCGCGCACGAAGTCAGCGGCGGAGCCTGCACGATCGGCGAGGTGTCGGCGGGAGCGGCAGGGCGCGTGGTGATGAAGAGCGTGATCGGCGGCAGGCGGGTGGTGGACATGCTCAGCGGCGAGCAGCTGCCGCGCATCTGCTGAGGCAGCGCGAGGCTCAGAGCTTGAACTGCTGGTTCAGGGAGGGCATCTCGACCCGGGTGTTCTTCAGGCGTGGCGCGATGGCGCGCATCGAGTCCTCGTCGCCGTGGACCAGGAAGGTGCGCGCCGGCGCGGACTGCGCGTGCCAGGCGACGAGCTCCGCCTGGTCGGCGTGCGCGGAGAAGCCGTTGATGGTGTAGACACGAGCGCGCACGGCGATCTCCTCGCCGTAAATTCGCACGCTCTTCGCGCCGTCGATGATATGCCGGGCGAGTGTGCCTTGGGCCGCGAAGCCGACGAACACCACACTGCAGTGCTCCCGCGCGAGGTTGTGCTTCAGGTGGTGGCGTACCCTTCCGCCGGTGCACATGCCGGAGCCTGCCATGATCACGGCTCCGGCGACGATGCGGTTGATCGCCACCGAGTCCGCAGTCTCGCGAGTGAAGTGCAGGCCGGGGAGCTGGAACGGATCGCGGCCCTCGCGGAACAGTTCCCTGGTGTGCGCCTCGTAGAACGCGGGGTAGCGCTCGAAGACTGCGGTCGCCGAGATCGCCATGGGCGAGTCGAGAAAGACCTGGATCGAGCGCGAGATGCGGCGCTGCTCGATGCCGGCACGCAGGAAGAACAGCAGTTCCTGGGCGCGCTCGAGCGCGAAGGTCGGGATGATCACGTTGCCGCCGCGCTCGAAGGTGTCGGCGACGGCCTGGTACAGCTCGTCCACCGAGGGCGGCAGCGGCTTGTGCAGGCGGTCGCCGTATGTGGTTTCCATGACGACCGCGTCGGCGTGCGGTGCCGGCGCCGGATCGCGCAGGAGCGGCCGGCCGGCGTTGCCAAGGTCGCCCGAGAACAGGACGCGGCGCCTTTCGCCGCCCTCCTCGAGCTCGAGCAGGATGCTGGCCGAGCCCAGGATGTGCCCGGCGTCCAGGAAGGTTGCGCGGATCCCGGGCGCGACCTGCAGCGCCTCGCCGTAGGCCGCACTGCGGCCGAAGGCGTCCTGGGTGTTGAGCGCGTCGAGAATCGAGTAGAGGGGGCCGATCGCCTCGCTCTCCTTGCCGCGCCGCGCGGCCCAGCGCGCGCGATGGCGCGCCTCCTCCTCCTGCAAGTGAGCGGCGTCGAGCATCACCAGGCGCGCCAGCTCGCGGGTGGGCGCCGTGCTGATGATCTCGCCCCGGAACCCGCGCTTGACCAGCAGCGGCAGCCGGCCGCAGTGGTCGAGGTGCGCGTGGGTGAGCAGCACGTGGTCGATGCTCCCCGGATCGAAGCCGAACGGCTCGGCGTTCTCCTCCTCCAGCTCGCGCCCGCCCTGGTACAGGCCGCAGTCGATGAGGACACGGCGACCGGCGCACTCCACCAGATGGCACGAGCCCGTCACGCCCCGATCGGCGCCGTGGAACGATAGCTTCACGCTCTTCTCCTCTCTCAGGTCGCCGGAAAAAGCGGCTCGCCGGCAAGCTGGTACCAGTGCCGGATCCCGTCCCAGATCTCCTGCGCGGTCTCGGCGAACCACAGCAGCTCGCGGTCCTCGGCGTCGATCACGCCCTCGGCGACCAGAAAATCCAGATCGACGGCGCGGCGCCAGTAGTCCTCGCCTACGAGGATCACGGGCACCGGCTTGATCTTGCGCGTCTGCACCAGCGTGAGCGTCTCGAATAGCTCGTCGAAGGTCCCGAATCCGCCGGGAAAGGCGACCAGCGCCTTGGCCCGGAGCAGGAAGTGCAGCTTGCGCAACGCGAAGTAGTGGAACCGGAAGCACAGTCCGGGCGTGACGTAGGGATTGGGATATTGCTCGTGGGGCAGGGTGATATTGAGGCCCACCGTCTTCGCCCCGACGTCGTAGGCGCCGCGGTTGGCGGCCTCCATGACTCCCGGGCCGCCGCCGGTGACCACCACCATCTGCGCGCCTGCGCCGTGCTCGCCCGCCGCGCCGACCAAGCGGCCGAACTCGCGTGCGACCTCGTAGTAACGGCTCTTGGCCAGTACGCGTTCCGCGATGGCGAGACGCCGCTGCCGCCCCGCGTCGTCCGGCGCCTCGGCGAGCGCGCGCCGCAGCGCGTCGACGCGGCGCTGCGCGGCCGTCGGCTGGGCGATGCGCGTGCTTCCGAATACGACGATCGTGTGACGGATGCCGTGCTGCTCAAGCAGCGACTCGGCTTTGAGGTAGTCGAGCTGCAGCCGCAGTCCGCGTGTGTCGTCGTGCTGCAGGAAATCGACGTCGCGGTCGGCCTCGCGATAGCTCGGACTTTCGAGAATCGTCTTGAGGCGCTGCGGCGCCTGCGGGTCGTCCTGCGCGGGCTTGGGCTCGTGCCAGGGCAGCGGCTCGCGCCGCATGTGAGGGTGAGCCGGCCCCGGGACTTTCGACCTGGCGTCAGGTGCCGTTGGGATTTGTTCGCTCACCACGCAATGGTGCTGCCGGGCCGAGCGGGCATGATTGACGCAGGTCAAGATGGCGCGCACCTCGGAGGATTGAATGGAGTCGTGAGCCTGCGCATGAGGTGACCCGTGCCCGATCGATACCGCTACATCCGCTTCTTCAATGAGATCGGCATCGACGACGTGCCATCGGTCGGAGGCAAGAACGCCTCGCTCGGCGAGATGTACCGCGAGCTGACCCCGCAGGGCGTGCGGGTGCCAAACGGCTTCGCGATCACCGCCCAGGCCTACTGGTACGTGCTCGAGAAGGCCGGCATCGCGCAGCGGCTGCGCGACGCGCTCGACGGCCTGCGCGCCGACGACGCCGAGGATCTGGCGCGGCGCGGCAAGCTGGCGCGCGACCTGGTGTACGGCGCACCGCTGCCGGAGGATTTGCGCAAAGAGATCTTGCAAGCCTATCGCAGTCTGCAGCAGGAATACGGCCCAAAGCTCAGCCTCGCGGTGCGTTCCTCGGCCACGGCCGAGGACCTGCCCGACGTGAGCTTCGCCGGCGCGCACGAGACCTTCCTCAACGTGCAGGGCGACGAGCCGCTGCTGGACGCCTGCCGGCGCTGCTTC
>CAZLUX010000069.1:0-14569 GCA_964562815.1 uncultured Enterobacteriaceae bacterium
TCATCCGGTAGTCCCACCAGGAGAAGGACTTCTCGGGCTGATCGAACAGGCGAAAACTGTCCTTGAGGCCCAGCCCGAGCAGTTCGCGGAACGCCGCGCGTTCCGGCTCCGAGACCAGCACCTGTCCCTCCCACGCCTTGGGGTCGTGAACGTCGCGGTCTTCGGGGGCGACGTTCAGGTCGCCCAGCACGGCGAGGCGCGGATGGCGGGCGAGCTCCGCGCCGAGCCACTGCTTGAGCGCGGCGTACCAGCGCAGCTTGTAGTCGTACTTCTCGCTGCCGACCGCCTGACCGTTCGGTGCGTACAGGCAGACGATGCGCACTCCGCTTGCCGTCGCGGCGATGACGCGTTTCTGCTCGTCGGCGAAACCCGGGATGCCGCTCGAGACCTCTTCGATCGGCGCCGAAGCGAGGATGGCGACGCCGTTGTAGGTCTTCTGGCCGCAGAACGAGGCCCGATAGCCGGCGGCTTCGAGCTCGGCGACGGGGAATTTTCCGTCCTCCAGCTTGGTTTCCTGCAGGCAGACGACGTCGCATTTCGACTGCGCGAGCCAGTCGGTGAGGTGCTGCAGTCGAACCTTGAGCGAGTTGACGTTCCAGGTCGCGAGCTTCATGCCGCGACGGAAGCTACTGTTTCTCTCTGCTGAAACGCGGTGCGTAGGGGCCGAGCGGCTTTTGCTCCGACTCGTGCTCCGACTCGTCGGTCTTCGTATCGCCTTTAGCAGGCGGCGCCGGCGCCGCCTGGTTGCGCGCCGGCAGGATGCCGGCTTTCGGATAGCCGGCGATGTCGAGCTCGCTGTCGAACGCGCTCTGCGAGAACCCCTTCTGCACCGCGCCGCCGACCACCAGCGTCGGGACCTGGCGCGCGCCCGAGACGCGCTGCAGCTCGGCGTTGGTCTCCGGATTCCACACGACCACTTCCTTGAACGGAACGCCGCGCCGGTTCAGCGCCGCGCGCGCCTGGCTGCAGGCGTCCTTGCACGACGGAGACGTGTAGAGCGTCACGGGCGCGTCCTGCATCGCCTTGCGCAGCTCGAACGGAACCTGGCTGTCGCCCGGCCCGCCGCCGCCGAAATTTTTCCTTTCGACCGACCGCGCGTTGGCGGGAGGCGGGGTGTCCGTCACGTGCACGCGGCCGGCGTCGTCGGTCCAGCGATACAGCTGTTGCGCGTGCGCCGCCCCCAGCGCGAACGCCAGGCACAGGGCGATGGCGGGAGGCAGGACCCTCATGCGGAAATCATACCATTGTGGCGCAGCAGAGCGTCCACATCGGGATCGCGCCCGCGAAAGGCGCGGAACGACTCCGCGGCGGGACGGGCGCCTCCCACCGCGAGCACTTCGTCACGGAATCGCGCGCCGGTAGCCGGATCCAGCACGCCGTTTTCCTCGAACAGGCTGTACGCGTCGGCAGAGAGCACCTCGGCCCACTTGTAGCTGTAGTAGCCCGCCGCGTAGCCGCCGCCGAAGATGTGCGAGAAGTTGTTCGGGAAGCGGTTGTAGACGGGCGGCTTCAGCACCGCGACCTTGGCGCGGACCTGCTCGAGCAACTCGAGCGCCGTTCTACCCGCTTCGGCCTCGAAGTCGAAGTGAAGGTGCATGTCGAACAGCGCGAACTCGATTTGCCGCAAGGTGGCGAGCCCGGAATGGAAGTTCTTCGCCGCCAGCATCTTGTCGAACAGCGCTCGCGGCAGGGCGGCGCCCGTGTCGACGTGCCGGGTCATGCCCGAGAGGACCTCCCATTCCCAGCAGAAATTCTCCATGAACTGGCTCGGCAGCTCGACGGCGTCCCATTCGACGCCGTTGATCCCCGAGACGCCGAGATCCTCCCCGCGCGTGAGCAGATGGTGCAGGCAGTGGCCGAACTCGTGAAAGAGGGTGATCACCTCGTCGTGGGTGAACAGCGCCGGCCGCGCCCCGACCGGGCGCGAGAAATTGCAGGCCAGGTAGGCCACGGGGGTCTGAATGCCCGCGGCCGTGCGGCGCCGTCCGATGGCGTCGTCCATCCACGCCCCGCCGCGCTTCGTTTCTCGCGCGTAGAGATCGACGTAGAACTGTCCCACCCGCGCGCCGTCGGCCTCGCGGATCTCGAAAAAGCGCACGTCCTCGTGCCACACGGGCGCCGAGCCGGGCGAGATGCGCACGCGGTAAAGCGTCTCGACCAGCCGGAACAGCCCGCCGATCACCGCGTCTTCCGGAAAGTACTGCTTGACCTCGTTGTCGGAGAAATCGTAGCGGCGCGCGCGCAGCTTCTCCGAGGCGAATGCGAGGTCCCAGGATTCGAGCCGCTCGATCCCGAGCGCGCTGCGCGCGAACTGCCGCAGCTCCTCGACATCCTGTTCCGCGAAGGGGCGCGCACGCCGCGCCAGGCCTTCGAGGAACTCGAGCACCTGCTCGGGCGTATCGGCCATCTTCGGCACCAGCGAGACCTCGGCGAAATTGGGGTAGCCGAGCAGGCGCGCCTCCTCGCGGCGGAGCTCGAGCATGCGCGCGATGAGCGGTGTGTTGTCCCACTCGGGGCGGCCGAACTCCGAGGCGCGCGTGACGCTCTCGCGGTACAGGGTCTCGCGCAGCGCGCGGTCCTCGGCGTACTGCATCGCCGGCAGGTAGGAGGGCGCGTGGAGGGTGAACTTCCAGCCCTCGCGGCCGTCTTTTTGGGCCGCCTCGCGCGCCGCGGCGAGCAGGTCGTCGTGCAGGCCCGCCACGCGCGCCGGGTCCTCGATCACGATCGAGTACGCGTTGGTCGCGTCGAGCAGGTTCTCGGCGAACTTCGCCCCGAGCCGCGCCAGCTCGTCCTGGATCGCGGCGAAGCGGGCTTTCTCGTCGGCCGGCAGCTCGGCGCCGCCCAGGCGAAAGTCCCGCAGGGCGGTCTGCACCTGGCGCTTGCGCGCCGAGGAAAGATCGACGTACGCGGCCGAATCGCGCAGCTCGCGGTAGCGGCGGAACAGCCGCTCGTCGTGGCCGAGCTCGGTCCAGTACTGGGTGAGCTTCGGCAGGTTCGCGTTGTAGGCGTCGCGCAGGGCTGGACTGTCGAGCACGCCGTGCAGGTGCGAGACCTGCCCCCAGGCGCGCGAGACGCGCTCGTTGGCGTCCTCGAGCGGCGCGACGAAGGCTTCCCAGGTGCACGGCACGTCCTGCCCGGTGATGCGAGCCACCGTGTCGCGGCCCTCCGCCAGAAGCCGGTCCATCGCCGGGGCGATGTGCTCCGGCCTGATGTCCGCGAACCGCGGCAGGCCGGAGAAATCGAGCAGCGGATTCATATGGCGTGAATTTGCATTGCGCTACGCACCGTATTGGCAATCAGCATGGCGACGGTCATGGGCCCGACGCCGCCCGGAACCGGGCTGATCAGCCCGGCAACCTCCCTGACGGCTTCGAAATCGACGTCGCCGGCGAGCTTGCCGTCCGGCAGGCGATTGGTGCCGACGTCGATGACGCAGGCGCCGGGCTTCACCATGTCGGCCGTGATCAGGCGCGCGCGTCCGGCCGCCGCGACCAGCACATCGGCGTGGCGAGTCGTCTGCGCCAGCGCCGGAGTCTTCGAATGGCAGATGGTGACGGTGGCGTCCTTTTGCAACAGCAGCAGCGCCAGGGGCTTGCCGACCACGTTCGAGCGTCCCACGACGACGGCGTGGCGGCCCGCAAGCGGTACCCGCTCGTGCTCGAGCATGCGCATGATGCCGGCCGGCGTGCAGGGAACGAAGCCGGGCCGCCCCGCGGCGAGTGCGCCGAGGCTCTCGAGGTGAAACCCGTCCACGTCCTTGGCCGGCGACACCGCATCGAGGACGTGCGAAACGTCGATCTGCCGCGGCAGCGGCAGTTGCACCAGGATCCCGTGCACGGCGGGGTCGCGGTTGAGCCCCTCGATGCGCTCGAGCAGGGTCGCTTCCGGCACGTCGTGCGCGTACTCGTGAAGCTCCCAGCGCACGCCGGTCTGCTCGCAGGCCCGGACCTTGTTGCGCACGTAGATTCGCGAGGCGGGATTGTCTCCCGCAAGGATCACGGCGAGGCCCGGGCGAACGCCGCGCGCGGCAAGGGTTTCGATCGTCTGCGCGACCGATTCGCGCACCGTAGCCGCAAGAGATTTACCGTCGATGATTTTTGCGCTCATGTCAGGACCGCCGGGAAAGGGCGGGGAGTCTAACATCGCGGCCCGACCGCCATCTTGCGTATAGTGATATGTGGTTTTACAATGCGAAAGTTCGGTTTGAGGGTCCGGGGCAGGCGTATTAAGCTTGCTCGCGCCCAACCGCGTTCACGCGCTCACGAGGCGCGCCCGACGCACAAAGCCACAAGCTTGGAGAGGGACCCATGTCCGCTGTTCCGCAGCTTCCCGCCGCAAACGACCCCGACGCACTCGAGACCCAGGAGTGGCTCGACGCCCTCGAGGCGGTGCTCGAGCGCGAGGGACCGGAGCGGGCGCACTACCTGCTCGAGAAGCTGGTCGAAAAAGCGCGCCGCTCGGGCGCCTACATCCCGTTTTCGGCCACGACGGCTTATATCAACACCATACCGCCGCACATGGAGGAGCGCTCGCCGGGCGATCACGCGCTCGAGGACCGCATCCGCGCCTACTGCCGCTGGAACGCGATGGTCATGGTGGCGCGCGCGAACAAGAACGACGACGAGCTGGGCGGCCACATCGCGAGCTTCGCTTCGGTGGGCACGCTGTTCGGACAGGGCTTCAACCATTTCTGGCACGCCCCGTCGGAGAATCACGGCGGCGACTTGATCTATTTCCAGGGCCACTCCTCGCCCGGCATCTACGCCCGCGCGCTGCTGGAGGGGAGGCTGAGCGAGGACCAATTGCTCAACTTCCGCCGCGAGGTCGACGGCAAGGGCATCTCGTCGTATCCGCACCCCTGGCTAATGCCCGACTTCTGGCAGTTTCCCACCGTGTCGATGGGGCTGGGGCCCATCCAGGCGATCTACATGGCGCGCTTCCTCAAGTACCTGCATGCGCGCGGGCTGGCGAACACCGAGAACCGTAAGGTCTGGTGTTTCTGCGGCGACGGCGAGATGGACGAGCCCGAGTCGCTCGGCGCGATCGGCATGGCGGTGCGGGAGAAGCTCGACAACCTGATCTTCATCGTCAACTGCAACCTGCAGCGCCTCGACGGCCCGGTGCGCGGCAACGGCAAGATCATCCAGGAGCTCGAGGCCGATTTCCGCGGCGCCGGCTGGAACGTCATCAAGCTCATCTGGGGCTCGTACTGGGACCCGCTGCTCGCGCGCGACCGCGACGGGCTGCTGCTGCGCCTGATGCAGGAGACGATCGACGGCGAATACCAGAACTACAAGGCGAACGACGGCGCGTTCGTGCGCAAGTACTTCTTCGGCAAGTATCCGAAGCTGCTCGAGATGGTCTCGCGCATGACCGACGAGGACATCTGGCGGCTGAACCGCGGCGGGCACGACCCGCACAAGATCTACGCCGCCTACGCGGCGGCGGTGAAGCACAAGGACCAGCCCACCGTGATCCTCGCCAAGACGATCAAGGGCTACGGCCTGGGCAAGCAGGGCCAGGCGAAGAACCCGACGCACCAGCTGAAGAAGGTCGACGTCGACACGATCCGCGGCATGCGCGACCGCATGAACATCCCCATCCCGGACGACCAGCTGGACAAGCTGCCGTTCTACATCCCGGCGCCGGACTCGCCGGAGATGCAGTACCTGCACGAACGGCGTCGGGCGCTCGGCGGCTACCTGCCGGGCCGGCGCAGGAAGGCCGACGCGCCGCCCCCGGTGCCGCCGCTCTCGGCGCTCGAGCCGGTGCTGAAGGGCTCGGAGGGGCGGGAGATCTCCACCACCATGGCGTTCGTGCGCGTGCTGACCGCGCTCCTGCGGGACAAGGCGCTCGGCAAGCACATCGTCCCGATCGTTCCCGACGAGGCGCGCACTTTCGGCATGGAAGGCATGTTCCGCCAGCTCGGCATTTACGCCGCCGAGGGGCAGAAGTACGAGCCGGTCGACCGCGACCAGCTGATGTACTACCGCGAGGACGCGTCCGGACAGATCCTCGAGGAAGGCATCAACGAGGCCGGCGCGTTCTCGTCGTGGATCGCGGCGGCGACCTCGTACAGCCACTCCAACCTGGCGATGGCGCCCTTTTACATCTACTACTCGATGTTCGGGTTCCAGCGCTTCGGCGACCTCGCCTGGGCGGCGGGCGACCAGCGCGCGCGCGGGTTCCTGCTCGGCGGCACCGCCGGCCGCACGACGCTGAACGGCGAAGGCCTGCAGCACGAGGACGGCCACTCGCACGTGCTCTTCTCGGTGATCCCGAACTGCGTGTGCTACGACCCGACCTATGGCTACGAGCTCGCCGTGATCATCCACGACGGCCTGCGCCGGATGCTCTCCGAGCAGGAGGACGTGTTCTACTACATCACGGTGATGAACGAGAACTACGAGCACCCCGCGCTGCCCGAGGGCGCCGAGCAGGGAATCCTCAAGGGCATGTACCTGCTGCGCGAGTCGAAGTCGAAGGCCAAGGCGCGGGTGCAGCTGATGGGCTCGGGCACCATCCTGCGCGAGGTGCTCGCCGCGGCCGAGCTGCTCGAGAAGGACTGGGGCGTCGCGGCCGACGTCTGGAGCGCGACCAGCTTCACCGAGCTGCGCCGCGACGGCCTCGCCGCGGAACGCTGGAACCTGCTCCATCCCGAGGACAAGCCGCGAGTGCCCTACGTCACGCGGTGTCTGGAAAAGCGCGCCGGCCCCGTCGTCGCGGCGAGCGACTACATGAAGACCTTCGCCGACCAGATCCGGCCCTTCATTCCGGCCGACCGCCCCTACCGGGTGCTCGGTACCGACGGCTACGGACGCTCGGACTCGCGCGCCAAGCTGCGCTACTTCTTCGAGGTGAACCGCCACTTCGTCGCGGTCGCGGCGCTCAAGGCGCTCGCCGACAAGGGCGACGGCAAGTCGAAGGCGGTCGCCGAAGCGATCAAGAAGTACAAGCTCGATCCCGAGAAGCCGGACCCGACCACCGTATGAAAGAGGTCCTGGTACCGGACATCGGCGACTTCAAGGACGTCGAGGTCATCGAGGTCCTTGTCAAGCCGGGCGACGCGATCGACAAGGAGCAATCGCTCATCACGCTCGAGTCGGACAAGGCGACGATGGAGATTCCGTCGCCGACCGCCGGTGTGGTGAAGGAGCTGAAGGTCAAGGTCGGCGACAAGATCTCGCAGGGCACGCCGATCCTGATGGTCGAGGAGCAGGGCTCGGCCGCGTCGGCTCCCAAGCCTGAACCCGAGAAGAAGGAAAAGGAAAGAGAAAAAGAAAAAGTGAAAGAAGATGAAGAGGCAATGCCCGGCGCGCCCGAAACCGTGGCCGTGCCCGACATCGGCGACTTCACGGACGTCGAAGTGATCGAGGTGCTGGTCAAGCCGGGCGACACGGTGACGAAGGAGCAGTCGCTGATCACGCTCGAGTCGGACAAGGCGACGATGGAGATCCCTTCGCCTGCGGCCGGGGTGGTCAAGGAGCTCAAGGTCAAGGTCGGCGACAAGGTGTCCGAGGGATCGCCCGTTCTGGTCATCGAGTCGCAGGGCGGCGCTCCTGCTGCCGCTCCCGCCCAAGAAAGAAAGGAAGCCGGGCCCGCGCCTGCGGCGCCGAAGCCGGAGTCCGTGCCTGCCGCGGCCGCGCCGATTCCGCGCCCGAGCCCGGTGCCGCCCGAGCCGCGCGAGGCCAACGGCGCGAGGCCGCACGCAAGCCCGTCGGTGCGAAAGTTCGCGCGCGAGCTGGGCGTCGACCTGGCGAAAGTCCGCGGCAGCGGGCCCAAGGGACGAGTGCTGCACGAGGACGTACAGGGCTTCGTCAAGGGTGTCATGGTGGAAGGTGCCGGCGCGGCATCGGCCCCCGCTGCGCGGGGCGGTGGGATGCCGTTCAACCTGCCGGCCTGGCCGGAGGTGGATTTCGCCAAGTTCGGCCCGATCGAGAACAAGCCGCTGTCGCGCATCCAGAAGCTCTCCGGCGGCAACCTGCACCGCAACTGGGTCTCGATCCCGCACGTCACTCAGTTCGACGAAGCCGATATCACGGATCTGGAGTCGTTCCGCAAGGCCAACACTTCGGTGACCGAGAAGCAGGGCTTCAAGCTGACGATGCTCGCCTTCCTGATCAAGGCCTGCGTGACCGCGCTGCGGCAGTACCCGCAGTTCAACGCCTCGCTCGACCCCAAGGCCGAGAGCCTGATCCTGAAGAAGTACTATCACATCGGTGTCGCGGTCGACACGCCGGACGGCCTGGTCGTGCCGGTGGTCAGGGACGCCGACCGCAAGGGAGTTTTCGACCTGGCGCGCGAGCTGTCCGAGACCTCGAAGCTCGCGCGCGACAAGAAGCTCAAGCCCGGCGACATGCAGGGCGGGACGTTCTCGATCTCGAGCCTGGGCGGAATCGGCGGCACCGCGTTCACGCCGATCATCAACGCTCCGGAGGTGGCGATCCTCGGCGTGTCGCGCTCGGTGATGCGCCCGGTCTGGGACGGCAAGGCGTTCGCGCCGCGCCTGATGCTGCCGCTTTCGCTTTCGTACGACCACCGGGTGATCGACGGCGCCGCAGCCGCGCGCTTTACCAGCTACCTCGCCTCGGTGCTATCCGACATCCGCCGCTCGCTGCTCTGAGATGGCCAACATGACCGAAGTGAAGGTCCCCGACATCGGCGATTTCAAGGACGTCGAGGTGATCGAGGTGCTGGTCAAGCCGGGCGACGCGGTGGCGAAGGAGCAGTCGCTGATCACCCTCGAATCGGACAAGGCGACGATGGAGATTCCGTCGCCGGAGGCCGGCGTGGTGAAAGAGCTCAAGGTAAAAGTCGGGGACAAGGTGTCGCAGGGCTCGCACATTCTGGTGATCGAATCGGCTGCCGCGACCCCCGCCGCCGCGACTCCCGCTGCCGCCGCGCCCGCGGCGCCGCAGCCCGCTGCCGAGGGCGAAATCGAATGCGACCTCGTGGTGCTCGGCGCCGGCCCCGGCGGCTACTCGGCCGCGTTCCGCGGCGCCGACCTGGGGCTGAAGACGGTGCTGGTGGAGCGCTATGCCGCGCTCGGCGGGGTGTGCCTGAACGTCGGCTGCATCCCGTCCAAAGCGTTGCTGCACACGGCGGCGATCGTGGACGCGGCGCGCGGCCTCGCGGCGCACGGCGTCGCCTTCGGCGAGCCGAAGCTCGACCTCGACAAGCTGCGCGGCTTCAAGGACAAGGTGGTGGGCAAGCTCAGCGGCGGCGTGGCGAGCATGGCCAAGATGAGGAAGGTGACGGTGCTGCAGGGGGTCGGCACGCTCGCCGACCCGAACCGCCTGAAGGTGGAGACGAAGGACGGCGCAAAGGTGGTCCGCTTCAAGAGCGCGATCATCGCCGCCGGCTCGCAGGCGGCGAAGTTGCCGTTCCTGCCGGAGGACCCCCGCATCGTCGATTCGACCGGCGCGCTCGAGCTGAAGAGCGTGCCCAAGCGCATGCTGGTCATCGGCGGCGGCATCATCGGCCTGGAGATGGGCACCGTGTACTCGACGCTCGGCGCGCGCCTGGACGTGGTCGAGATGCTCGACGGCCTGATGCTCGGCGCGGACCGCGACCTGGTCTCCGTCTGGCAGAAATTCAACGCCAAGCGCTTCGACAACGTGATGCTGAAAACCAGGACCGCCAAGGCGGAGGCGCAAAAGGACGGCATTAAGGTCTGGTTCGAGGGCGAGGCCGGGCCCAAGGAGCCGCAGACCTACGATCTGGTGCTGGTCTCGGTCGGGCGCACCCCGAACGGCAGGAAGATCGGCGCCGAGGCCGCAGGGGTCGCAGTCACCGAGCGCGGCTTCATCGAGGTCGATTCGCAGATGCGCACCAACGTGCCGCACATCTTCGCCATCGGCGATATCGCCCGCCCGCCGATGCTCGCGCACAAGGCGGTGCACGAAGGCCACGTCGCGGCGGAGGCCGCGGCCGGGCAGAAGTCGCATTTCGACGCGCGGGTCATTCCCTCGGTCGCCTATACCGACCCGGAAATAGCCTGGGTCGGGCTCACCGAAGAGGAGGCGAAGCAGGCCGGGGTGAAGGTGGAGGCCGCGAAGTTTCCCTGGGCCGCTCTGGGCCGCGCGATCGCCAACGCCCGCGAAGAGGGCTTCACCAAGCTGATCTTCGACGCCGCGACGCACCGCATCGTCGGTGCCGGCATCGTCGGCACCGGCGCGGGCGACCTGATCAGCGAGCTCGCGCTCGCGATCGAAATGGGCGCCGACGCGACCGACATCGGCAAGACGATTCACCCCCACCCGACGCTCGGCGAGTCGGTCGGAATGGCGGCGGAGTACTACGAGGGCGTGTGCACCGACCTGGCGCCGCGCAGAAAGCGATGACACAGGACGAGCTCAAGCAGCGGGTTGCCCGGGAGGCGCTGAAACACGTGGTCGAGGACGCGGTGGTGGGCGTCGGCTCGGGCTCGACCGTGAACTTCTTCATCGACGCCCTCGCCGGCATCAAGGGCCGCATCGAGGGCGCGGTCGCGGCCTCCGAGGCGAGCGCGGAGCGCTTGAAGCGTCACGGCATCAGGGTGTTCGACCTCAACAGCGTCGACGCGCTGCCCGTGTATTTCGACGGCGCCGACGAGGTCAACGAGCACCTGTACATGATCAAAGGCGGCGGCGGGGCGCTGACGCGCGAGAAGATCGTCGCCGCGGTGGCCGAGCGCTTCGTCTGCCTCTGCGACGCCTCCAAGCTGGTGCCGGTGCTGGGCAAGTTCCCGCTGCCGGTGGAGGTGATCCCGATGGCGCGCAGCTACGTCGGGCGCGAGCTGCTCAGGCTCGGCGGCCAGCCCGAGCTGCGCGAGAACTTTCGCACGGACAACGGCAACCTGATCCTCGATTGCTACGGCCTGTCCATCGTCGATCCGCCCAAGCTCGAAGCCGAGCTCAACAACATCGCCGGCGTGGTCACCAACGGCATCTTCGCCCGCCGCCGCGCCGACCTGCTCTTGCTCGGGACCGCCGACGGCGTACGTGCACTTTCTGTCACCTAGCGGTCATCTCGGTGTGCTAAGCTTTTTTTCCCGCGGGGAAAAGAGCTAATTCGATGGCCGAGCACACTTCCAAGCAATTCGACGCCGAGCTCGAAAGCGTGCGCTCGCGCGTGCTGCACATGGGCGGTCTGGTCGAGGAGCAGATCACGCGCGCAATGGAGGCGCTGATCTCGGGCGACATGGACCTGATGGAGCGCGTGATCTCGGACGATCATCGGGTGAACGCGCTCGAAGTCGACCTCGACGAGTCCTGCAGCCACATCATCGCGCGCCGCCAGCCCGCCGCGGGCGACCTGCGCCTGCTCATCACGGTCATCAAGACCATCACCGACCTGGAGCGCATCGGCGACGAAGCGGAGAAGATTGCCCGCATGGCCAAGCTGATCCATAGCGCCGGGCGCCTGCACATGCCGCGCATGGACCTGTCCAACGTGGCCGATCGGGCGCTCGCGATGCTGCGCCAGTCGCTGGATGCCTTCGCGCGCCTGGACGTTTCCGAGGCGATGGCGGTGGTGCGTCAGGACAGCGCGGTGGACGACCAGTTCCGCGCCATCATGCGCCAGCTGATCACCTTCATGATGGAAGACCCGCGGACCATCACGCGCTCGCTCGAGATCCTGTTCATCGCCAAGGCGATCGAGCGCATCGGCGACCACGCCAAGAACATGGCCGAGTACGTCATCTACATGGCGAAGGGCCGCGACGTGCGGCACGTTTCCATCGACGAGATGGAAAAGGAGATCCTGGAGTAGTCGGCAGCCGGGCTACTTCTGCGGCGGCACGTACCCGGCCGCGACGTCGGCGCCCTCGCCGAAGAAGTGCTTCTCCATCTGTTCGGCGAGGTACTTGCGCGCCTTCGGGTCGGCCAGGGTCAGCCGGTTCTCGTTGACCAGCATCGTCTGGTGGCGCAGCCACTGCTCCCACGCCTCCTTGGAGACGTTCTCGTAGATCCGCTTGCCGAGCTCACCCGGGTAGGGCGGCAGGTCCAGCCCTTCCGCCTCGCGTCCGAGTTTGACGCATTTGACCATTCTTGCCATAGGGATTCCGTCCGTTTCGATCGAGCAGATTATATTCTCTTGACGAAGACCTTCGAGCCGCGCTTCCAGTTGTACAGCTCGCGGCGCTCCATCGGCAGCGCGGAGACGTCCGCCGCAACGAAGCCCTGGTCGAGGAACCAGTGCGCGGCGCGCGTGGTCAGCGCGAAGACCTTGCGCAGGCGCAATTCCTTGGCCCGATCCTCGCAGGCCTGGAGCAGCAGCTCGCCGATCCCCGCGTCGCGGTAATCCGGCGTCACGGCGACGCAGGCGAATTCCGCGCTCTTCGCCGAAGCGTAGGGGTAGAGCGCGGCGCAGCCGAGCAGCACGCCGTCGTGCTCGACCACCTGGAAGTTGCCCAGCTCGCGCTCGAGCAGCTCGCGGCTGCGCTTGACGAGGGTGCCGTCGGCCTCGAGCGGCTCGATCAGCGAAATGATCGCGCCGATGTCCTCGACCCTGGCCGGGCGCAGCTCCTGCACCGGGTCGGCGGTGATCATGGTGCCCACGCCGGAGTGCGTGAACAGCTCGAGCAGCACCGCGCCCTGCGCGCGGCGCGAGATGAGGTGCGCGCGGCCGACGCCGGAGGCAAGCGAGCGCAGGGCGTGCTCGAGCGCGCGCGTGGCGGACGCGCCGAGATCCGCCTTCTTCAGCAGCGCCTTGGCTTCCTGGGCGGTGAGCTCGGCCAGCACCTCGCCCTTGCGGTCGGTCGGCAGCCGGTCGGTGAAGATCAGCAGCTTGTCGGCCTTGAGGGCGACCGCGATGCTCTCGGCGACGTCTTCCCAGGAGAGATTGAACACCTCACCGGTGGGCGAGTAGCCGATGTTGGGCACCACCACCACTTCGCCGCCGTCGAGGCGCCGCGCGATCGCCGTGGCGTCGACCTTGCGCACCGCGCCGGTGAACTGGAAATCCGTTCCCTCGACGACCCCGATCGGCCGCGCGGTGATGAAGTTGCCCGAGGCGACGCGAATCCGAGCGCCGGCCATCGGCGAGTTCGGCAGCCCCTGCGAGAGGAGCGCCTCGATCTCGAGCCGCAGCACCCCGGCGGCGTGCTTGACCGCCACCAGCGCGGCCTCGTCGGTCACGCGCAGGCCCTTGGCGTAGTGCGAGCGCTGCTTCTTGGACTTGAGCTCGGCCTCGATCTGCGGCCGCGCGCCGTGCACCAGCACCAGGCGGATGCCGAGCGCGGCGAGCAGGTTCAGGTCGTGCACGAACTGCGCGAAGCGCGCGCGCTCGGTCACCAGCTCGCCGCCGAAGGCGATGACGAAGGTGCGGCCGCGGAACGCGTGCACGTAGGGCGCGGCCTGGCGGAACCAGCGCACGAAGGCTTCGGGGTTGGGCGGGGAGCTCATGAAGTTCCGGGTCGTCGCGGTTCGCCGAATTCTAAGCTCAATAGTCGCCCGCGAGCGCGTTGAGCGCGGCCAGCGCCGCCAGCGCGGCGGTCTCGGTTCGCAGCACGCGGGGGCCGAGCCGCACCGCCTCGAAGCCGGCGCCGGCGAGCATGGCCTCCTCCTCGGCGCTGAACCCGGCTTCGGGCCCGGCGGCGAGGACGACCGGGCTCTCGAGGCGCGCGACGACGGCGCGCAGGCTCGTGCCGCCGCCCGGCGAGAGCATGAGGCGCGTGCCGCCGGGCGGCGTGCGGCAGTACTCGGCCAGGGAACGGACGCCGAGCACATCGGGCACGCGATTGCGCCCGGACTGCTCGCAGGCCGCGATCACGATCCTGCGCCAGTGCTCGGCGCGGACCTCGGCGCGTCTCGCGTCGAGCTTGACGAGCGATTTTTCGGCGAGCACCGGCTGGATCGCGGCGACGCCGAGCTCGACCGCCTTCTGCACCGTCAGGTCCATGCGCTCGGCCGACGAGATTCCCTGCACGAGGGCGATCCCGAGCGGCGACTCACGCTCCACGTCCCGGCGCTCGCCGACCTCCGCCTCGACCCGAGCGCGCGCGACCGACGCGATCCGCGCCTCGTGCTCGCCGCCCCTGCCGTCGAACACGATCACGCGCTCGCCCGCGCGCAGGCGGAGCACCGCGGTGGCGTGGTGGGCCGCACGCTCGGGCAGCGCGATGCGAGCGCCGACCCGCAGCGGACCCTCGACGTAAAGGCGCGGCGTCCGGGCGGGCTTTCTTCGCATGCTATGATTTTCGCATGGTCAGCCTGCAGACATCGGTGTGCGACTTCGGCTGGAAGGCGGTCGAATTCGACCTGCCCGGGGTCGACGGCAAGCGCCACAGCCTTTCGAGCGCGCGCGGGCCGAACGGCCTGCTGGTGATGTTCATCTGCAACCACTGCCCGTACGTGAAGGCCGTGATCGACCGCATCGTGCGCGACTGCCGCGAGCTCGCCGAGCACGGCGTCGGCTCGATCGCGATCATGTCGAACGACCCGGCGGACTACCCCGAGGATTCGTTCGACAACATGAAGCGCGTCGCGCGCGAAAAGGGCTTCCCGTTTCCCTACGTTTTCGACGAGACGCAGGAGGTGGCGAAGGCCTACGGCGCCGTCTGCACGCCGGACTTCTTCGGCTTCAA
>CAZLUX010000070.1:0-14224 GCA_964562815.1 uncultured Enterobacteriaceae bacterium
AGTTCAGCCGCGTCTACCAGAGCACCTTCCTGCGCGACCTGCTGTCGTGGGTGGTTCCCGCGCTGGTCTTCTTCGGCGTCTGGTTCTTTCTGGTGCGGCGATTCGCCAGCCAACAGGGCATGGGCGGCTTCATGAACATCGGTAAGAGCCGCGCCAAGGTCTACGTCGAGAGCAAGACCGGGGTCACCTTTGCCGACGTCGCGGGCGTCGACGAGGCCAAGGCGGAGCTGCAGGAGGTGGTCGAGTTCCTCAAGAACCCGGACCGCTACGGCAGGCTGGGCGCGCGGGTGCCAAAGGGCATCCTGCTGGTCGGCCCTCCGGGCACCGGCAAGACCCTCCTCTCGCGTGCCGTCGCAGGCGAGGCGGGCGTGCCGTTCTTCTCCATCTCCGGCTCCGAGTTCGTCGAAATGTTCGTCGGCGTCGGCGCCGCCCGGGTGCGCGACCTGTTCGAGCAGGCGCGCCAGAAGGCACCGGCGATCATCTTCATCGACGAGCTGGATGCCTTGGGGCGCGCGCGCGGCACGGGCCTCATGGGCGGACACGACGAAAAGGAGCAGACCCTCAACCAGCTGCTGTCCGAGCTCGACGGCTTCGATCCCGGCACGGGGCTCGTCCTGCTGGCGGCCACGAACCGGCCCGAGATCCTCGACCCCGCGCTGCTCCGCGCCGGACGCTTCGACCGCCAGGTGCTGGTCGACCGGCCCGACAAGATCGGACGGCTACAGATCCTACAGGTCCACGTGAAGAAGATCCGTCTCGCCCCCGGCGTCCAGCTGGAGCAGGTGGCGGCGCTCACGCCCGGCTTTTCAGGTGCTGACCTTGCCAACCTCATCAACGAGGCCGCGCTGGTAGCCACGCGCCGCGGCGCCGAATCGGTAACGCTGGAGGATTTCAACCAGGCGGTGGAGCGCATCGTAGCGGGCCTCGAGAAGAGGTCTCGGGTGCTGAACGAAACCGAGCGGCGCACGGTCGCTTACCACGAGATGGGCCACGCGCTGGTGGCGATGTCGCTGCCGGGAAGCGACCCGGTACACAAGATCTCGATCATTCCGCGCGGCATCGGCGCGCTCGGCTACACCATCCAGCGCCCCACCGAGGACCGCTTCCTGATGACGCGCGAGGAGCTGGAGAACAAGATGACGACGCTGCTCGGCGGCCGCGCCGCCGAGCAGGTCGTGTTCGGCCACTATTCCACCGGCGCGGCCGACGACCTCGCCAAGGTCACCGGTATCGCCCGCAGCATGGCGCTTCGCTTCGGCATGGTCGAGAAGCTCGGCCATGTCTCGTTCGAGGAAACCCAGCCCAACTACCTGGGCGTGCCGGTGCCGCAGCAGCGCGAGTACAGCGAGGACACCGCACGCGAGATCGACATCGCGGTGCGCAACATCGTGCACGCCGCCTTCGACCGTGCGGTCGCGCTGCTCGGCCGCGAGCGAAAAGTCCTCGAGCGCGGCGCCAAGCTGCTGCTGGAGAAAGAGACGCTTGCCGAGCCGGAGCTCGCCGATCTGAAGCAGGCCCTCAAGCCGGCCGCCGCGGCGTGAGCAGCGCCCGCGCCCCAGCTATCGAAGATCCGCTCCCCCCCGCCGCACGCGACGAGCTGGGCTTCCTGCCCCGCGACCTGCTCGCGCAAGCGCGCTGCATCGACGTGGCGGCGGGCACGGTGCTCTTCCGCACTGGCGGGCGACCCGACATGCTGTACTACGTGCTCGAGGGCGAGGTCGCGCTGCTGCGCCACTCGGTCCGGGGCCAGGCGATCGTTCTGCAGCGCGCCCGGCGCGGGTTTCTCGCCGAGGCAAGCGTCGAGTCGCGTCGCTACCACTGCGACGGCGTAGCGCGACTGGCGAGCCGAGTGTGCATGCTGCCCTTGGGTGCGCTGCGCCAGGCGCTCGCCGAGGACGCCGCCTTCACAGCTGCCTGGGGACGCCAACTCGCCGGCGAGATTCGCCGGCTTCGCGCCCGCGCCGAGCGCCTGCAGCTGCACGGAGCGGAAGCGCGCATCGTTCACTACCTCGAATCAGAGGGCGTCGACGGCAGGATCGAGCTCGACCAGCCACTAAAGTCCTGGGCGCTCGAGCTCGGCATTTCCCACGAAGCGCTGTACCGGGCGCTCGCGCGCATGACGCGCGCCGGCCGACTGGCGCGAGACGGTCCCAGACTGCGCCTCCTGCGCTGAGCGCGGCGCTCAGGACGCCGGACGAGCGACGACGAAGTAGTGCTCCGGCGTCTGCCGCCGGTAGCGCAATACGGACAAGCCCGCACTCTCGCACCACGCTTCGACCTGCTCGGGCGCGAGGCGGGAGGTGCGCGGCGCGCCCTGCTCGCAGGGACCAGCCGGATGAAACTCGGCGACGACGGCGAGCGCATTCGCGGGCAGAAGCCTGTGCAGGTTGCGCAGAATGCCGGACGGATCGTCGGCATGATGCAGGACCATGGAGACGAGTGCCGCGTCCGCGCGCGGGTCCACCGCCTCCATCGTGGCGGCGTCGGCCACCAGGCGCCGGATCTGCCGGACGCCGCGCTGCTTCTGCAAGCCTTCCAGGTGTGCAAGCGCGTCGGCCGAGCGGTCGACGGCGTGGACGAGGCCTTCGGGCCCGACCCGCTCGGCGAGCCTGAGACTCACGTAGCCGGGCCCCGCCCCGACCTCCAGCACGCGGCCGCCCGCCTCGAGGCGCAGGGCGTCCATCCACTCGTCGACCAGCCCGGCGCGCCGCATCTGCCTCGCGTACACCTCGTCCCAGGTGAGATGGCTCAGGTCCTTTTGAAAAGTCTGCTCCACCACCGAACCCGTTAAAGACCGAACCGCCCGATCGACCACGCCAGCAGCCCGAGCGTGACGAGGATCGAAATCACGCCCATGACCCGCGTCGACTTCGGGCGCCTGGAATCGCGTACCTGGTAGGCGATTACGCCGACCATCGCGAGCGACATGCCCAGCATCGCGTCCCGAACCAAGGGGACCGCCGTCATGAAACGCATCGCCGCCTCGCCCATCCCGAACGCCAGGAGGAGCATGTGCAGGTTGTGGTGCTGGCTGGCGAGGAAGGCGAGCGCGACCGCGCCGATCGAGGCAGCCCGGCCGCCTCCGACAGGCGTCGGCCCCGCGCCGCAGTTGCCGTGGCGCGCATGCGCACCGGAAATACCGCTCAAGTTTGTATCCATCTGTAGGGAATCGAGTGATCTCGAAGACTGCCAAGCGTACTTCGCTCACGGCGCCCGGCATATGACCACGGTCATACGCGCGCCGGACGATCGCCGCTAAGCTCCCAGCTCAATCCAGCCGCTTTCAAGGAACACAATGAGAATTCCGACTTACGCGGCGGCCATCGGCGCCGTCGTTCTCGCAGCTGGCGCGGTGGCAGTGGCGGCCGCCGCCGAAGAGCATCATCACTCGATGTCGATGGAGCATGAGGCGACGCGCCCAGTCGCGGTGCAGGACACGCGCGAGCTGGTGCATTTCCCGCCGCAGCTGATCGAACACGAGATGGCCAACATGCGCGACCACCTGATCACGCTGTCGCGCATCCAGGAATACCTGGCGAAGCGTGAATTCGACAAGGCCGGCGAGCTGGCCGAGAAGCGCCTCGGCATGTCCTCGTTCGGGCTGCACGGCGCGCACGAGGTCGCCCCCTACATGCCCAAGGGCATGCAGGACGCCGGCACCGCCATGCACCATGCCGCGAGCCGCTTCGCGATCGCGACCCAGAAGGCCGCGATCGACAACGATGTCGCGGGCGCGCTCGGCGCGCTGAACGAAGTCACGCAGGCCTGCGTCGCCTGCCACGCCGCTTACCGACTGAGATAGAAGCCAGGAGGCAAATCCAACAATTCGTAGCAAAGGGAGGGGGGAACCATGTCGGAATACGCTATGTTTTCGGCTCGAGCGGCGATGGCCGTCGTCTTCGCGGCACTCGTCGGGGCTAGTCCATGGGCCGGGGCACGCGCGCAAGGCGCGATGCATAAGCCGGCGCCCATGGGGCACAAGATGGGGGCCACGAATCCAAAGGGCCCCAAATTCGAGCCGGCAACGGTATGCAAGCAGTGCCACGCCGAGATCTACCGCGACTGGTCTCAGTCGATGCACGCGCACGCGCGCGAGGCGTGGTATTTCGCCCACAAGGTCGGCTCCGACCGGATGGGCATGTCCTGTTTCAACGAGAAGAAAGTCGCGGTCGCTTGCCAGACCTGCCACGAGCCGGCAGGCGTATATCCGTTGGGCGCGGTGCTGCAGAAGGTGCCGCCGGCGGTGGCTGCGACCGAGGGCGTTTCCTGCGACGTGTGCCACCGCATCACCGAGGTGAAGGGTACGGGCCAGTTCTCGTTCGGGCCGAAGGACACCAAGCGCGGACCGTACAGGGATGCGAAGTCGCCGTACCACAAAACCGCGTACGCCCCGCTCGTTCAGAAATCCGGCTTCTGCGTCGCCTGCCACGGCCAGTTGAACAACATGAACGGCCTGAACGTCTGCGACACGGTGCGCACGTGGAGCGAGAGCCGCTACGCAAAAGAAGGCAAGACCTGCCAGTCCTGCCACATGCCCGCCGCGACCGGCGCCGCGGCGAGCGGCCCCGCTGTTCCGCCCGACACGCCCAAGAACCGGCCACTGCGTCGTCACGTCTTCCGCGGCCCGCACAGCGACCCGACGATCCTGCGCGAGGCGGCGACGCTCGAGCAGACGGTCGCCAAGACAGCCGACGGCGGCTTGCAAATCCGCGTAAGCGTCACCAACTCGGGCGCCGGGCACGACCTGCCCACCGGGCTGCCCGACCGGCTGATCACACTCAAGGTCGAGGCGAAGGACGGCGCAGGAAACGTCGTCTGGCAGAACTGGCGCGACGACCCCTATCGCGAGGATCGCCAGGCGGCGTTCGGCCTCTACGGCTTCAACCCCAAGGGCGGCGAGGTCCCGCCGATGGGCGCCTCGCGGCTCGATCGCCTCAACCTCATGCCCGACGCGACGCGCACACTCGCCTATCGACTGCCGCCCGCCATCGCGCAAAAGGCGGTGCGCGTCGAGTCCCGGCTCACCTATCTCGCCGTGCGGCCCGACAACGCCGATTACTTCGGCGTTTGGGGCCTCGCCGGCACGGAGCCGAAGCCGATGGCAGAAATCGCGACGGCCGTGCCCTAAACTCGCACCGAATATCAGAAATAGTAGCGGGCATAGAACTCAAGCTTTCGTGAGTTCGCCTTCTCGCCGAAGTCGGTCGAGCTGCCGCCATGCAGCAGGTATAGCCGCAGGCGCAGCTCGAAGTTGTTGAACCCGGTGTACTGCAGCTCCGGCGTCACCTGGAAGCTGCGATCGTCGAGGTTCAGCATTGCGAATACGGCGGGCGTGAAATAGACGATGCCGAAGGCGTCCGGGTGCTGGGCGCGCAAGTAGAGGTAGTTCTCGCCGGCGAACGGCCGGGCGTAGCTGCCGCGCCCCAGCGTGAGCGCCCTTTGCAGGAGCGGGTTCGGCTGAGGTTGGGCGAAGGCGGCATCGACCAGCTGGTAGAAGCTGTCGGCCTCTTCTTCCGAGTAACCGGTGCCGTTGTGGTAAACCTCGGCGATGTAGGTCGTGTTGCCCTGGCTGAGGTAACGCAGCCCGAGCAGGTAGCTCGTGGCATCCCCCGTCTCCACCGTCACGCGCCCGCTCGGGTCGGTGACGGGCTTCGCGAACTGAAGGATGCGCGCCCACTCGCCGTGAATCTCGAGGTTGGTCTTGAGGTTGCGCGCGAAATCGAAACCGTAGCGCGCCGGGCGGCTGCCCTTCGCCTGCCAGGCGAAATCGAGGTCGGTGTCGCGGTACAGGGCATAGAACTTGAAGGCGGCGTTCGCGTGGCCGCTCGCGCCGAAGTCGCTGTTGAGGTCGTTTGTCGTGGGCACGAGCACCGGCGTGAAGGCGACCGTCTGCAGCGCCCCGCCCGGGTTCCAGATGAAATCACCGTCGGCGAGCACATAGCCCTCGCGGGCGAGCTGCGGGTCGTTCGGGTCCTTGGCCCGCTGCACGAACCCGATCGGGTTGAACGCGTAGCCTTTGCCCCAGCTGAGCGCGCGCTTGCCCGCTTCCACGGTCACGCCCGGCTTGGGCCGAAGCGAGAAGGCCGCCTCGTAGATCCGGCTGTCGCGGGCGTCGGCGAGCGGATCCTGCGAGGCGTCGGCGTGCGCGCGGAAATCGAAGGTGGCGATGCCCTGGCGCAGCTTCCCGGCCAGCTCGAGCGTCTCGGTCGCGCGATCGAGCGACTCGCGCTGGGGCTCGCCGAAGTAGTTGAGCTTGTAGAACGCGCCGTCGCGGTTGAGCGCGAAGTGCTCGGCTTTGAGCTCGGCGTAGCCGTTCAGCTCGAACGGCTTCTTCTCGTACTTCGAGACGTCGAAGCTGTACTCCTCGGCCCGCGCGCCCGCGACGAGCAGCAGCAGAACGAGCGGCCAGCACCGCCGCCCCTGCGACGGCGTCATTTGCGCAGCTCTTCGACCCGCGGCAGGTAGTTGAGCGTGAAGACCTCGTCGCGGAAGCTCGCCTTCTTCAGGCCCGACCACAGCATCACCGACTTGTAGCCCCTGTACAGCGGGCTGTCCGTTTCGAGCTGCGCGGGCCGTTTGATGCCGCCGCCGAAGTCCTTGATGTCGCTGAAGTGCAGCGTCTTGAGCAGCATCGCGCTCGCCGCGTAGCACTCGATCTTGACCGGCAGCAGGTGGCGCTTGTCGACCCACATCCTGAGGCGGTCGTAGGCGACCTCGCCCGTCTTGGCCTTGAGATCGAGGACGTACTGATCGCCCGCCTCCTCGGCCTTCTCGACGTTGTACTCAGCCGTGTAGTCGATGCGCAGGATGTCGGCGTTGTTGAACACGCTGCCGGTGACCGACTGCAGGCTCGTGATCCGGATCGGCTTGCCGACGCTCGGCATGTAAAGCCACATGTTCTCGCCGAGGCGCAGCGTCACCCGCCCCTTGTCGGCCGGCGGCGAGAGGAACAGCGCCACCACCTTGTCGCGCCCCTTCTTCGCCGTCCACAGCACGTACTCCTTGCGGCTGCCGTCGGGCTGGATGTCGATCAGCTTGCGGTAGGACTCGTAGGACTCGGGCTCGAGGTTTCGGTCCACCTTCTGCAGGATCTGCTGCCCGTCGAGCGCGAAGGCCGGGAAAGCAAGCAGCAGCAAGCTCAACAGGAGGAATACGGGTCTCATGCTCAGACGTGCCCCAGGGCGCGCACCGGGTCCATGCGCGACGCCTTCCACGCGGGCTGCAGGCTCGCGATGAGCGCCATGACCACCACCATGCCGACGATCGTCACGACGTCCGCCGCGCTGACCGAAGGCGCGAGCACCAGCCCCTGTGCGCGCGCGAAATTGAACACGATCTTGTGCAGGTTGAGCGCCCAGATCACAGCCAGGCTGACCGCGCTACCGAGCGCCGCGCCGCCGATCCCGAGCAGCAGCCCTTCGCTGAGGAAGATCGCCATGATCCTTCCCGGCGGCGTGCCGATCGCCGAGATCGTGCCGATCTCGCGGATGCGCTCGTACACCGCCATGATCATCACGTTCAACACGCTGATTAGCACGATCGACACCAGCATGACCTTGATGAAGACCGTGAGCAGATCGATCATGTTGACGACGCTCGAGAACGGCGAGAGCTCCGCCCAGGTATGCACCTCGAGCATCGGCTTGCCCTGCGGGTTGACGATTCCGGCGAAGTCGCGCTTGAGCTGCGCGTCCACGCGCTGCAGCGTTTCCGGTTTCTTGAGGCGGATCGCGATCTCGTTCACCTCGGGCTGCGTGATGCGCAGCAGGCTACGGGCGTCGTCGAGCGTGATGTAGCCGTCGCGCCCGCTGGGTCCCGAGGCACCCTCCATCACACCGCGCACGACGAAGGTCTTGCCGTTCATCGAGCCCTGTAGGTTGGTCGCCACCAGCACCACGGTGTCGCCCACTTTCAACTTGAGGCCCTGCGCGAGGAGCGCCGGGATCAGGATCTCGCCCGGCTTGAGCAGCGGCGCCGCCTTGCTGCCCTCGATCAGGCGGCCCGGCATGAGCGGGGTGGTCGCCGCCTCCCGCGCGGGATCGACGCCGTTCACGCGAATGCTCGTGGTCTCGGTGAAGTTGCTGAACATGGCCCCGAACTTGAGCCGCTCCGAGTAGGCGTCGATCTCCGGCGTCTTGTCGAGCACCGCCTCGACCTTCTTCACCAGCGCCGGCTGCATGTTGAGGTTGAGCGGCGAGTTGTCGATCGAGGCCACGTATCCCTTGCGGTGCACTTCCAGGTTGCCGAGCACACCGTCGGTGAACTGGCCGATCATCAGAGCCTTGAACGATCCGGCGACAGCGACGAACAGCAGCACCGCCACCACGCCCAGCGTGATCAGGCTCGAGGTGAGCAGGGTGCGCCGCCCGTAGCGCACGAGATTGCGGAACGCGATCTTGACGACGTTAAACATGAGCGGCCACCGGTGCCGGCGCGGCCGCGGGCGCGCGCATCCGGCCGTCCTCGAGCACGAAAGTCACCTCCGCCTCGGCCATGATCTTGGGATCGTGCGTCGAAAAGAGGAACGTCGTTCCCAGCTCGTCGCGCATCTTCTTCATGAGCCCAAGCACCTGGTACGCGGTGTCGTGGTCGAGGTTTGCGGTCGGCTCGTCGGCAAGCACGAGCTTCGGGTCGGTCGCCAGCGCGCGCGCTACCGCGACGCGCTGCTTCTGGCCGCCCGAGAGCTGATCGGGGCGCTTGTGCGCCTGCGCAGCCATGCCGACCGCTTCGAGCAGCCGCATGATCTGCGCGCGGCGCTTCTGCTCGGACCAGCTCTGCACCATGATGAGTGGGTACTCGATGTTCTCGTAGGCCGAGAGCACCGGAATCAGGTTGAAGTCCTGGAAGATGAATCCCATGTGCCGGCCCCGGAAATCCGCGGCGGCGCGCCGGTCTAGCGACGCCACCTCCGTGTCGATGACCGTCAGCTTGCCGCCGGTTGGATGATCGAGGCAGCCGATCATGTTGAGCAGCGTTGTCTTGCCGCTGCCCGAGGGGCCGACGAACGCGACCAGAGATTTGGCCTCAATCGCGAAATCGACGCCGCGCACCGCGCGGACCTCGACGTCGCCGGAACGGTAGGTCTTGACCAGCTTTTCCGCGCGCACCAAGCTCATCGGCCGACCCGCACGACTTGCGCAAGGTTCAAGCAAACCTCCACGCTCAAATGGGCTGCACTTCACCCCCATGTATTCTTAACCGGCCCGCCCGATGGGTATTGATCTGGGTCAACCGCCCCAGAAAGCCTCGCAGGTCAGTCCCGGGTACGAGCGCGCAGGACGCCGGAAAACCGTGTGCCCGGCGCAACAGTGTTGAACACGGTGCCGTAGCGGCGTACGTTCTCGTGCAGCAGCTCGAGCTTGCGCTCGGGCTCGTCGGTGTCGACCACGATCTCGTAGTCGATGCGCGCCATCTTCGGCGGCGCGTCTTGACGCACGCCGGACAGCCGCACTTCGACACCGCGATATGCGAATTTGATGATCGGGGCCACGCGCTCTATGCCCTTGATCATGCACGCCGAGAGCGCGGCGAGCAGCAGCTCGGCCGGATTAAAGGCGTCGCTTCGGCCGCCCATCGACGTATCGAGCGTGATGCGCGCTTGCTTGCACGACGCCTCGCTGCCGAGCGCGTCCATGCGCCGCGCACGAACCGCGTAGGCAAGGGGTTTCGCCTCCGTCACGCGGCGCTCGCGCGAGGTCCAACGCTCGAAGCTTCGCGTGCCGCCGTGCCGATCGACTCGCTGAGCGTCGGATGCGGGTGTATCGCCGCGGCGACGGCCTCCACCGGGATTCCGGCCCTCACCGCGAGCGCTCCCTCACCGAGCAGCGAAGCTGCGCCTTCGACTAGCATGTGAACACCGAGTATCGCCCGGCTCCTCTTGTCGTAGACGAGCTTGAGCAGTCCTTCGGGGTGCCCCGACACTTGGGCCCGCGCATCCGTGCGGAAATCGTAGCGTGCGACGCCGACGTCGTGTCCCGCCGCACGTGCCTGGCTCTCGGTCAGACCGGCCAGTCCTACTTCTGGCGCGCTGAAGATGACCGCCGTGTTGGTTGCCGCTTCGGGAAATCGGGCGGGCCGACCGAGCAGGTGCCCTGCGAGGGCCAGCGCCTGTGCGGTCGCCCAATGAGCGAACATCGGGTGGCCCAAGACGTCGCCGACTGCGTAGATGCCGGGCTCGTCCGTCTCCAGCTTTGAATCCACTTTGACGCCGTGGCGGTCGTGGCGCACGCGGGTGTGCTCGAGGCCCAGAGTCTCCACGTTGGGTCGGCGCCCGGTGGCGACGAGTACGAGCTCGGCCTCCGCCTCGCGCGGTGCGCCCCCTGCATTGCGGTACTGCACGCCGACGTGATCGCCCTTAGGGGCGATCGCCGCGACCGCCGCGCCGAGCTCGAGCTCGACGCCCTGTCGCCGGATGTAACCGTCGAGCGCGAGCGCGATTTCCTCGTCGACCGGCGCCAGGATGCGCGGCCCCGCCTCGAGCAGCGTAACCCGGCTGCCGAAGCCGGCGAAGATCTGCGCCATCTCCACGCCGATGGGGCCCGCGCCGATCACCACCAGTCGCGCAGGCACGCGATCGACCTCGAGGATCTGCTCGCTGGTGAGCACCTGCGGCAGATCGGCTCCAGTCACCGGCAGCAGGTTCGGCAGGGAGCCGGTGGCGATGATCGCGCTGGAAAATTCCACCTCCAGGGGCTCTCCCCCGTGCGGCGTGATGCGGGCCCGCCGCGGCCCGAGCAACGCGGCGCTGCCGAATCGCACGTCAAGCGTGGGAATCTGGCGCGCGTGCTGCAACGCACCGCCGGCGCGTCGGTGCAGGATCTCAGTCTTGCGCTTCATGATGGCGGCCCAGTCGACGCCGATCTCTCCCGCCGGAACCCGCAGCCCGAATTCCCGCGCGCGCCGGATCGCCTGCAGGCGCTCCGCGCTCTCGCGCAGGATCTTGGAGGGAATGCAGCCCTCGAACAGGCAGGTGCCGCCGAGCCCGGCGCCCTTCTCGACCAGGAGTACTCGGCGCCCGGCGCTTGCCAGAGCCATGGCGGTGGGCGTGCCACCCGGCCCTCCGCCGATGACCAGATCGTCGACTCTCATCGGCCTGCCTTGCGCCGCGCCGTCGGCGTCGCGCCGCGCACCATGAGCACCGGCACCGGCGTCTCGCGCAGCACCTGTTCGGCGTCGCTTCCCATGACCAGCCGCCTCACCCCCCGGCGCCCGTGGGTTCCCATCACGATCAGATCCGCCTTGCATCTTTTCGCCTCGCGGATGATCGCATCGGCTACCGGACCCGTCCCCGGTTCGCCGAGCACCGCGCGCGCTCGAACGCCCCTTCTCCGGGCGAGTGCCTCCGCCTTCGCCAGAATTTCCCGGCCCGCATCGCGGAAGGCCTTCGAGAGTTCGTCGGGCGACATCACGGCGACGCCGGCCGACGTGACGAAGGACTCGTCGACCGCGTAGAACAGGCACACGCTGGCGCCGTGCTGCCTTGCCAGCTGCAACGCCTCCCTCAACCCCAGGTTCGCCGCGCTGCTGCCGTCGACGGGAACGAGGATGCGCTTGTACACGTTTGTCCTCTCCATGGCTCGATAGCCACCAGTTTGGGCGCGCGCCGCGTGCGCGCGTTGACGTGCATCAAACGGATAGCCCGGGCATAGGCGAGCATTGCATCCATGGACGATCGTGCGCCGGGTGCAGAGGCGCAGGGGCTGACGCGCGTTGAGGCCGAGCGCCGGTTGCGCGAGCTCGGGCCGAACACGGTTCCGCAGGAAAGGCGCCGCCCGCTGCGCGCGCTGATTCTCAAGTTCTGGGCGCCGGTCCCGTGGATGCTGGAAGCCGCGGTCGTGCTGGAGCTCGCGCTCGGCAAGCTCGACGAGGCGGCCGTCATCGCGGCCCTGCTCGTGCTCAACGCCGTGCTCGCTTTCGCCCAGGAGAGCCGCGCCGACCGCGCCCTGGCGCTCTTGCGCGGGCGCCTTTCGTCGCGGGCGCGAGTGCGCCGCGATGGGCGCTGGCAGGTGGTCGAGGCGCAGGCACTCGTCCCCGGCGACGCGGTCCACCTGCGGCTGGGCGACATCGTCCCCGCAGACGTGCGCATCGGCGCGGGGCAGATGCTGCTTGACCAGTCGGCGCTCACCGGAGAATCGATGCCGGTGGAGGCGGGGCCAGGTGCGACCGCCTACGCCGGCTCGACGGTTCGCCGCGGCGAGGCAACCGGCGAGGTGACGGGAACCGGAACGCGGACCTACTTCGGGCGCACGGCCGAGCTGGTGCGTGCCGCCAAGACGGTCACCCACCTCGAGGGCGTGATCTTCACCATCGTGCGCAATCTGGTTGCCCTGGACGTCGTGCTCGTCGTCGCTTTGCTCGCGTATGCGATCGGCACAGGGTTGCCGCTCGCTGAAACACTGCCGTTCGCGCTGGTGCTGCTCGTCGCCTCGGTGCCGGCGGCGCTGCCCGCGACCTTCACCCTCGCCCAGGCGTTCGGTGCGCAGGAGCTGGCGCGCCGCGGCGTGCTCGTCACGCGCCTGTCGGCGATCGAGGAGGCTGCGGCGATGGACGTGCTCGCGACCGACAAGACCGGCACCATCACCGAGAACCGCCTCACGCTCGCCGCACTGGAGGCAAGTACACCGCGCACGGAGGATGAGCTGCTTCGCCTCGCCGCGCTGGCGAGCGACGAGGCGACGCAGGACCCGATCGACCTCGCGGTGATCGCTGCCGCGCGCACGCGTGGCGCGGCGGGTGACGCGCCGGAGCGCTTGAGCTTCGTGCCCTTCGACCCCGCGACCAAGCGCTCGGAGGCGCTGGTGCGCGAAGGCGGCGGCCGCCTGCACGTGGTGAAGGGCGCCCCGCTGGCGGTCGCCGCGCTCGCCGCCGGGACGCCGGACCTGCGCGAAGCGACCGAGCGGCTCGCCGCCGGAGGCCGGCGGGTGATCGCGGTGGCCGCCGGCCCCGAAGGCGCGCTCGCGCTGGCCGGACTGCTCGCGTTCCGCGATCCGCCCCGAGCGGACTCGGCGCAGCTCATCGCGAGCCTGCGCGCGCTCGGCGTGCGCGTGGTCATGGTCACGGGCGACGGCCTGGAGACCGCGCGCGCCGTGGCCGCGCAGGTCGGGATCGGCGAGCGCGCCTGCCCGGCGCAGGCGTTGCGCGAAGCCGGCGCGACTGCGGCGCTCGACTGCGACGTCTACGCCGGCGTCCTGCCGGAGGACAAGTTCAACCTGGTGCGGGGGCTGCAGCGCGCGGGCCACGTCGTCGGCATGACCGGCGACGGCGTGAACGACGCCCCGGCGCTCAAGCAAGCGGAGGTCGGCATCGCCGTCGCCTCCGCCACCGACGTCGCCAAGGCCTCGGCGAGCGTGGTGCTCACGAACCCGGGTCTCGCCGAAGTGGTTGCCGCAGTCGAGACCAGCCGGCGCATCTACCAGCGCATGCTCACTTATACGCTCAACAAGATCGTCAAGACTCTCGAGATCGCGGTGTTCCTGAGCGTCGGCGTGATGCTCACCGGCGTGTTCGTGGTGACGCCGCTGCTGATGGTGCTGCTGCTGTTCACCAACGACTTCGTCACGATGTCGATCGCGACCGACCGGGTATCGTTCTCGCACAAGCCGGACCGCTGGCGCGTGCCCGAGCTGATGCGCACCGCGGCCGCGCTCGCCGGGGTCATCCTGACGCTGTCTTTCACGGTGTTCTTCGTCGGGCGAGACTGGCTCGAGCTTCCGCTCGCTCAGCTTCAGACGCTTGTCTTCGTGATGCTGGTGCTGAGCGGCCAGGGAACGGTCTACGTGGTGCGCGAGCGGCGCCACTTCTGGCGCTCGCGCCCGAGCGGCTGGCTGCTCGCGGCGACCGCGGGGGACATCGCGCTCGTGGGATACCTCGCGCTCGATGGCATTTTCATGGCGCCGGTGAGTCCTGCGCTACTCGCGGGCCTCGCCGCCGCTGTGCTCGTGATGCTGTTCGCGCTCGACTTCCTCAAGCTGCGAATCCTGCGCCGGCTTTAAGGTCACCTTAAGCGCCGCGTGTCACCGTGGCTTCATTGAAGAAGAATGGAGTCACCCCATGCTCGCGCTCATGCCACCCCAGCTTCTCGCCGTGCTGAGCATCATCGCGATCGTCGCCATTGCGGGCGGCGTGTTCGCGATCTACGAGCGCCGGTATGAGCGCAGCCGGCACGAGCTCCGGCGCGACCGTTGAACCTGCGTCCGGCGTCCGTTCATTCGGACTCGCCCGCGGC
>CAZLUX010000071.1:0-3208 GCA_964562815.1 uncultured Enterobacteriaceae bacterium
GCAGCTCCTTGCGCCGGCCGACGAGCGCCACGCTCCAGCCGTCGCCGAGCAGCGCAAGCGCCGCCGCCTTGCCGACCCCGGTGCCCGCCCCCGTTACCAGTGCGACTCTGCTCGATGCAGCCATGAATGCCCTCTCTGCCGGTTTCTTGCGGAAACGCGATGGTACCGCAGGGACCCTGGACGTTGCTGGAGTAAGCTAACGCAATGGAGTTCCAGGTCAACGGCAAGAGCGTCAGCGTCGACGCGGATCCCGAGATGCCGCTGCTGTGGGTCCTTCGCGACCTGCTCGACCTGACCGGCACCAAGTTCGGCTGCGGCATCGGCGCCTGCGGCGCCTGCACCGTGCTGGTCGACGGGCGCGCCGTGCGCAGCTGCCTGCTGCGCGCGCGCGACGCGGCGAAGGCGAAGGTGCGCACCATCGAGGGTCTCGGCTCCGAGAGGGAGCTCCACGCGCTGCAGAGAGCGTGGATCGGCTACCAGGTGCCGCAATGCGGCTACTGCCAGTCCGGAATGCTGATGGCCGCCGCGGCGCTGCTCGAGCAGAACCCCGATCCGAGTGACGCCCAGATCGACGCCGCGATGACCAACATCTGCCGCTGCGGCACCTATCCCCGGGCGCGCGCCGCGATCCGGGCCGCGGCGCGGGCGCTGAAGGCCGCCGGGTGAAGCGGCGCAGCTTCATCCTCGGCGGCATCGGTCTCGGCGGTGCGCTGATCGTCGGCTGGGGCGTGCTGCCGCCGCGCAACCGCCTCGGCTCGCGCGAGACGCTGCCGCCGCTCGAAGGCGCCGTCTCCCTCAACGGCTGGGTGCGAATCGCCGCGGACGGCAAGGTGGTGATCGCGGTGCCGCGATCCGAGATGGGGCAGGGCGTCCTGACCGCGCTGCCGATGCTCGCGGCCGAGGAGCTCGGCGTCGGCCTTGCGCAGGTCAGGGTCGAGCAGGCCCCGATCGACGCCATCTTCGGCAACGTCGCCGTGCTGACCACCAACCTGCCGTTCCCTCCCGACCGCGAGGACAGCGAGCTCGCGCGGGCGAGCGAGTGGGTCGTCGCCAAGCTGGCGCGCGAGCTCGACCTCCAGGTCACCGGCGGCAGCACCAGCGTGCGCGACGCGTGGCAGCCGATGCGCCTGGCCGGAGCGGCGGCGCGCGAGATGCTGGTCGCCGCCGCGGCGAAGCACTGGAACGCGGCGCCCGCGCAGTGCAGCGTCGCGGACGGCGAGGTCCGGCATCTGGACGGGCGCAGGGTCGCGCTGCGCGACCTGATCGGCGCGCTGCGCGAGGTGCCGCTGCCCTCGAGCGTGCGGCTCAAGCCGGCGCAGGAATTCACCCTGATCGGAAAGCCGGCGCCGCGCCTGGACGTGCCCGACAAGGTGACCGGCAGGGCGCGCTACGGCATCGACGTGCGCCTTCCCGGCATGCTCTACGCAGCGCTGCGCGCCTGCCCGACGTTCGGCGGAAGGCTGCGCCACGTCGACCCGGCGCCCGCGCTCGCGCAGCCCGGCGTTGTGAGGGTCTCGACTCTGCCAGGGGCCGCAGGCGGCGCGCCGGCGGTCGCGGTGGTGGCGAGGAGCTGGTGGACCGCGCAGCAGGCGCTGGACCGGCTGCAGATCGACTGGGACGAGGGACCGAACGCCGAGCTGTCGAGCGACTGGGTTTTCGCGCGGCTGCGCGGCACCCTCGACGCCGACGCGGGCGCCACTTTTCTCGAGCGCGGCGACGGCGAGGCTGCGCTCGCGCGCGCGGTGCTGCGGCTCGAGGCGGAATATCGTGCGCCGTACCTCGCGCACGCGGCGCTCGAGCCGATCAATTGCACGGCGCGCTTCGCCGACGGGCGGCTTTCGCTCTGGGCGCCGACCCAGGTGCCGAGCGTGCTGCGCCACGTCGCGGCGCGCGCCGCCGGAATCGACGCCGACACGGTGGACGTCACCGTCACGCTGCTGGGCGGGGGCTTCGGCAGGCGGCTCGAGGTCGATTTCGTGCCGCAGGCGGTGTGGCTGGCGAGGGAGGTCTCGCCGGCGCCGGTGCAGCTCCTGTGGTCGCGCGAAGAGGACACCACGCACGACTTCTACCGTCCGGCGGCGGTGGCGAAGATGAAGGGCGGCTTCGACGCGAGCGGCCTGCCGCTCGCTTTCGTGGCGAGGAGCGCGAGCGACGCCATCGTGTCGGGGTACGTGGAGCGCACCTATCCGTCGCTCGCAGTCGCCCCGTCCGTCGTCGACGCGATGGACCAGACCACTGCGCAAGGGCTGTTCGACCAGCCCTACGAATTCCCGCACCGCCATGTCGCGCACGTCACGCGGCGCGCCCCGGTCCCGGTGGGCTTCTGGAGAAGCGTCGGCCATTCGCACAACGCCTTTTTCACCGAGTGCTTCATCGACGAGATGGCCTTCGCGGCGAGGCGCGACCCGCTGGATTTCCGCCGCCTGCTGCTCGCGCGGCACCCGCGCCACCGCGCCGTGCTGGAGCTCGCCGCGGCGAGGGCTCAGTGGGGCCGGGTCGGCCCCGGGCGGGCGCAGGGCGTCGCGCTGCACGCGTCCTTCGGCTCGATCGTGGCCCAGGTTGCCGAGGTGTCGCTCGAGCGCGGAGAGATCCGGGTGCGCCGGGTGGTGTGCGCCATCGACTGCGGCAGCGCGGTGAACCCGGAGATCGTCGCGCAGCAGATGGAAGGCGGGATCATCTTCGGGCTGACCGCTGCGCTCTACGGCGAAATCACGATCCGCCGCGGCCGCGTCGAGCAGCTGAGCTTTCCGCAGTACCGCATGCTGTCGATGGCCGAGACGCCGCGAATCGAGACCCACATCGTGCCGAGCGAAGCCGCTCCGGGCGGCGTCGGCGAGACCGGCGTGCCGCCGATCGCGCCGGCGGTGGCGAATGCGATCTATCGGCTGAGCGGCCGCCGCCTGCGGGCGCTGCCGCTGCGGCTCACCACGTCCTAGTTGTCGCGCCGCCCGCGGCCGCCCGTGCGCTGGTCGTCGTCGCGCGGCGCGGCTTCACGGGTTTCGTCGCGGCGTTGATCCTTGCGCGCCTCGGGCGCTCGATCGCGGTCTTCGCGCTGAGTGCGTTCGCGGGTCTCGCGCTGCACCGGCGCGGGCGTCTGGCGGGTGCGCTCGCGCGTCTCGCGCTGTACCGGCGCGGGCGCAGGCGCGGGTGTCTGGCGGGTGCGCTCGCGGGTCTCGCGCTGCACCGGTGCGGGCGCCGGCCGGGAGCG
>CAZLUX010000071.1:3308-14054 GCA_964562815.1 uncultured Enterobacteriaceae bacterium
CGCCGTACCGGGGCAGGTGCCGACCGGGCAGGAGGCCGGGAGCGTTGCTCGTAGCGCTCGCGCAGGGCAGGCCTGCGGTACTCGATTGCGCCTCGGTGCGCAGGCTCGTGCTGCCACCTCACCGGAGCGCCGCGGCGAAGCTCCTCGACGTGCCGGCGCTCGACTGTGGTCGTCGGACGGTAGTAGAAGGTCTGCCGCACGATGTTGACGCGGTGCTCGTGCCAGGCAAAGGCGCCGAAGAAAAAGCCGGTCGAGATGCGAACCCCGCTGCCGAGGTAGATGCTGACCGAGAGGCCCGGGCGCACGGCGTAGCCGGGCCACGGCGCCCAGCGCACCGGCGGATACGCCGGCCACCACCAGCCGCCGTAGACCAGCAGCGGGTCGTAATAGGGGACGTAAACCACGAGCGGATCGGCGTATTCGATGTAGATGACGCCGCTCTGCCGCGAGACCAGCAGCGCGTCGTTGCTGCCGAGGTTGCCCGCCGCGAGCGCGCGCTCGCGCAGGCGCTGGATCGTGTCCATCACGTAGGGCTCCTGCTCGAGGAAGGCCTCGCCCAGGTCCTGGGTCCAGTCGAGCCGCTCGCTCATCATCCGGATCACGCGCGGGAACGCGACCAGCGACTTGACGCTCGGATCCCAGTCCTCGTACTCGACCGCGCGCACCGCCTCGTCGCCCTGAAGCCCCGGGTGGCGCTCAGACCAGCGCGCCGCCTTGACCACCTCGAGGGGATAGGTCGAAGCCATCAGGATCTGCGACAGCAGCGGGTCGGGATAGAGCGCAATCGGCGCCAGCATCTGGTCCAGCTGCGCCTGCGTATAGCCCTGTGCCGGCGCCGTCTGGGCGAGCGCGGCCGGCGCCGCCATGAGGAGCGCCAAGAAGGGGAATATCCATCGAAGGAGGCGTGTTCGCATGATCGTTGTCCTTTGTCCAAGGGATATCAGACCCTCACTTGCGCGGCGGCGTATTGACAAAGTGCAACCAGATGTAACGCCGGGCGAGGCGCAGCAACATTTCTTTACCCAGGGGCAGAACTATTGGCTCGGACGGGGTCTATCATGCATACGAAGCGTGCGTGACGGAGGACAGCCATGCGTATCGCAAGAGCCATCGTGATCTTGGTGCTGGCGCTGGGCGCGGCCGCGGCCAGCGCGCCGGCCTTCGCCGACCGGTGGCACGGCCACAGCCGGGTGCACTTCGGCCTGTATTTCGGCGGGCCGGCGTATTGGGGCCCGTACTACTACCCGCCGTACCCTTACTACTATCCGCCGACGGTGGTGGTGCCGCAGTCGCCCCCCGTGTACATCGAGAGGGGCGGCCAGGCCGAGCAGGCGCCGGCGGAGCAGGGCTGGTGGTACTTCTGCCGCGAATCGAACGCGTACTATCCTTACGTCAAACATTGCCCGGGCGGCTGGGAGAAGGTCAGACCGCAGCCGCCGGCGCAGTGACCCGGAGGCGATGATGAAGCTCAGGCGAAGACATGCGGCGCTCGGCGCAGTGCTCCTGCTCGCGGCGTGCGTAACGGTACCCGAGGGCCCCAGCGTGATGGTGCTGCCAGGCAGCGGCAAGAGCTTCGACCAGTTCCAGGTCGACGACTACACTTGCAGGCAGTACGCCAAGCAGTCGATCGGCGGTACGAACGCGCAGCAGGCGGCGACCGAGAGCGGCGTGAAGAGCGCGGCGGTCGGCGCGGCGGTTGGCGCGGCGGCCGGGGCGCTGATGGGCGGTCACGAGGGCGCCGGCACCGGCGCCGGCGCGGGGCTCGCGGTCGGCGCGCTCGCCGGCACCGGCGCCGCCCAGGGCTCGGCCAGCAACCTGCAGCGGCGATACAACGCGGCCTATATCCAGTGCATGTACGCCAAGGGCAACCGCGTCCCGGTCTCCGGCCAGATGCAGCAGGCGCCGTCGCGCGGCACTTACACGCCCCCGCCTCCACCCCCACCTACGCGCTGAGGGCGACGCGGGCGGAGGGTTGACCCAGGTCAACGGCACCGGTCCGCCGCGCGCCTATCGTTCGGCTGCGGGTGAATCCGCCCGCATCGATCGATAGATGCCCGCAAACGACTCCAGGCCCAACGCTCGCCGCACGCGCCTCGCGCGCACGCTGGTCGTTCTCGCCGCGCTCGGCGCCGCGGCGTTCCTTGCCCGCAACCTGGTCCTTGGCAAGCCGGTCCAGACCGTCGTGGCCACGCGCGGCGCGCTGACGCAGACGGTGGTGGCGAGCGGGCGCATCGTCACGCCGCAACGCGTGTCGATCAGCGCGACCATCACCGAGCGCGTGGCGCGCATTCCGGTCGAGGAGGGACAGAGCGTCAAGCGCGGCCAAGTCCTGATCGAGCTGGACGACACCGACGAGCGCGCCGCGCTGGCCCAGGCGCAGGCCGCGGTGGCGCAGGCGCAGGCGAAGCTGCGCCAGCTGCGCGAGGTGGCGCTGCCCGCGGCCGAGCAGGCCCTGGCGCAAGCGCGCGCCAACGCGCTGCAGGCGCGCCAGAACTACGAGCGCACCACCACGCTGCGCGAGAAGGGATTCGTCGGCCAGGCGCAGCAGGACGACGCGCGCCGCGCGCTCGACGTGGCCGAAAGCCAGTTGCGCGCGGCGGAGCTGCAAGTCGCCTCCAACCGCCCCACGGGCAGCGACTACGCAATGGCGCAGACCGCGCTCGAGCAGGCGCGCGCGAGCCTCGCGTCGGCGCAGGCGAAGCTGGCGCAGACGGTGATCCATGCCCCGGCCGACGGCGTGCTGATCAGCCGCAACGTGGAGCCGGGCAACGTGGTGCAGCCGGGCAAGGAGCTGATGGCGCTCGCGCCCTCCGGCGAGACGCAGATCGTGGTGCAGATCGACGAGAAGAATCTCGCGTTGCTGGCGCTCGGGCAGAAGGCGCTCGCCTCGGCCGATGCGTTTCCCGACAAGCGCTTCGCGGCCGAGGTGATCTACATCAACCCCGGCGTCGACCCGCTGCGCGGCTCGGTCGAGGTCAAGCTCAGGGTGCCGCAGCCGCCCGCCTTCCTGCGCCAGGACATGACGGTTTCGGTCGACATCGAGGTCGCGCATCGCAGCGACGCGGTGACCGTTCCTGCCGATGCGGTGCGCGACGCGACCGGCGCGCAGCCCTGGGTGCTCGCGCTGAACGGCCACCGCGCAGTGCGCCGACCAGTCAAGCTCGGCCTGCGCGGCGACAGCAGGATCGAGATCCTGGCCGGGGTGGCGCCGGGCGACCTGCTGATCCCGGCCACCAACGCGCTCGTCAAGCCCGGCCAGCGCGTGCGCGCGGCGAAATGAACCGCTTCGCGCCCTTCGAGTGGATCGCCGCGATGCGTTTCATGCGCGAGGGGCTGGCGCAGACGCTGCTCATCATCGTCGGCGTGGCGCTGGGCGTGGGCGTCATCGTGTTCATGTCGGCGCTGATCGCGGGGCTGCAGTCCAACATCATCCGGCGCACGCTCAACTACATGGCGCCGATCGTGGTGGTGCCGCCGGAGCAGGTGGCGCGCCCGCAGCGCGGCGAGCAGGGCGCGGCGCTCGCCGCGGTGGTGCAGCCGCGCTCGCAGCAGCTGCGCTCGATCGACCAGTGGCAGAAGGCCCTGGCGCAGATCCGGCGCCTGCCCGACGTCGTGGCAGCGACGCCGGTGGTGTCCGGCCCGGGATTCGCGCTGCGTGGCGACGCAAGCAATTCGGTCAGCATGACCGGCATCGAGCCCGACAGCTATCTGCAGGTGATCGGTCTGGGCGACAAGATCGTCGCAGGACGGCTGCTGCTCGGCACGAACGACATCGTGATCGGCACCGAGCTGGCGAAGGATCTCGGCGCCGGGGTGGGCGACAAGCTGCGCCTGAGCACCGCGCCCGGGGGCACCGAGACGCTCACGGTCACTGCGATTTTCGATTTCGGCAACAAGGGCGTGAACGAGCGCAACGTCTACGTCGGGCTGCGCACCGCGCAGAACCTGCTCGACCTCGCGGGCGGTGTCTCGAGCATCAACGTCAAGGTGCAGGACCCGTTCGCCGCCGAGACCATCGCGCAGACGATCCAGGGGCAGACCGGACTGGAGGCCGACAGCTGGATCAAGACCAACGCCCAGTTTTTCACCGCGATGGCGGCGCAGAGCCTGTCGAACACCCTGATCCGCTTGTTCGTCGGGCTTACCGCGGCGCTCGGCATCGCGAGCGTGCTGGTGGTGTCGGTGGTGCAGAAATCCAAGGAGATCGGCATCCTGCGCGCGATGGGCACCTCGCGCGGGCAGGTGCTGCGCCTGTTCCTGCTGCAGGGCGCTTTCATGGGGCTGGTCGGATCGCTGTTCGGCAGCGCGCTGGGCTGGGCCTTCCTGCTGGTCTGGCGCGGCATCGCGGTCAACCCGGACGGCACGCCGATCTTCGTCATCGTGGTCGAGCCGTCGCTGTTCGTGATCGCGGCCGCCGGCGCGACGCTGGTCGGCACCCTCGCGGCGGTGATCCCCGCGCGGCGCGCGGCGCGGCTCGATCCGGCGGTGGCGATCCGTGGCTGAGCCCGCCGAGACCCTGCGCCTGGAGGGCGTGCGCAAGTCGTACAACACCGGCACTCCGGTCGAGACCGAGGTGCTGCACGGCATCGACCTGCGACTGGCGCGCGGAGAGTTCGCCGCGCTGATCGGACCGTCGGGCTCGGGCAAGAGCACGCTGCTGAACGTGATCGGCCTGCTCGACCCGCCGAACGCCGGCCGGCTGCTGATCGAAGGCAGGGAAACCGGCAGCCTGAACGACGCCGAGACGACGCGCCTGCGCGGGCGCGCGATCGGGTTCGTGTTCCAGTACCACTACCTGCTGCCGGCCTTCACTGCGCTCGAGAACGTGATGATGCCGGTGCTCGCCGCGCGCGGGCGCCCGGACGACGAAATGCGCGCCACGGCAGCGGAGCTGCTCGAAAAGGTGGGCCTGACGCGCTGGCGCGACAAGAAAACCGGCGAGCTCTCCGGCGGGCAGCAGCAGCGCGTCGCGGTCGCGCGGGCGCTGGCGATGAAGCCCGCGCTGGTGCTCGCCGACGAGCCGACCGGCAACCTCGACACGCAGTCGGCCGACGGTGTGTTCGAGGTCCTGCGCAAGGTGAACCGCGACGGCGGCACGACTTTCCTCATCGTCACCCACGATCCGCGGCTCGCCGAGCGCTGCGACCGCATCGTCGAGCTGGTCGACGGGCGCATCGTCGCGGACCGGCCGAATGTGCCTTCCGGCGGCTGATGCGGCCGGTGGCCTGCGCAGTCCCTGATCTGTAAGATCCGTCCGAAGGAGGTCATCCATGAAGAACATGTTCATTGCTTTCCTTCTGGGGGTCATCGTCGGCGCGGCGGGTTACTGGTTCATGCTCCAGAGGCCGGTGCAGTCGCCGGCGCAGCAGGCGGCCGAGCGCGTGCGGCAGAAAGCCGCCGAGGCGGGCAAGGCGGCAGGCGGGGCCGCCGAGGACGCGAAGCAGGCGATCGCCGCGAAGCTCGAGGCGCTGCAACTGCGGGCTGCCGACATCAGCGAAGAGCTCAAGCAGACGGGCAGGGTGGTGCGGCACAAGGCGCGCGACATCGGCGAGGCGGCGGCCGGCGCCGCGTCGGATACGCGAATCACTGCCGAGGTCAAGCGCAAGCTCCTCGCCGATCCAGATCTGTCCTCGCTCAGCATCTCGGTCAACACCACCGACGGGCGGGTGACCCTCTCGGGCAAGGTCGCTTCGGCCGGCCTGGTCGGCCGGGCGATGCTGCTGGCGATGGAAACCGACGGCGTGCGCGAAGTGGTCTCGACGCTGCAGGTGCCGGGCGCGGCCGCGCCCGCGCCCGCGAACCAGAGTTAACGTCGGCGGCCGACGCGGCCGCGCTTCGTGACTGGGATCCGTGGGCACCGTTGGCGGCGGATTGCGTCAGGCGTGCGATATGGTCGGTCTCCGGGCCAGAGCCCAGATCGCGTCGCCTCCGATGAGCAGGCCAAGAATGACCTGGTTCCAGGCGGCGACGGCCTCCGTCTGATAGAACTGCAATGCGAACGGCGCCACAATCAGCCACAGTGCCAGCACGATGTTGACCCATTCTTCCCACTTCTGGGGATAGATAAGGGCCCAGATCGAGAACACTGCCACTGCGGCGCCGAGAATGTACGAATTCCAGGCTGCTGCGTTGCTTGCCGACGTGTAGTTGAGAAAGAACGGCGAAAAGAAGAGCCACACCGCGAAAGCGAGCATCACCCAGTCCTGCCATCGTTGCTGTCTCATGAAGACCTCCTACATGGCTACGTTGGATTGACATGTCCCGAGACAGGCTCTTGCCTGTCCGGGGTCCGATCTTGTGCCTGCCTGAGGCGCCGTGATCCGAGCACGGCTGCCAGGCGCGGGCCGACGCCATGGATTGGCCACTCGGGCTTGCGCAGCTCCAGGCGCGGCCAGCCGCCCGCGACATCGCGCAGCGCCTCACGGTAGGCGTCGAGCGTGCCCACATCGCGCCAATAGGCGCGCTCCTCCCAGGGACGCAGCCCGGGAATCCAGTTGGTCGAGAAGTCGTAGGCAAAGGTGCGGCGCCGGCGCGCCAGGACGGGCATCAGGTGGTGGCCGAAATCGGTGTGGCCGCGCCGCGCGCCCTGCTCGAGCGATTGGAGCAGCGTCGCCGGCTCGAACAGGTAATTGCCCATCGATACATAGGCGCGCGCAGGGTCGGCCGGCATTGCTTTAGGGCGCGCGGGCTTTTCCTCGAACTCGAGCACGCGCTCACCCTCATCGACCGCGACGATGCCGAAGGACGAAGCCCTGCCGAGCGGCACGGGTACTGCAGCAATGCTCGCCTCCGCGCCGGCCGCGAAGTGGAACTCGACCATTTGCCGTACGTCCATGCGGTATACGTGATCGGCGGCGAACACTGCCACCACATCCGGCGTTTCCTTCTCTATCAGGCCGCGGCAGCGGTAGACCGCGTCCGCCGTTCCGGCAAACGGCGTTCCGGCACCGGGTGTCTCTTCCGGAAGCATCGTTTCGATGAATCCGCCTTTCGCGGCGAGCCGGCCTGCCCAGGCCTGCTCGATGTGCACGACCAGCGAGCGCGGCTTGTACTGCGCGAGCACGTAAATCGACCGGATGTCGGAATTGAACAGGTTGCTGAGAACGAAATCGATCAGGCGGCGATCGTCGCCGAACGGCAGCGCCGGCTTCGCCTGCGCCTCCGTCAACGGACGCAGGCGCGTTCCCTCGCCTCCTGCAAGAACGATCGCCAGAATTCTCGGGCTATTCATGGGAGGCGAGCGCCGGTATAACGGGCGCGGTGGATTGCCGCGAAGGCCAGCGCAGGTTCACATGGAACAGCCTGCGCCCCTGGATTTCGATGCTCTCGAGAGCGGCATCCACCAGAAGGTTTTCGCAGCTCTCGCACGCAAGCCGAAGCAGGCACCACTCGCCCTGGGCGCACAGGACCCTGGCCAGGGAGATGTTGTAGCCGGGTGTCTTTTCGCTGAACGCCAGCTCGGGCAGCAGGCTTCGCACGGCGCGTCCCGTGAGATCACACGGATCGCAGCGCATGAGGCGCGCCAGGTCGCGGCTGCAGAAGCGCACCACGCCGAACAGGTCGAGGATCAGCGATCCGTAAGTCTCGCGACGCACCGAGTCCGCGCGCCGTGGTGGCTTGGTCGAGAACGTGAGAGGGTCGAGCATCGCGGGCGGTTCGGTCGGGAATCGACAGCCGGTTCGACCTGCCGTCGTTGCGTTCAACTGTCGCAGTTCTCGGTCACGGGAACAATTCTCAAGACGAGGGATTTCGCGCTACCGGAAAACCGGTAAACCGGCGCGCGCGGGTAGTCTGCGCGAGTCAGCTCAGGGTCAGACCTTCGCGGATCGCGAACTTGGTCAGCTCCGCGACAGTGTGCAGATCGAGCTTGCGCATGATGTTGCGGCGATGAGTGTCGACGGTGGCGACCGAGATCGAGAGCTTTTCGGCGATGCTCGAGGAGCGGTTGCCTTCGGCGAGCAGTTGCAGCACCTGCATCTCGCGCTTGCCGAGGGACCCCAGGCCGCCGGAGGCGCCGCCCCGGGCTCTCACGTCGCGGACCACCGCGGCGGCGGCCTCCGGGCACAGGTAGGACTGGCCCGCCGCAACCGCGCGGATCGCGCGCAGCAGCTCGGTCCCCGCCGCGGACTTGACCACGTAGCCGGCCGCGCCCGCCTTGAGCATCGCCCGCACGTAGCGCCGGTCGGAGTAGCCGGACAGGCAGATCACCTTGACGGCGGGGTGCCGCGCGGCGAGCTCGGCCATTGCGTCGATGCCGTTCAAGCCCGGCATGGCGATGTCGAGCACTACCAGGTCGGGCGACCGAGCGGCGAGCTGTTCCATCAGCTCTCGCCCGCTCGAGGCCTCGCCGACCACCTCGATGTCGGGCTCCTTCTGCAGCTGCTCGCGCAGCAGCTCGCGCAGCAGGCGGTGATCGTCGGCAAGGAGCACGCGCACGGTCATGGCGCGAACATGGGAGGCGGCTGCGGTGCAAGCGCAAACGGCGCGCGCAGCCGGGCGACCGTGCCGTCGCCTGGAACCGACTGAATCGTGAACTCGCCGCCGATGGCGGCGAGCCGCTCGCGTACGCTCGGCAGGCCGAAGCCGCCCCGTGCGCTGGGCACCGAGAGTCCGGCGGGATCGAAGCCCACGCCGGCGTCGCTGATCGTCACCTCAACGCTGCCGTCGCTGCGGTGGACGTCGATCCGGGCGGTTCCAACCTTTGCGTGCTTCGAGACGTTGATCAGCAGCTCGCGCGCGGCGCGAAACAGGATGGAGCGGATCGCCTCGCCAAGCGGCTTGGGCTTGCCGTCGTCGTGCACCGTGACCGTGATGCCATACACGGTCTTCATCTCCTCGGTCAGCCATTCGAGCGCCGGCACTAGACCGAGCTCGTACAGGACCGGCGGACTGATCTGAAACGCGAGCGAGCGGACCACGCGTTCGGCTTGCATGAGCAGGTCGCTGAGTTCCGCCAAGGCATTCGCAGACGCGGCGCCCCCGGCCCGCAAGGCGGCGAGCTTGACGTTGGCCACCGAAAGCAGCTGGCCGAGGTGGTCGTGCAGGTCGAGCGCGACCGCGCGGCGCTCGCGATCCTCGGTCATCGACAGCTCGAAAATCAGCTGGCGGAGCTGCGCCGTCCTCGTTTCGACGTCCTGCTCAAGCGCGGCGAGCTTGCGCTGCAACTCCTGCTTGGTTTGCTTGAGCGGCGATTTGCCTTCGCGCACACCGGGTCGCCGACGGCGCTTTGCCGCTGCTTTTCGCTCCTTCGGCCGCTTGCGTGTACGGGCCATCGACGGCGCCAGCCACTTGTCCTTGTTGTACTTGCTCGATGCGGCGGCAAGCCTAACCGATTGTCCATGGTCGGCAAAAGTCTGACATCTGTCAATTTATCAGAATGTCCGGGAGCCGCGCCCGTAGCGCAGCAACCGCGGGAGATCGGCGATTAGGACTGTCCTGTACCTCAGACGGTGCAGCAGCTTTTCGCGCTCGAGCGCGGCAAAGGCGCGCGTGACCGCCTCTGCGGAAGCGCCGAGGTAATCGCCGATGTCGGAACGGGTCAGCGGCAGCTCGAGCTTGCCGGTCCTGGCGTTGTAGTACGGCGAATCCAGGCACAGGTCGCCCAGCAGCATGGCGAGGCGCCGCGCAACGTGCGTGCTTCCGATGATGATGATGTGGCGCTGCGCCTCACGCAGCTCGTGGGCCAGTTTCACGAGCAGCACGAACTGGATATGGGTGTCTTTTTTCAGCAAGTTCTTCAGGGCGGCATACGGGATGCGGAACAGGCGCGACGCGGTCAGCGTCTGCGCCGAATTGACGTAGCGCCCGTTTTGGGCCAGCCCCAGAAGATCGCCGGGGTAAAGGAACTCGAGCACCTGCCGCTCGCCGCCTTCGAGATGGCGACTGACGGAAACTGCGCCGCTGCCGACGATGAACGCCGCCCGTGCCGGGTCCCCTTGCGAAAACACGCGCAGGCGACGCTCGGGAAGATCGACGATCGTCGCGATTCCAAGCAGCGCTTCGCGGTCACCGCTCGACAGCAGGTCGTGGATCCCGGCGGCGTTCCTCCCGCTGCTGAGCAAAGCCCGGGCGCGAATCGAAACCGGCTTGGGCGCGGCGGGGGGCGACGTCTTGGGAGGGTGTGCGCGGGGCACTTACTGCTCCACCAGTGAGCCGAGGATCGGCGGCATCTTGCCGCCGTCACGGATATTACCCGAGACTTCCCGCGACCTGCTTGCGGGAGCCGAGCGCGGCTACGGCGATTCGCTATACTGGGACGATGAATGCGACGCTCGCGCTCGGCGATCTTCGCGTTCATCGCCTCGGCTTCGGGGCGATGCGCGTCTGCGGCTCCGACGTCTGGGGCCCGCCCAAGGACCGCGCCGCGGCGCACCGGGTGCTGCGGCGCGCGCTCGAGCTCGGGCACGACTTTTTCGACACCGCGGACAGCTACGGCCCGCACGTCGACGAGACGCTGATCGCCGAGGCGCTGCATCCGTATCCCGCCGGGCTCGTGATCGCGACCAAGGGCGGGCTGCTGCGGCCGACGCGCCATGCCTGGGACCCGGACGGCAGGCCGGAGCATCTGCGGCGGGCACTCGAGGGCAGCCTGGCGCGGCTCAAGCTCGAGCGCATCGACCTGTACCAGCTGCACGCGCCGGATCCGAAGGTGCCGTTCGCCGAGTCGGTGGGGTGCCTCGCCGAGCTGCAGCGCGCGGGCAAGATCCGCCACCTCGGCCTGTCGAACGTCTCGGTCGCCCAGCTCGA
>CAZLUX010000072.1:0-13917 GCA_964562815.1 uncultured Enterobacteriaceae bacterium
TCGAGCCCGAAGTTGCGCGCCGACAGGCCGGTCATCTTGTGCACCGCCTGCTCGAGCGTGAACAGGCCCTCGTCGCGCGCGTAGTGGCCGAGCACGCGCGGGAAGGTGCCCCACAGGCGCGGGTGCGGATGGACGTCGTGCGGCAGGCCGTCGGAGCCGATCATCGTCGGCGCGAAGGCGAGCACGCGCCGCACGTCGTCCTCGCTCATCTGGAAGTACACCGCGCCCGCCGGCTGCAGCCTGGCCGCCGCCTGCTCCGGTTCGCAGCCCATCTGCTGCGCGATCTCGTCGAGCGTCCTGCCGGCGAGCTCGGGGTGCGCTTTGGACCAGGTGACGAGGGTCTTCGACGCGCGCAGCGCCATGTCCCAGCGCAGCACGGTCGAGGAGGCGGCGTAGGGATAGGCGTCGAGCGCGACCGGCTGCGCGCGCATCGCCGCCTCGATCGCGGGCAGGCTCTGGCGCGTCCTGCCGTGGTTCTTCACGCCCGCGGCCTTGTGGTGCGAGATGAACGCCGGCACGCCCGCCTCGCGCCCGATGCGGAAGGTCTCCTCGAGCGACTCGAGCAGGTGGTCGGCCTCGTCGCGCATGTGGGTGACGTAGAGCGCGCCGCGCGCGCGCAGCGGCGCGCACAGCTCGATCACCTCCTCGGTCGGCGCGGCGTTGGCCGGGGCGTAGAACAGGCCGGTCGAGAGCCCGATCGCGCCCGCATCGAGGCTGTCGGCAACGATTTCGCGCATGCGCGCGATCTCGGCCTTTGTCGCCGCGCGCTCGAGGCGGTCCATGGTCGCGACGCGCAGGGTGCTGTGGCCGACCAGGAGCGAGGCATTGAGCGCGGCGGGACGCGCAGCGAGCTCCTCGAGGTAGTCGGCGAAGCGCCCATAGCGGTAGGCGCCGCCCGCATCGAGCAGGTCGAGCGGAGGCGGCACCCGGTCGGCGACCAGCGGCGCGAGGCTGATGCCGCAGTTGCCGCCGATCACGGTGGTCACGCCCTGGCTGAGCTTCGGCGTCATCTCGGGCTCGGCGAGCAGCAGGCGGTCGTCGTGGGTGTGGACGTCGATGAAGCCGGGCGCGAGCACGCGCCCGGAGGCGTCGATCTCGGTCTCGCCGCGCCATCCGTCGAGGCGCCCGAGCGCGGCGATGCGCTCGCCGCGCACCGCGACGTCGGCCTCGCGCCGCGGCGCGCCGCTGCCGTCGATCACGGTCGCGTTACGGAACAGTACGTCGCAGCGCTCTCCCGCCATGCCTTCGCCTCCGCGTCACTCGGTAAGGCTCAGCTCGGCGCGAACCCGGTCCCAGCCGACCGCGACGCGCGCGTCCGCGCGCCGCTCGACCAGGCCGAGCTCGGCGAGCCGCCTGACGTCAGTATGCACGTTCTTGTAGTCGCGCCCGAGGCGGCGCGCCAGCTCGTAGACCGACAGCGGCCCGGCCGCGCGCAGCCGCTCGAGCAGCTGCCAGCGCGCCGGGCTGAGGTTCTTCAGCAGCGCCGGCAGGTCGGGAAGGGTCAGCACCGCGAGCGGCGGCATGCGCCGGCCCTCGGCGGCGCGGTTCCACGCCGCCTCGAAGCGATCGAGCGCGTCGCCCGCCGCGCCCACGCGCAGCTCAAGCGTTTTCGCCAAGCCTTCCTCCGGCCGCTTCGACGTCGCGCTCGAAGTCGTAGCGCAGCTGCTCGACCGAGCGGAACTCGTAGGGCAGCTCGCGCCCGCCCACGCGGCGGCGGTGGTTCGCGTACTCGACCAGCGCGCCGTAGCGCAGCACGTAGCCGAGGTCGGCGTCGAGCTCGATCTCGAGCAGCGCGCCGTCGGCGAGCAGCACCTTTTCCCGCAGCCTCGGCATATGGTTTAGGATACCATAGTCCGCGTGGGCTAGAATGACGCAAATGGCCACCCGGGACGCCTTCTTCAACCTCTACCGCCACGGCTTCGCGCGCGTGGCGGTGGCCACGCCCGCGCTGCGCGTGGGCGATCCTGCCTACAACGCTGCGCAAACGCTGGCGCTGATGCGCCGGGCCGCGCGCGACAAGGCGGTCGTGTGCGTGTTTCCCGAGCTCGGCCTTTCGTCGTACACCGCGGAAGACCTGTTCCACCAGCAGGCGCTGATCGACGCCTCCGAGGCGGCGCTCGCGCGGCTGCTCGAGTCCACGCGCGCGCTGCCGCTCGCCGCGCTGGTGGGACTGCCGGTGCAGGTCGACGGCCTGCTGTACAACTGCGCCGCCCTCGTGTGCCGCGGCAGGTTGGTCGGCGTCGCCGCCAAGACCTACCTGCCGAACTACCGCGAGTTCTACGAGTTGCGCCAGTTCACTCCCGCCGACACCTGCCCGCGGCGGGAGATCGTTCTCGCCGGCCAGCGCACGCCGTTCGGCAACGACCTCGTGTTCCGCCTCGAGGAGCAGCCGCGGCTGAAGCTCTTCGCCGAGATCTGCGAGGACCTCTGGGTGCCGGCGCCGCCCTCGACTTTCGCCGCGCTCGCGGGCGCCACCCTGATCGCGAACCTTTCCGCCTCCAACGTGGTGATCGGCAAGCACGAGTACCGCAGCGAGCTGGCGTCGAATCAGTCGGCGCGCTGCCTCGCCGCCTACCTGTTCAGCGCCGCGGGCCCGGGCGAGTCGACCACCGATCTCGCCTGGGACGGCCACGCCATGATCTGGGAGAACGGCACGCTGCTCGCCGAGTCGGAGCGCTTCTCGACCCGGCCGGGATTGACCCTCGCCGACGTCGACCTCGACCGGCTCGCGGCCGACCGCATGCGGCAGAACTCCTTCGGCCAGTCGCTCGCGCGCCACAAGGACGAGGTTTCGCGCTTTCGCGAGATCGGCTTCTCGCTCGCGCTGCCCCGGGGCAGGCTGCCGCTCGCGCGCCAGGTCGCGCGCCACCCCTACGTGCCGGGCGATCCGGCCACGCGCGACGCCCGCTGCGAGGAGGTCTACCGCATCCAGGTGCAGGGCCTCGCCACCCGCATGCGGGCGAGCGGCACCGAGAAGCTGGTGATCGGCGTCTCGGGCGGCCTCGACTCGACCCAGGCGCTGCTGGTGTGCGCCCGCGCGATGGACGAGCTGGGCCTGCCCCGGCGCAATATCCTCGCCTACACCATGCCCGGCTTCGCCACCACGACGCGCACGCGCAGCCAGGCCTGGCAGCTGATGCGCGCGATCGGCGCGAGCGCGGAGGAGATCGACATCCGGCCTTCGTGCCTGCAGATGCTGAAGGACCTGCGCCACCCCTATGCGCGCGGACGCAAGGTCTACGACATCACCTTCGAGAACGTGCAGGCCGGCGAGCGCACCAGCCATCTGTTCCGCCTGGCGAACCTGCACGGCGCGCTCGTGGTCGGCACCGGCGACCTGTCCGAGCTCGCGCTGGGCTGGTGCACCTACGGCGTCGGCGACCAGATGTCGCACTACAACGTCAACGCGAGCGTGCCGAAGACGCTGATCCGCTACCTCATCGGCTGGGTCGCGAGGTCGGGCGACTTCGAGCGCGCGGTTGCGCGCACGCTCGAGCGCGTGCTCGAGACCGAGATCAGCCCGGAGCTCGTGCCGGGGCGCAAGGGCGGACAGCCGGCCCAACTCACCGAGCAGACGATCGGCCCCTACGCGCTGCAGGATTTCCACCTCTACTACACCCTGCGCTTCGGCTACGCGCCGTCCAAGGTGGCGTTCCTCGCCTGGAACGCGTGGCGCGGCAAGGACGGCTACCGCCTGGGCGAGATCCGCAAGTGGCTCGGCGTATTCCTCAAGCGCTTCTTCCAGACCAGCCAGTTCAAGCGCAGCGCGCTGCCGAACTCGCCGAAAGTCGGCTCGGGTGGCTCGCTCTCGCCGCGAGGCGACTGGCGCGCGCCCTCGGACGGGGTCGCCGACGCCTGGCTCGCGGATCTCGAGCGGGTTCCCGCGCGCGACTGAAGCGCACGGCGAGGCAAGCGCGGGGCAGAAAGGAAAACGGGCCGACCCAGAAGGGTCGGCCCGTCTTGAAGCACGGTGAAAAGAGGGGGGGCCGTACTTCGATGCCTATGCTAGCGACTTGCGCTGTCCGATGCCTGAACCCGCGCTGACGGCTTCCTGAAAGATCAGGCGGCCTGCCTGCGGGCGGTCTCGGGCAACTCGCCGATCGCGGTCGCGACGGCGTCCTCGACCTTCTCGAGGAACACGATCTTCAGCTTCTCTCTCGCCTCGGCCGGAACATCGTCGAGGTCCTTCTCGTTGCGCTTGGGCAGCATGACGGTGCCGATTCCGGCGCGCAGCGCCGCGAGCAGCTTCTCCTTCACGCCGCCGATCGGCAGCACCAGGCCCCGCAACGAGATCTCGCCCGTCATCGCGACGTCGCTCCTGACCGGCTTGCCCGCCAGCAGCGACACCAGCGCGAGGTACATCGCCACGCCCGCGCTCGGACCGTCCTTGGGCGTGGCGCCCGCCGGGACGTGGATGTGCACGTCGATCTTGTCGAAGGCCTCGGCCAGGCTTCCCTTGGCGAGCGTGAGCGCGGCCTGCGCCGATTCCTTCATCACGTCGCCCAGCTGCCCGGTGAGAATCAGCTTGCCGCTGCCCGGCACCTTGGTCGCCTCGATGAACAGGATGTCGCCGCCCACCGGCGTCCACGCCAGGCCGGTGGCGACGCCGGGCACGCCGGTCATCAGCGCGGCCTCGCTCTCGAACCTGCGCGCGCCGAGGATCGGCTGCAGGTCGGCGGCGTCGACCGCCACCGACTCCGCCTTGCCTTCGGCGATCCGCATCGCGACGTTGCGCAGCGCCGAGCCGATCTCGCGCTCGAGGTTGCGCACGCCCGCCTCGCGCGTGTAGTCGCGCACGATCGCGCGCAGGGCGGCGTCGCTGAGCGAGGCCTGCTCCGGCTTGAGCCCGTTCGCCTCGAGCTGGCGCTTCACCAGGTAGCGGCGCGCGATCTCGAGCTTTTCCTCTTCCGTGTAGCCCGGAAGCTGGATCACCTCCATGCGGTCGCGCAGCGGCCCCGGAATCGTGTCGAGCACGTTCGCGGTGGCGATGAACATCATCTTCGACAGGTCGAAGTCCACCCCCAGGTAGTTGTCGCGGAACTTCGAGTTCTGCTCCGGATCGAGCACCTCGAGCAGCGCCGAGGCCGGGTCGCCGTGGAAACCGCCGGCGCCCACCTTGTCGATCTCGTCCAGCATCAGCACGCCCGCGCGCGTTTCCGCGCGCCGGATCGCCTGGATGACGTTGCCCGGCAGCGCGCCGACGTAGGTGCGGCGGTGGCCGCGGATCTCGGCTTCGTCGTGCAGGCCGCCCAGCGCGACGCGCTGGAACTTGCGCCCGGTGGCGCGCGCGATCGACTGCCCGAGCGAGGTCTTGCCCACGCCCGGCGGGCCGACGAAGCACAGGATCGGGCTCTTGCCCTCGGGGTTGAGCTTCCTCACCGCGAGGTACTCGAGGATGCGGCGCTTGATCTTCTCCAGGCCGTAGTGGTCCTCGTCGAGCACCTTCCTCGCCTCGGCGATGTCGATCGGCTTCGGCTGCTCGTCCTTCCACGGCAGCTCGGCGAGCCACTCGAGGTAGGTGCGCAGCATGCCGTACTCGCCGCCGCCTTCCTGCATGCGCTGCAGGCGCTTCAATTCCTTGTTGGCGTGCTTGGCGACGTCCTCGGGCATTCCGGCCTCGTCGAGCGCCTTCTTCAGCTCCTCGATCTCGGCCGCCGTGTCCTCGCCCTCGCCCAGCTCCTTCTGGATCTGGCGCATCTGCTCGCGCAGCACGTGCTCGCGCTGGCGCTCGTCGAAAGCCTTGCGCGTCTGGTCGCCGATCTCCTTCGACAGCTTGAGCACCTCGACGCGGTTGCCGAGCAGCGCGAGCACCTTGTCCAGGCGCGCGCGCACGCTGAAGGCTTCGAGCAGCTCCTGCTTCTGCTCCGGCTTCACGTCGAGAAAGTTCGCCACCATGTCCGCCAGCGCGCCGGGCGAGTCCATGCCCTGCACCACCGCGGCGAGGCCCTCGGGCGCGTTCGGCAGCAGCTCGATCGCCGCCGCCGCCTGCTGCTTGAGCTGCAGGAAGCGCGCTTCGAGCTCGGCGCCGGACTCCTGCACCTCCTCGACCATCGCGACCCGCGCAACGAGGAACGGCCAGCCCTCGAGGAACTCGAGCACGCGAAAGCGCGACTGGCCCTGCACCACCAGGTGGTGCGCGCCGTCCGGGGCGGTGACGTAGCGCGCGATCTGGCCCGCGGTGCCGACCCAATGCAGGTCGTCCGGGCCGACCTCGTTCGCGCTCGGGTCCCGCTGCAGCAGGAAGCCGACCTGGTGCTCGCTCTTGGCCGCCTCCTGCGCCGCAGCGACCGACCTCTCGCGCCCGATCGTCACCGGCGCGATGACGCCGGGGAACAGCACCGTGTTCCTCACCGGGATGAGGGCGATCGCGTCCTCGGGCAGCGGCCTGGCCGCACCGCTCGCGCGCTTGGGCGCGGGCGCCTCGGCCGGCGCGGTCTCCTCGCCGGAAAGCATCTGCTGGGACTTCGGCCAGAGGTTCATGCGGACTCCTTGCGTTTGGCGAACGTGAGCGTGAGCAGCCCGTTCGCGAGTGATCGGCCGGTCAGCTCGAGCGCGTGCATCGGCAGCGCGATGCGGCGCTCGAAGCGCCCGTAGGGAATTTCCAGGCGGTGGATGCGGGCGCCGCCCTCGGAGGCCGGAAACGCGCGCAGCGCGGAGACCGTGACCGCGTCGCGCTCGATGCCGATCGCCACCGACTCGGGGCCGACGCCCGGCAGGGCGACGTGCACCCGCAGCGAATCGCCGCTCTCGACGAGGTCCACCGGCGGCTCCCAGGTCCTCGCGGCCGCCGAGCTGCCGACGCGGAAGAACTGCCGCTGCAGGCGCTCGGCCTGCTCGAGCAGCGAAAGGGCCTCGCCCCACATCAGGCTGTGCAAGTCGCGCGATCTCATGGGCCTTAGATGGCGCTGCCCCGCGCCGGATTCAAGTGAGGCGGGAAAAAGGGTGCGCCGTCAGCGCGTTACCGCCCTCAGGCGTAGGAGCGCAGGCGCTCCGCGAGCTCCCGCAGCGGGCCGATTCCGCTCGCTTCGGCGCGCCGGCACCAGTCCTGCAGGCGGCCCACCAGCTGTTCGCGCGTGGCCGAGGAGCGCCCCCATATGGCGGCGAGCTCGCGCCGCATCGAGACCATGGTCTGCAGCAGGGGCGACTTCGGCAGCGCCTCCGCGATCGCCCTGCGCTCGGGCTCGCGCAGCGTCTTCTCGTCGCGCGCCAGCCACGGCTCGATGCGCGCGAGCTTGCGCGCGTCCTCGGGCGCGCGCTCGCTCAGCCTGCGCAGCTCGCCGACCCAGGTCCGCTTGAGCGCGCCCGCATACCTCGCCAGGACGTCGTAGCGGTAGGCGATGACCGCCTGCAGGGTGGCCGGATCGATCGCCCGCTTCGGCGGCGCGACGTGCGGCGTCGGCGCGACGTGCTTCACGCGCGCCAGGCCGAGGGATTCCAGGACGACGATGTACAACCAGCCGATGTCGAACTCGAACCACTTGCACGACAGCTTGGCCGAGGTCGGGAACGCGTGGTGGTTGTTGTGCAGCTCCTCGCCGCCGATCAGCAGGCCCCAGGGCACGATGTTGGTGCTCCAGTCCGGCGTCGGCCAGTTGCGGTAGCCGAAGCAATGCCCGGCCCCGTTGATCACCCCCGCAGCCCAGAACGGGATCCACGCCACCTGGGCCAGCAGGATCAGCAGGCCGGGCACCGCACCGAACAGCACCACGTCGGCCGCGCCGGTCAGGACGATTCCGGTGACCTGGAAGCGCGAGTACAGGTTGCGCTCGATCCAGTCGTCCGGCGTGCCGTGGCCGTAGCGCGCCAGAGTCTCGGGCTTGCGCGCCTCTTTCACATAGAGAAACACGCCCAGCCACAGGACCCGGTTGATGCCGTACACCTGCGGACTGTGCGGGTCCTCCGCGGTGTCGCACTTGGCGTGGTGCTTGCGGTGCACCGCGGCCCATTCGCGGGTCACCATGCCGGTGGTGAGCCACAGCCACAGCCGGAAGAAGTGGCTCGCCAGCGGATGCAGCTCGAGCGCGCGGTGCGCCTGATGGCGGTGCAGGAAGATCGTGACGGACACGATCGTGACATGGGTCAGCGCCAGCGCGACCAGCACGTCGCCCCACCAAGGCAGATCGAACACGCCGCCGAACAGTAGTGAGTCCATCGCCGCTCCGATACGATTGCCCTTTCGATACAAGGCTAGCCGCGGTTGCGGAGGGCATTTTGATCCAGCACAAAAGGCGCGCCGCGGGCGCGGTCGTTTTCCGCCGCACCGCGCAAGGCGTGCGCTACCTGGTGTTGCGCGCCTACGCGAACTGGGATTTTCCCAAGGGCCTGGTCGAGGCGGGCGAGAGCGAATTTGACGCCGCGCGGCGCGAGGTCGCCGAGGAGACCGGCCTCGCCGACCTCGATTTCCCGTTCGGCGAGGCGCACCGCGAGACCCTCCCCTACGCCAACGACAAGGTCGCGCGCTATTACCTCGCCGAGACCGACCAGGCCGGGATCACCCTGCCGGTGTCGCCCGAGCTCGGGCGCCCCGAGCACCACGAATGGCGCTGGGTCTCCTACGACGAGGCCGAGGAGCTGCTGCCGCCGCGCCTGTCGCGCGTGCTCGACTGGGCGCGCGCAACGATCGCTGGATAGCGCGCGCTCAGGCGGGCTCGACCGCCTCGCGGTAGGCGTGCCAGGCGCCGTGCCCGATCAGCGGCAGCGTCACCACCAGCCCGAGGTACCAGGTCGCGAGGCCGAGCGCGGTGAGCGCGGCGATCGTCGCCGCCCACAGCAGCATCGGCGCGAAATTGAGCCGCAGCACGTTGAAGCTGACGATCATGGCCGAAACGACGTCCATCTCGCCGCGATCGAGCAGCATCGGCAGCGACACCGCCGAGGTCGCGAACACCATCAGCGCGAGGCCGGCGCCGGCCGCGCCGTAGGCGAGCACGAAGAACCACGCATCGGGCGAGCTCGCCAGCCGGGCGACGAAATCGGCGGCGCTCGGCACGCGGTCGGGAAAGAACAGCGCAACCATCACGACCGAAACGCGTATCCACACCGCCAGCGTCAGCATCAGCGCGACCGCGAAGAAGCCGATCGCGGGCGCATTCGCCCGCCACGCCACGAGCGTCGGCGCGAGGCGCACGGCCTCGCCGCGCTCGCGCCGGCGGCTGACGTCGTACAACCCGATCGCGAGGAACGGGCCCACCAGCAGGAAGCCGGTGACGAACGCGAGCTCGACCGCGTCGTCGTAGTGGTGGCTGAGCAGATAGCCCATCAGCGCCAGCACCGCGCCGTAGAAGAGGCTCGCCGCCGGCGCCGCGCGCAGATCGGCCAGCGCCGCACGCAGCCAGCGCCACGGCGCGTCCCTGCCGATGCGGCGCACCTGCGGCCACGCGAACGGCGGCGTATCGTAGAATCGCTTCGGCTCGTTCATCCCGCTCCCCCCATGACTGTCGGCAACAACACTGCTTGCGACACCCATGCCCACGTGTTCGGGCCGCAGCAACGATACCCCTACAACCCCGACCGTGCCTATACCCCCGAGGATGCGCCGCTCGAGGCCTGGTTCGCGCTGCACGCGAAGCTCGGCGTCGCGCGCGGCGTGCTCGTGCAGCCGAGCGTCTACGGCACCGACAACCGCGCGATCCTCGACGCGGTGGCGCTGCACCCCGGGCGGCTGCGCGCGGTGGTCGCGGTCGGCGCGGGCGTCGCCGACGCCGAGCTCGAGCGCCTGCACGCGGCCGGCGCGCGCGGAATCCGCGTCAACCTGGCCGACAAGGGCGGCAACCCGTTCGCCTCGCCGGCCGAGCTCGAGCGCATCGCCGCGCGCATCGCGCCGCTGGGCTGGCACGTCGAGGTGCTGGCGCACGTGAACGAGATGGACGAATGGAACGACGTGCTCGCGCGCCTGCCGCTGGACGTCGTCTTCGGCCACTACGGCTACATGCCGGCGGCGCTCGGCGCGGACCACCCGGCCTTTCGCGCCTTCCTCGCGCGCCTCGAGCGCGGGCGCTGGTGGGTCAAGCTCACCGCCCCCTACCGGCTGACCGCGCGCAGTGCGCTGCCGTTCGACGACGTCGAGCCGTTCGCGCGCGCGCTGGCCGCCGCCTGCCCCGACCGGCTGCTCTGGGGCAGCGACTGGCCGCACCCCTACATCCGCACCAAGGCGCAGGCGCCCGACGACGCGGGCATGCTCGCCCAGCTCAGGCAGTGGATCCCCCACCCGGCGCTGCAGCGGCGCATCCTGGCCGACAACCCGGCCCGCCTTTACGGGTTCTGAGCTCAGGAAAGCTTGGCCGGCAGCCAGAGCGCGATCTGCGGGTAGGCGACCAGCAGCGCGATCATCGCCATCAGCGTGATCACGAACGGCGCCGAGCCGATGATCACGTCGTAGATCTGGCCGCGCGAGCGAACGCCCTGGACCACGAAGAGATTGAAGCCGACCGGCGGCGTGATCAGCGCGGTCTCGATCAGCAGCATCATCAGCACGCCGAACCAGATCGGGTTGAAGCCCAGCCCGACCACCACCGGCGTGATGATCGGCACCGTCGCCACCAGCATCGAGAGCGACTCCATGAACATGCCGAGCACGAGGTAGAAGAGCACGATCGCGATGATGGTGCCCGTGGGCGACAGGCCGAAGCCGGTGACGTAGCTCATCACCTTGCCGGACAGCCCGATCGAGGTGATCACGAAGTTGACGAAGTAGGCCGCGATCAGGATCGCCATGATCATCGCGGTCGTCTTCATGGTGCCCTCGAAGGTGTCGCGCAGGATCGCCCATGACAGCCGCCGGCGCCAGGCCGCGAGCGCGAAGGCGGCGACCACGCCCAGGCCCGCCGACTCGGTCGGGGTGGCGACGCCGCCGTAGATCGAGCCGATCACGACGATGAAGATCAGGAGCGGCGGGATCAGGTCGGGCAGCGAGCGCCAGCGCGCGCCCCAGTTCGCCTCGATCTTGTGCCCGCCCCAGGCGGGACGCGCGACGCAGCCGACGATCACCGTCAGCATGAACAGCACCGTCAGCACCACGCCCGGCACGATGCCGGCGAGGTAGAGCTGCGGAATCGAGGTGTCGGTGAGCGCGCCGTAGACGATCATCGGGATCGACGGCGGGATCAGGATGCCGATCGTGCCGCCGGCGGCGATGGTGCCGAGGTAGAGGCGCTCGTTGTAGCCGTACTTGTCGATCTGGTCCACCGCCACCGTGCCGATCGTGGCGGCGGTGGCCACGCTCGATCCCGACACCGCCGCGAACAGCGTGCAGGTGCCGATGTTGGAGTGCATCAGGCCGCCGGGCAGCCACGACAGCCAGTGCGTCATCGCCGCGTACATGCGCTCGGCGATGCCCGAGCGCAGCAGGATCTCGCCCAGCAGGATGAACAGCGGAATCGCGAACAGGATGAAATTGGTCGAGGTCGACCAGGTGATCTCCCCGATCGCCAGCCGCAGCGGCAGGAACGAATAGGCGTAGTCGAGGATCACGCCCAGCGCCAGCAGGCCGGCGGCCACCGGGATGCTGAGCGCCAGGATCGCGAGCAGGACGATGATGGCGGTCCAGACCAAGCTCGCTCCTCAGTCCTTGTAGCGCTCTTTTTCGTGCAGGACTTCTTCGAGCTCCTGCTGCGCGGTGCGCGGGCCGAGCAGCCGCTGCACGTCCTCCCAGCGCCCGCCCGCGAGCAGCATCGCCGCGCGCACGAAAAGCAGCAGCAGCACCGCCGAGAAGAGCACGAACCCGGCCACCCACAGCACCTGCGGGATCGCCAGCGGCGTCGCCAGCGGCGTGAGCGAATGCGCGTCGACGTTGATCGAGTTGAGCAGCACCTTGCCGCCCTGCCAGGTGGTGAACGCGGCGAACACCATGAAGGAGATCAGCGCGATCATGTCGAGCAGCGCGCACAGCCGCACCGGCAGCACCGAGTAGAGCGAGTCGATGCGCACGTGCGCGCGGTCGAGCAGCGTCAGCGCGAGCGCCCAGGCGGTGCCGATCGCCAGCACGTAGCCGGAGACCTCGCTCGAGGCGCCGATCGGGTAGTCGAAAAGCTTCCTCGAGAGCACGTCGACCGCGATCATGAGCGCGGCCGCCGCGACCATCGCGCCGCCGAACCAGCAGCCGGCCCGCGCGACGAGTCGCGCGAGCCCGAGCAGCCTAGTCACTCGAGGTCAGAGCTTGTCGAGGGGGATCTGCAGGCCGACGACCTTGCCGACCGTCTTGTTCCACTCCTCGGCGCAGGCCTTGCCGCAGCGCTTGCCCCACTTCACCAGCACCACGTTCTGCACCAGCTTCTTCTTCAGCGCCTCGTCCGACGCCGAGGGCTTCACCAGCGTCATCTTGCCCGGCTTGCCCAGGGTGCAGGTGCCGTGGCCGGTGTTGCAGCTGACGCCTTCCTCGGTCGCCTGCGCGCCGATCTTCCACAGGTCGTTCTCGAGCTGCGCGAACTCCGTGGTGAAGAAGTGCTGCACCGAGGGCGGGAACTTGTCCCAGCTGTTCAGGTTGGCGCCCTCGTAGGCGATCGACCAGCCGACCGCGAGCGGATAGAGGTATTTCGACACCTCGGGCCAGCCCGCGGTGTTGCCCGACAGCGTTCCGGTCAGCGCGCAGTCGACCACGCCGCGCTGCAGCGCCGGGACCACCGACGGGAAGGGCATCGTCACCGTCTCGCCGCCCACCGCGCTGACGAAGTCGGTCTGGGTCTTGTTGAACACGCGCACCTTCTTGCCCTTGAGGTCGGCCAGGCCCGAGATCTTGTCGCGGCACCAGAACACGATCGGCGGGTTCGGCGCGAGCAGCATCAGACCGGTCTTGAACTTGTCCTTCATGTGCTCGGCCATGACCGGCTTCCAGGCCTCGCAGGCCCTGCGCGCGGTGTCGATGTCGCTGGTGATGCCCGCCAGGTCGCAGCCCTCGAACACCGGGTCCTCGCCCGCCATCTTGCTGATGTCGGAGGCGGCGAAGTCGGTCACGCCGAGCTGGGTCATGTGCAGGATCTGGAAGTCGTTCACCCCCAGGACGTCCATGTTGTTGTAGTCGGCGGTGATGCGCCCGCCCGAGTCCTTCTCGATCTTCTCGGTCCAGAACGGCCGCTCGACGCGCTTGGTCTGCGCCAGGTTGCTGAAGTAGCCGATGACCTTGACGTGGGTCTTGGGCAGCTCGGCGCCGAAAGCCGGCGCGGCGAGAAGAGCTGCGGCGGCGGCGAGAGCCGGCGCCCAGGATGCGATGCTTTTCATCGTGGTTCCCCTCCGGGTTGGGTTTGCGCGCCAGCTTAGAACGCGCGCTCGCGCAGCGTCAACAGCGCGGGTTGACGCTTTCGCAAAGGCGGCGGAACATCGCCGCATGGCCATCGCCCAAGCCCTCAGAACCGAGCCCTTCGACCGCGCCGATCCGCGCGCCGCGCGCCGCGCGATCCGCGCCGGCGCGCACCTCACCCAGACCGCCGGGCTCGCGCCCGGCTACGTGCAGGGCAACGTCTGCATCCTGCCGCGCGAGTACGCCGACGACTTCTTCGTCTACTGCCAGCGCAATCCCAAGCCCTGCCCGCTGCTCGCGGCCTCCGATCCGGGCGACCCGGCGCTGCCGGCGCTGGGCGCGGACCTCGACATCCGCACCGACGTGCCGAGCTACCGCGTGTTCCGCGACGGCGAGTACGTCGAGGACGTGGGCGACATCCGCGACCTGTGGCGCGGCGACCTGGTCGCCTTCGTGCTGGGCTGCTCGTTCTCGTTCGAGGAGGCGCTGATCGACGCCGGGGTGCCGCTGCGCCACATCGCCGAGGGCAAGGGCGTGCCGATGTACCTCACCAGCATCGAGACCGCGCCCGCGGGGCCGTTCCGCGGCGGCATGGTGGTGTCGATGCGCCCGTTCACGCCGGCCGACGCGATCCGCGCGGTGCAGATCACGACGCGCTTTCCGACCGTGCACGGCGCGCCGGTGCA
>CAZLUX010000073.1:0-13859 GCA_964562815.1 uncultured Enterobacteriaceae bacterium
CAGTGAAGTTTTTCAATACGACTAAGGGGTTCGGTTTCATCCAGCCCGACGACGGGTCGAAGGACGTTTTCGTCCACATTTCGGCAGTGGAAAGAAGCGGGCTCGGCACCTTGAGCGAGAACCAGAAGATTTCGTTCGAAGTAGAGAAAGGGCGCGACGGAAGGTCGTCGGCTGTTAACCTGAAAGCAATCTGACACAGGATGGCGAAGGAAGAACTGATCGAAATGAATGGGGTGGTAGACGAGGTTCTACCGAACACGCAGTTCCGCGTGACGCTGGAGAACGGTGTCAAGGTGCTCGCCTACGCTTCCGGAAAGGTTAGAAAGCACCGGATCCGTATCCTGGCGGGCGACAAGGTGACGCTCGAGATCTCGCCTTACGATCTGACCAAGGCACGGATAAATTTCCGTCACAAGGACGAGAGAGCCGCGCCGCCGGCGAGGCGTCCCAACACGCAATACCGCCGCCGCTGAGTACGGGCACGCGATGCCCAAGCTCGGGCCGGCATTGCCGGCCCTTTCTTTTTTGCGGTAGCTTTCTGGACCGGGGACCATGCGCCTGCTGATCACGTTTGCCTGGCTCTTGGCCGCGGTGTTCTCCGTTTCGGCCAACGCCGCCCTGCCGTTGCCGCAATCGCAGGACGGCCTGCCCACGCTCGCACCGATTCTGCGGAAGGTGACGCCCGCAGTCGTCAACATTTCCGTGCTGCAGCAGAGCCCGGAAGAGGAAAATCCGCTGCTGAGCGATCCGTTCTTCCGCCGCTTCTTCGGCCTGCCGGACGACGGCAGTCGGCGCGTCGCGGCCGGATCGGGCGTCGTGGTGGATGCCAAGCGCGGTTACATCCTTACCAATCACCACGTGATCCAGGACGCCAAAGAGATCGTCGTCACGCTCAAGGACAATCGGCGGTTCCCGGCGCGGCTCGTTGGATCGGACGCAGGAACCGATATCGCATTGCTGAAGATCAACGCGACCGGCCTCACCCAGCTTCCGTTCGGCGACTCGGACGCCCTGCAGGTGGGCGACTTCGTGATCGCCATCGGTAATCCTTTCGGCCTCGGCCAGACGGCGACTTCGGGAATCGTCTCCGCGCTCGGCCGCAGCGGCCTCAACATCGAAGGCTACGAGAACTTCATCCAGACCGATGCATCGATCAACCCCGGCAATTCAGGGGGTGCGCTGGTCGACCTGCGCGGAAGGCTGGTCGGCATAAACACCGCGATCATCGGGCCGTCCGGCGGCAATGTCGGCATCGGCTTCGCGGTGCCCTCGGACATGGCGCGCGCCGTGATGCGGCAGTTGATCCGCTACGGGGAGGTGCGGCGCGGACGGCTGGGCATCACGATGCAGGACCTGACCCCGAAGCTGGCGCGCGCGCTCGGGGTGTCGGCGCGCGCGGGCGTCGTGATTACGCAGGTCCAGGCGGGCTCGCCCGCTGCACGCGTCGGTCTGCGCGAAGGCGACGTCGTCGTCTCGCTCGACGGCCATCCCATGCGCAATGCGGTGCAGATGCGCGCCCGGCTGGCGGTCACGCCGGCTGGCGATACGGTCGAGCTGCGCGTCTTGCGCGGCTCCTCCGAGCGGACGATTCGGGTCAGGATCGCCGAGATCTCGGCACGGCACGCCGGCGGCGGGGAAACGATCCCCGAGCTCGCCGGGGCCACCCTCGCGGTCGCGAAGAGCGAGGATACGCAGACTGCGGAGCGGGCGGTGCTGGTGACGGCGGTGCGGGCCGATACGCGGGCTTTCCAGTATGGTCTGCGTCCAGGGGACATCATCGTCGGCGTCGACCGGCAGCGCGTGCGGTCGGTGGCCGCGCTGGCGAAAGCGCTGCGGGCTCCGGGACACCATGCCCTGAACGTCGTGCGCGGCGATTTCCTGCTGACCATCGCCATCCACTGATTCGGACCCGGCGGTCCGCCGCAGAAAGATTGACCGCGGCTAACATTGGTTGAGTCGCTATTTGCGCGGATGCGCCGGGCGGCGCAAGTTTTTCGGTTTCGTCGTTCGCGCCGAAGCGGATGAACGTATTACTGACCTATCCGCGCAATCCGGATACGTTCTGGAGCTTCCAGCACGTGTTGCGGTTCGTGTCGAAGAAATCCGCTTTCCCGCCGCTCGGCCTGCTGACCGTCGCCGCAATGTTGCCGCCGAGCTGGAACCTTCGCCTAGTCGACCTGAACGTTCAGTCGCTCGGCGACGCGGACCTGCACTGGGCCGATTACGTCCTGCTCAGCGGCATGATCGTACACAAGAGCTCGGCGCACGAGATCGCCGCCCGCTGCGCCGCCCACGGCAAGCCGGTCATCGCGGGTGGGCCGCTCTTCACGACCGGTCACCGCGAGTTTGCCGAAATTCCGCACTTCGTCCTCGGCGAGGCGGAGAACGTCATCGCCGACTTGGTCCGCGACATGGAGCGCCGCACGGTGCAACCGCTCTACCGTTCGGCGGCGTGGCCGGACGTAGGGGGGGTTCCTGTTCCGCGTTGGGATCTGGTGCGCATGCGCGACTACGTCACGATGCCGGTGCAATTCTCTCGCGGCTGTCCGTTCAACTGTGAATTCTGCGACATCGTCGTGATGAACGGCCGCGTGCCGCGCACCAAGGAGCCGGCGCAGGTGGTGCATGAGCTCGAGGCGCTGCGGCGCCGGGGCTGGAGCGACATGGTGTTCATCGTGGACGACAACTTCATCGGCCACCGCAAGCGCGCCAAGCGGCTTCTGAGGGAAATCATCGGCTGGCGCGGGCGGACGTCTCCGAAGATGGGCTTCATCACCGAAGCGTCCATGAATCTCGCCGACGACGCGGAGCTGTGCGAGCTGATGTCGCGGGCGGGATTCAAGAAGGTGTTCATGGGCATCGAGACTCCCTCGGAGGACGGACTGCAGGAGTGCAACAAACCGCAGAATCGGCGCGACCTGGCTCACGCGGTGAAAACGGTGCAGCGCGCAGGCATGGAGGTCATGGGTGGGTTCATCGTCGGCTTCGACAGCGATCCACGCGATATCTTTCGCCGGCAGTTCGAGTTCATCCAGCAGTCCGGCGTCGTGACCGCGATGGTGGGCCTGCTGAGCGCGCTGCCCGAAACCGCGCTCTACCGCCGTCTTGCGCGCGAAGGGCGCATTCTCACCGAAAGCTGCGGCGACAACACCGACGCCGCGATCAATTTCGTGACCCGGCTGGACCGCGACTTCCTGCTGGCGGGCTACCGGGACCTGATGCGCGGGCTGTACGAGCCCGTGAACTACTACCGCAGGATTCGGACTTTCCTGTCGACATACGAGCCGCGCGGGCCGGCCGCGCGCCTGTCCGCGGCCGACCTCCTCGCTTTTCTGAGGTCGCTTTGGGTGTTGGGTCTGCGCAGCGCGGGGCGGCGCCAGTACTGGAGCCTTTTCTGGACGACGCTGCTCGCGCAACCGCGCAAGTTTCGCGCGGCGATGGAGCTCTCGATTCTGGGGCACCACTTCCGCCGCGTGGCGGGGCGGCTCTAGCCGCGTCGCTATTCGCGCACTCGCGCGATCTTCTTCACGTCGGGCAGCCGCCGCAGCGCGCGCATCACGCGCGCCAGGTGCTGCCGGTTGGCGATCTCGAGCACGAAGGCCATGGTGGTGTACAGCGACCGATCGTCTTCCATGCTTATCGAGTCGATGTTGGCGCCCGCCTCGGCGATTTCGGAGGCCACCTTGGCGAGAACCCCGCGCTGGTTGGCGACCGTCACCTTGATTGCCGCGAGGAACAGGCGGGTGGTGCCCGGATCCCATTCCACGTCGATCCATTGCTCGGGCTCGTTGCGCCGTGAGCGCTCGATCTGTGCGCAATCGGCGGCGTGCACGACCAGTCCCTGGCCCTTCTTGATCGAGCCGACGATCTGATCACCGGGAATCGGCCGGCAGCAGCTCGCCAGCTGTACCGCCATGCCCTCGGTGCCGCGGATCGTCACGCTGCCCGCGGTTTTGGATTCGTCCCGCGCGGAATCCGCATGTCGCAGCAGCCTGCGCGCGATGACGGCGGGCAGCTGCTTGCCCAGGCCGATGTCTGCCAGGAGCTCCTGGCGCGAGCGCGACACGCTGTCGCGCACGACCCGCTCCCAGCTGGCGTCGTCGATCCCCGCCAGGCCGGTCCCCAGCGCCCTCAGCGCCTGCTCGAGCAGGCGCTCGCCCAGGCTGGCGGACTCCTCGTACTGCATCGTCTTGAGGAAGTGCCGGATATTCGCGCGCGCCTTGCCGGTGCGGACGTACTGCAGCCACGCGGGGTTCGGCTTGGCGTGGCTGGCGGTGATGATTTCGACACGGTCGCCGTTCCTGAGCTCTCCGCGCAGCGGAACCAGCTCGCCGTTGACCTTCGCGGCGACGCAGCGGTTGCCGATGTCGGTGTGAATCGCGTAGGCGAGGTCCACCGCGGTCGCTCCGCGCGGCAGGGACATGATCCTTCCCTTGGGGGTGAAGACGTAAACCTCGTCCGGGAACAGGTCGACCTTAACGTGCTCGAGAAACTCGGCCGAGTCGCCGGACTGATTCTGGATTTCGAGCAGGGACTGCAGCCACAGGTGCGCCTGCTGCTGCAGATCGGACAGGGAGTCTTCCTCGTCCTTGTACATCCAGTGCGAGGCCACGCCCGATTCGGCGACGTGGTGCATGTGCTCGGTCCGGATCTGCACCTCGACCGGCAGGCCGTAGGGATCGATCAGCGCGGTGTGCAGCGATTGGTAGCCATTCGCCTTCGGAATGGCGATGTAATCCTTGAATTTTCCCGGGATCGGCTTGTAGAGCGCGTGCAGCGCGCCGAGCGCCAGGTAGCAGGCGGGGACCGTCTTGACGACGACGCGAAAGCCGTAGATGTCGTGAACCTCGGAAAAACTGAGCTGCTTCTCCACCATCTTCCTGTAGGTCGAGTACAGGTGCTTTTCCCGGCCGGTCACCGTCGCCTCGATCCCGCTGTCGGCGAGCTTTGCCTTGATGGCGGCTTCGGTCTTCGTGATCACCTCTCGCCTGTTTCCGCGCGCCGCCCTCGTCGCCTTGGCGAGCACCCGGTAGCGCAACGGGTGCAGGTGCGAGAAGGCGAGCTCTTCCAGCTCATGGTAGAGCGCGTTCAGGCCGAGACGGTTGGCGATGGGGGCGTAGATCTCCATCGTCTCGCGCGCGATCCGACGCCGCTTCGCCGGCGGAACCGCGCCGAGCGTGCGCATGTTGTGCAGGCGGTCGGCAAGCTTGATCAGGATGACCCGCACATCGCGCGCCATCGCGAGCAGCATCTTGCGGAAATTGCCGGCCTGCGCGTCCTCGGCGGACTGAAATTCGATCTTGTCGAGCTTGGAGACGCCGTCGACCAGTTCGGCCACCGGGCGGCCGAAGGTATCCGAGATCTCCGTCTTCGTGACGCGCGCATCCTCCATCACGTCGTGCAGGAACGCGGCCATCAGGGTCTGGCCGTCCAGCCGCCATCCGGCCAGGATCTCGGCTACCGCGAGGGGATGCGAGACGTAAGGCTCGCCGGACTGGCGTTTCTGCCCGGCGTGCGCCGCTTCGGAAAAGCGATACGCGTCCGCGAGCCGGCCGAGATCCGACGGCTTCAGGTAGGCGAAGCGCTTATCATCGAGGACGGGTACGGCCGCCATGCGCAGGAGCGTACCCGATCGGGCCGCCCCTTGCGAACACCTCCGGGGCGCAGCCGGGGCGGGGTCAGAGCGGCGCGCTTGGCGCGGTCGGCGGCGTGGGGTTGCGCTTGAGGACTTCGGTGCCGACCTTGCCGCCGGCGATTTCGCGCAGCGCGATCACGGTCGCCTTGTCCTTGTTGGTCTCGACCAGCGGCGAGGCGCCGGCCGTGAGCTGGCGCGCGCGATAGGTTGCGGCCAGCGTGAGCTGGAAGCGGTTGGGGATTCTCTTCAGGCAGTCGTCTACCGTGATGCGGGCCATGTTCCGTGTTTCCTTCAGAAAAGTTCGCCGACTCGCGCAAGCTGCCGCGCGGTGGTCAGGCGCTCGGCGCGGACGATCGCCAGCAAGTCGCGCTTGGCAATCTCGAAGTCTTTGTTAATTATAACATAATCGGACTCCGCGACGTGCGCAATTTCGTCCCGCGCGGCGGCCATGCGGCGCGCGATCACGGGTTCGCTGTCCTGCCCGCGCGAGCGCAACCGGCGTTCCAGTTCGGCGAGCGAAGGCGGCAGCAGAAAGACTCCCACGCACTCCGGATGCAGTCGCCGCACTTGCTGCGCGCCCTGCCAGTCGATCTCCAGCACCAGGTCGTGGCCTCCTTCGAGCGCGCCGCCAATCGCCGTCTGGGAGGTGCCGTAGCGGTGGCCATGGACTTGCGCGCTTTCGAGGAACTCGCCGCGCTCGAGCATCGCCACGAAGGTCGCTTCGTCGACGAAGTGGTATTCGCGCCCGTTCTGTTCGCCGGGGCGCGGCGGGCGCGTGGTATAGGACACCGACAGCCTGAGCCGGGAGTCTTCGGCGAGCACTGCGTTGATCAGCGAGGTCTTGCCGGCGCCGGAGGGCGCGGTGACGACGAAGAGTAACCCCTGCACCGTGGATCCTATTCGATGTTCTGCACTTGCTCACGCATCTGCTCGATGAGCAGCTTCAGCTCGAGCGCGCAATCCGAGATCTTCTGCGTCGCCGCCTTGGAGGCGAGCGTGTTCGCTTCGCGGTTGAGTTCCTGGGCGAGAAAATCGAGCCGCTTGCCCATGGCGCCGCCCTTGGACAGAGCGCGCTCGACTTCGTCGAAGTGGGTGGCCAGGCGGGTCAGCTCTTCATCGACATCCGTCTTCATGCCGAACACGGCGAGCTCGGCACGAATGCGCTCGTCGTCGGCGGAGCCGATCGCTTCGCGCAAGCGCTGAGCGAGCTTTTCCTGGTAGGCGGCGCGGGCCTGCGGCACGAGCGGCTCGACCTCGGTAAGACGCCGTCTCATTGCGCCGATGCGTTCCGCCACGATCCCTGCCAGGCGCGAGCCTTCGCGTGCGCGCGCGGCGACAAGCTCTTCCAGCGCCTGCCGGGCAAGCGCTTCTACGGTCGCGCGGGTCTGCTCCTCGTCCAACGGGCCTTCCGACAGGACGCCCGGCCAGCGCAGAACGTCCGCGACGCGCAACGGAGCGACGCCGGGGAATGCGTCGGCCGCCTGCGCGGCCAGCCGCGAAAGCTCCTCCAGAGCGACAGCGTTGAGCGACTGCCGTCCGGGACGGGTGGTTCCCGCGCCGAAGTACAGCCTGCAGTCGACTTTGCCGCGCGCGAGCCGAGCCGTAATCATCTCGCGCAACGCCGGCTCCATAGCCCGCAGCTCATCCGCGACCCGGAATTGCAGATCGAGAAAACGCGAATTCACGCTGCGCAGCTCGAGGCTGAGAGTGCCGCGCGCGGTTTCGGCCGAGGCGACCGCGTATCCGGTCATGCTGTGAATCATTTTGCGATCTGGCGCGACGCCGGGCGGCGGAAATTGTGCAACTGTGCCCACGGGTTTTCTGAAGGAAGCAGGTATCATAAGGTGGATGCCAGCCCAAGCCAACCAGCCTTTACCGGAAGGCTATCAGCTGCTGAACTACCGAGTGTTGCGGGTCCTTTCTTCGGGCGGCTTTTCCTTCGTGTACCTCGCGCACGACGAGAACGAAGTGCCGGTGGCGATCAAGGAATACCTTCCCGCCCAGCTCGCGCTGCGCGTCGGCGACCAGACGTCGCCGAGCATCGCCGAGGAAAACCTGGCCACCTTCCGCTACGGCATGCGCTCGTTCTTCGACGAGGGCCGGGCGCTCGCGAGACTGTCTCACACGAACGTCGTCCGGGTGCTGAACTTCTTTCGCGCCAACGAGACGGTCTACTTGGTCATGCGCTATGAGCGAGGGCGCACTCTGCAGGAGCACATCCACGTGCGCAGCGGCGCGCTGCCGGAGTCGTGGGTGCGCCGCACTTTCGCGCAGCTCCTGAGCGGGCTGCGCGAGGTGCACACCAACAAGATGCTCCATCTGGACATCAAGCCCGGAAATATCTACATCCGCAACGACGGCACGCCCCTGCTGATCGATTTCGGTGCTGCGCGTCAGACGCTTACCGAAGAGGGAACGAAGCTGCCGCCGATGTACACCCCCGGCTATGCGTCGCCCGAGCACCATTCGCGCCGAGAACACCTGGGGCCCTGGAGCGACATTTACTCGGTGGGCGCCAGCATGTATGCCTGCATGGCGATGGCGCCGCCTCAACCCGCCGACAAGCGCCTGGAGCGTGACCGCCTGGTTCCCGCCCGCAAGGCGTGGGCGGGAAAGTATTCGGACGAGTTGCTCACGATCATCGACTGGTGCCTGCGGCTCGATCACCTCGAGCGGCCGCAGAGCGTTTTCGAGCTGCAGCAGGCGCTGCGCGGACTCAAGGAGCCCGCGTTGAAGCGGCGCGGCTGGCCGGTCTTGGACCAGTTCATGGGCGCGGTGGCGAAGCTGCGAAAGCGCCGGGCATGAGGCGCGCGCGAGATGAACTTCTCGATCGCCCAGGATAGCCGCGTCGGCGCGCGCCGATACAACCAGGACCGCGTCGGCCACTGGGCGACGAGCGATGCGCTGCTGATGGTCGTTGCGGACGGCATGGGCGGGCACCTGCGCGGCGAGCTCGCGGCGCAGGTTACGGTGGATACGCTGGCACGCGAGTTCCGGACCGAGGCGAAACCGAAGCTGACCGACCCCGACCTGTTCCTCTTTCGCGGCCTTGCGCGCGCACACGGCGCGATCGTGCAGGAGGCCGAGCGCCTCGATCTGCACGAGACCCCGCGCACCGTCGCGGTCGCCTGCGTGGTGCAGGACGGGTATCTCTACTGGTCGCACGTCGGCGACTCGCGGCTCTATCTGATCCGCCGCGGCAGGGTGATCGCGCGCACCAAAGACCATTCACGCGTGCAGCAACTGGTCGACAAGGGGCGCATACGGCAAGAGGCGGCACTCGCGCATCCGGAGCGAAACGTTCTGACGCGGTGCTTGGGCAGCGATCACGCGCCGAGGCTCGAGCCCACCTCGAGCGCGCGGCTGGCGAAAGACGACGTGGTCATGCTTTGCTCGGACGGTCTTTGGGGGTCTCTGAGCGAGCGGCAGCTGCTGAACGGCATGGAGGGCAAGGACCTGTCGGTCGCGCTTGCCGATCTCGCCGCGCTTGCCGAGGCGAGCGCGGGGGCGCAGTGCGATAATGTGTCCGTAATCGCGATGGCCTGGGGCGAGGGGGGCCTCGCGCCGGCCGACGAACCGTTCACGCTTCCCTTTCACGACCTTCCGACAGAGGCGCAGGATTTCACCGGGCCAAGTGCGGACTATATGCGTATGAGCGACGAAGACATCGAGCGCGAGATCGCCGAGATCAAGGCGGCGCTGCGCAAGCATTCGGGCGGGTCGTGACGCGCCCGAGCGGAAGACGGCCCGAACAGCTTCGCCCGGTGCGGCTGCAGCGCGGCTGGACCCGGCACGCCGAAGGATCGGTGTTGGTCGAGTTCGGCGAGACGCGTGTTCTGTGCACCGCAAGCGTCGAGGAGCGGGTGCCGCCGTTCCTCAGGGACCGGGGGCGCGGCTGGCTCACCGCCGAATACGGCATGCTGCCGCGCGCCACGAACACCCGCACGGAACGCGAGGCTGCGCGCGGCAGGCAATCGGGACGCACGCTCGAGATCCAGCGTCTGATCGGCAGGGCGCTGCGCGCCGCGGTCGATCTGGGCGCACTCGGCGAACGGACCATTAAGGTCGATTGCGACGTCTTGCAGGCCGACGGCGGGACCCGAACGGCGGCCATAACCGGTGGCTTCGTCGCGGTTCACGATGCGCTCGGCTGGATGAAGGCGCAAGGCATGCTGCAGGCGCTGCCGGTCAGGGATTTCGTTGCCGCAGTCTCGGTCGGCGTCTATCGGGGTACGCCGGTGGTCGACCTGGACTACGCGGAAGACTCGGCCTGCGACACCGACATGAATGTGGTGATGACGGGCGAAGGCGGGTTCATCGAGGTCCAGGGAACGGCCGAGGGCGCGCCGTATTCCCGCGCCGAGATGGATGCTCTGCTGACGCTCGCGTCGCGCGGCATCGAAGAGCTGGTGGACCATCAGCACCGCGCCCTCGGGCTGTTGTGAGCAGGCTCGTTCTAGCGTCCAACAATCCCGGCAAGCTGCGCGAGATCGGCGCGCTACTCGCTCCCCTTGCGATCGAAGTGGTGTCGCAGGCCGAGCTCGGAATCGGCGAAGCAGAAGAGCCGCACCTCACCTTTCTCGAAAACGCGCTCGCCAAGGCCCGCCACGCGAGCCTTGCGAGCGGCCTGTCGGCGCTCGCCGACGACTCGGGACTCTGCGTCGACGCATTGGGAGGCGAACCGGGAGTGCATTCCGCCAACTACGCTGGCCGGGACGGCTCGCGCGAGGAGCGCGATGCCCGCAACAATTCGAAGCTCCTTGCGGCGCTCGCCGGCGTCGCCGAGCGCCGCGCGCACTATTACTGTGTGATGGTGCTCGTGCGCCGCGCCGACGATCCGGAGCCGGTCTTCGCGGAGGGAATCTGGCGCGGCGAAGTCGCGCTCGAGCCGCGCGGCACGGCCGGATTCGGCTACGACCCGCTGTTCTGGCTTCCCGCACGGCGCTGCACGTCGGCCGAGCTCGACGCGCAGGAGAAGAACCGCATCAGTCATCGCGGGCAGGCGCTCTCCAAGCTGCTCGCGCGGCTGCGCGATGAAGATCGAGCTTGAGCGCCCGCGGACGGTGCGCTTCGAGGCGCTGCCGCCGCTCGCGCTGTACGTGCACATTCCATGGTGCGTGCGCAAGTGCCCGTATTGCGATTTCAACTCGCACGAGCGCGGCGGAGACCTGCCGGAGAAGGACTACGTCGAGGCGCTGGTGGCCGACCTCGAGGAGCTGCTGCCCTCGGTCTGGGGGCGGCGCCTGGGCACGGTGTTCATCGGCGGCGGCACGCCGAGCCTGTTTTCTCCCGAGGCGATAGATCGGCTGCTGTCGGAGGTGCGCGCGCGGCTGCCGCTCGAGCCGGGCGCGGAGATTACGCTGGAAGCGAATCCGGGCACGGTCGAGGCTGCGCGCTTCCGCGGCTTTCGCCAGGCAGGTGTCAATCGGCTCTCGCTCGGCGTGCAGAGCCTGGATGACAGCATGCTCGCGGCCCTCGGCCGCATCCACTCGGCGGACGAGGCGCGCCGAGCGGCCGCGCTCGCCCTGCGCGAGTTTGAAAACGTCAATGTCGACCTGATGTACGGTCTGCCAGGCCAGACGCTCGCTCAGGCGCGGGCCGACATCGGCGAGGCGGCGCGAATCGGCGCTCCGCACGTGTCGGCCTATCAGCTGACGATCGAGCCCAACACCGTCTTCTGGCGCAAGCGCCCGAAGTTGCCGGAGCACGACCTCGGCGCCGACATGGGTCTGGCGGTGGAAGAGACCCTCGGCGCGGCGGGCTTCGAGCACTACGAGACGTCCGCGTTCGCGCGGCCGGGCCGGCGCTGCCGCCACAACCTCAACTACTGGGAGTTCGGCGACTATCTCGGCATCGGCGCGGGGGCTCACGGAAAGCTGAGCTTTCCCGATCGAGTGACACGCCACGCGCGCATCAAGCAGCCGCGCGACTATCTGCAGGCGCAGGGGAATACGGTCGCCGAGCAGAGGCAGGTCGGCCCGGAGGAGCTTCCGTTCGAATTCATGCTGAACGCGCTGCGCCTGATCGAGGGTTTCGAGGTCGACCTCTTCCGCGCCCGCACCGGGCTGCCCATCGTAGCGGTCGAGCCGGCGCTGGGGCGCGCCGAGGAAAGAGGGTTGCTCGAGCGCGATTGGCGCCGAATCCGGCCCAGCGAGCGCGGCCGGCGCTTCCTGAACGAGCTGGTGGAAATGTTTCTCGGCTAGGTCGGGTGCCTGCGAAACAGGAGGTCGCGCACCGGGTGGCCGAGCGACAGGCCGCGGTGCTCGAACTTGGTGAGGGGACGGTGCGCCGGGCGGGCGGCGAAGCCGGAAGCCGTGTTCTCCAGCAGCGGCTCCGCCGACAGCACGCCGAGGATCTGCTCGGCGTACTCCTGCCAGTCGGTGGCGACGTGCAGATAGGCCCCCGGCGCCAGCTTTCGCGCGGCAAGCGCCGCGAACGAGGCTTGAACCAGGCGGCGCTTGTGGTGGCGCTTCTTGGGCCAGGGATCGGGGAAGTACACGTGAATTCCCGCGAGCGAGGCGTCGGCAATCATGTGCTCGAGAACCTCGACCGCGTCGTGACGGATGACGCGCAGATTACGGAGTTCCTGCGCCAGGATGCGGTTGAGCAGGCTGCCTACGCCCGGCCCGTGCACTTCGATAGCGATGAAATCCGTTCCGGGCTGCGCGGCGGCGATCGCCGCCGTCGTCTCTCCCATGCCGGAGCCGATCTCCAGGACCAGGGGCGCGTCGCGGCCGAAGACGTCCCTCGGCACGATGTTTTCCGGAGAATAGTCCAGCCCGTAACGAACGTAGAGCGTGTCCAGCGCGCGCTGCTGGGCGGCCGAGGTCCTGCCCTGGCGCAGGACGTAGCTGCGGATCGGCCGGGTCACGCAGCTTTGGGCTGCGAGGGCGTGATCGTTCCGGTGGTGGGGGAGGAGGGCGTCGCGGTGTAGTGCTTCTTCGGCATGCGGCCGGCGAGAAACGCCTCCCTGCCGGCTTCCACCGCTTTCTTCATCGCCTGCGCCATCATGACGGGGTGCTTTGCCGCCGCGATCGCGGTGTTCATCAGCACGCCGTCGCAGCCGAGCTCCATTGCGATCGCGGCATCCGACGCCGTGCCGACGCCCGCGTCGACCAGTACCGGCACGCCGACGCGCTCGATCACCAGCTGAAGGTTCCATGGGTTGAGAATGCCCATCCCCGAGCCGATCAACGAGGCGAGAGGCATCACCGCGACGCAGCCGAGGTCCTCCAGCATCTTGGCCTGGATCGGATCGTCGGAGCAGTACACCATGACCTCGAAGCCCTCGCCCACCAGCTGCTTCGCTGCCGCCAGCGTTTCCGGCATGTTGGGGTACAGAGACTGCGGGTCACCGAGCACCTCGAGCTTCACCAGCTTGTGGCCGTCGAGCAACTCGCGCGCAAGGCGCAGGGTGCGCACCGCATCCTGCGCGTTGTAGCAGCCGGCGGTGTTGGGCAGGTAGGTGAACTGCGAGGGCGGCAGAAACTCGAGCAGCGACGGCTCGCCGCGAGTCTGGCCGATGTTGGTGCGGCGAATCGCCACGGTGACGATCTGCGCGCCGGAGGCTTCGATCGCGCTGCGCGTTTCGGCGAAGTCCTTGTACTTGCCGGTGCCGACAAGCAGGCGGGAGGAGTAGGAACGTCCCGCTACGACCAGCTCGTCTCCTTTTGCCATAGTCAGCCTCCACCTACCGCGACGACGATTTCCAGGGCGTCGCCGTCGGCGACTTGCGTGACCCCGTGCGCGCTTTTCGGCACGATTTCGCCGTTGCGCTCGACCGCGACCTTCTTGCCCGCGAGCTCCAGGCGCGCGATCAGCTCTTCCACGGCGAGCGGACGCTCGAAGCGGTGCGCCGAGCCGTTTACCGTCACCTGGATCATGACCGAAATTCTACAACGGCCCCGAAGGACCGTGTCGCTCAGAGCGCGGCCATCACCCGCTCGAGCCGGCTGCGCACCTCGGCGGCGAGGCCGCCGATCTCGGGCCGGTCCACCAGCGTCAGGACGGCGCCGGGATCCATGAACTCGACGCGGGTGTTTCCCTCGGCATCCTGGCGCACCACGACGTTGCACGGCAGGAGCGCGCCGATCTCCGGCTCGGCGGCGATCGCCTTGCTGGCGAGCTGGGGATTGCAGGCGCCGAGGATCTTGTAGGGCGGGAGCTCGAGGCCGAGCTTCTTCTTCATGGTCGCCGAGACGTCGATCTCGGTCAGCACCCCGAA
>CAZLUX010000074.1:0-10063 GCA_964562815.1 uncultured Enterobacteriaceae bacterium
TCCACACAACCAGGTCGAATACCAGCCTGCGGGTCGAAGCGTCCTTCGGTTGCGAATTGCGGTGCATGTCGTTGCCTCCGTGGAGAGTTCACGACCGGCACCCTAAGGCGGAAAAATTAACGGACCGTTAAGGGGTTGGGCGCACGCCTTGCGGCCGCGGTTGATGTGGGTCAAGCTGTCCGTAAACTTGGCGCGTGCCGGCGCCCGCTTCCCGGAAAGAGCCATGACCGAACCGCTCGAAGTAGACCGCCTCGACATCCTGGTGCTGGTGGACAACGTCACCGACAGCCTGTCGACCACGCCGAAGAACGTCGTGCCGGAGTGGACCGGGCTGATTACCGGCGGGCGGATGCACATCCTGTCCGGCGGCGCGATCTGCTGCGCGCACCACGGCCTGTCGCTGCTGATCACCGCGCAGATCGGCGCCGAGAAGCGCAGCGTGCTGTTCGACGCCGGGCCCGAGGGCGCGAGCTTCCAGCGCAACGCGGGCATCCTGGGCGTGGACTTCGGCGCGATCGACGCGGTGGTGCTGTCGCACGGGCACTGGGACCACGCCGGCGGGCTGGTGGCGGCGATCGAGTCGATCGCGCGCCATCGCGGCGCGGGGCAGGTGCCGTGCTACGTCCACCCGGGCATGTTCGCGCAGCGCGCGACGCAGCGCCCGACCGGCGAGATGGCGGTGCACGAGCCGGTGCCGGACCCGGAGCTGCTCACGCAGAAGGGCGCGCGGGTGGTGAACACGCACGAGCCGCAGCTGGTCGCGGGCGGCGCGTTCTACCTGAGCGGGGAGATCCCGCGCCGCACGCGCTACGAGCGCGGGCTGCCCGGGCACATGCGGCGCGCGGCCGACGGCAAGTCCTGGGAGCCGGATCCGCTCTTGATGGACGAGCGCTTCCTCTCGGTGCACGTGCGCGACAAGGGCCAGTTCGTGTTCTCGGCCTGCTCGCACGCGGGGGTGATCAACGTGCTGCGGCACGCGAAACGCACGTTCCCCAAGGTGCCGCTCTACGGCGTGATGGGCGGGCTGCACCTGTCGGGCGCGACCGAGAGCGTGATCCCGAACACCGTCGCCGACCTGAAGAAGCTGCGCCTGAAGATGGTCGCGGCGGGGCACTGCACCGGCTGGCGCGCGATGTCGGTGATGGCGCGCGCCTTCGGCGACGAGATGCTCGCGCCCTCGGCGGTGGGCAAGCGCTACCTGATCTGAGCGCGCGTGCACTTCCTGGAACAGGCCGCCGTCTTCCTGCTGACCGCGGTCGTCCTCGTGCCGCTGTTCCGCCGCGCGCGGCTCGGCGCGGTGGTCGGCTACCTCGTGGCGGGGATGCTGATCGGTCCCTCGGGGCTGGCGCTCATCGCCGAGCCGGAGGCGACGCTGCGGTTCGCCGAGTTCGGCGTGGTGCTGCTCCTGTTCATCATCGGCCTCGAGCTCGAGCCGCGCCGGCTGTGGGTGATGCGGCGCGCGGTGTTCGGCCTCGGCGGCGCGCAGCTCGTGCTCTGCGCGCTCGCGCTCGGCGGCATCGCGCTCTGGCTCGGCCTGGACTGGCGTGCGGCGACGGTGGCGGGGCTGGGCCTCGCGCTGTCGTCGACCGCGCTGGTGCTCACCGCGCTCGCCGAGCGCGGCCAGCTCGCGGCGCGCCACGGGCGCGAGGCCTTCGCCGTGCTGCTGTTCCAGGATATGGCGGTGATCCCGATGATCGCGCTGCTGCCGCTGCTGGCGGGCGGCGCCTCGGGGATGCAGCTCGCGCCGGCGGCGAAAGGACTGGCGGCGATCGTGCTGGTGGTGCTGGCGAGCCGCAGGGTGGTGCGCCCGGCGCTGCAGGCGGTGGCGCGCTGGGGCGGGCGCGACGTGTTCACCGCCGCGGCGCTGCTGCTGGTGGTCGGCGCGGCGCTCGGCATGGAGGTGATCGGGCTGTCGCCGTCCCTGGGCGCCTTCCTCGCCGGGGTGCTGGTGGCGGACTCGGAGTTCCGCCACGAGCTCGAAGCCGACATCGAGCCGTTCAAGGGCCTGCTGCTGGGCCTGTTCTTCATGGCGGTGGGAATGAGCGCGAACCTCGGCCTGCTCGGGCGCGAACCGCTCGTGGTACTCGGGCTCGCGCTCGGCCTGATGGCGATCAAGTTCGCGCTCATGGCGCTGGTCTCGCGCGCGATGGGCGCGCCCTGGGCGAGCGCGCTCGCGGTGGGCGACGCGCTGTCGCAGGGCGGCGAGTTCGCCTTCGTGCTGTTCACCGCGGCAGCCGGCTTCGGCGTGCTCGCGGGCCCGGTCGCCGAGCGGCTGGTGCTCGCGGTGACTCTGTCGCTGGTGATCTCGCCGCTGGTGTTCGCGCTGCACGACCGGCTGCTCACCCGCTGGCGCGAGCGCGCCGCGCCGCCCGAGTTCGACGCCATCGACGATGCGGGCAAGCCGGTGATCATCGCCGGCTACGGGCGCGTGGGGCAGATCGTCTCGCGCGTGCTCAACATGTGCGGCATCCCGTTCACCGCGCTCGAGCTCTCCTACCAGCAGGTCGATTTCGTGCGCCGCTTCGGCGGCAAGGTGTACTACGGCGACGCATCGCGCATCGAGCTGCTGCAGGCGGCCAAGACGGGCGAGGCGAAGCTCTTCGTGCTCGCGATCGACGACGTCGAGGCCTCGCTGCGCACCGCGGCGGTGGTGCGGCGCCACTTCCCGAAGCTGCCGATCATCGCCCGCGCGCGCAACCGCAACCACGTGTACGGGCTGCGCGACCTGGGCGTGAGCACGATCATGCGCGACACCTTTCCGTCGAGCCTGGCGATGGCCGAGCAGGCGCTGCTGCGGCTGGGGATGTCGGCCTCGGCCACCGCGGGCGCGCTGTCGCTGTTCCGCCGCCACGACGAGGAGCGGCTGGAGTCGCAGTACGCGCTGCGCCACGACGAGGCGCAGATGATCCAGACCACGCGCGAAGCGGCCGAGCAGCTCAAGGAGCTGTTCGAGTCCGACCCGGCGGCTCGGCGTGCCGGCGCGCCGCTTCGGCGCGAAACGCGCTGAGCAGGGCGGCGAGCGCCGGCCCCGGCGCGCTGTCGGCGCGCAGCGCGACGCCGATCGGCTCCTCGCTGCCGGCGGTCGAGACCGGCAGGCGCGCGAGCAAGCCCGCGGCGAGGTCGTCCTCGACCGCGGCGAGCGGCGCGTACCACACCATGTCGCTCGCGCGAACGAGCGAGCGCGCGAGCGGCACCGAGAGCGACTCGACCCAGTCCGCGGGCGCCGCGACACCGTGCGCGGCGAGCAGGCTCTCGGCGCTCTGGCGGATCGTGGTGCCGCGCTCGGCGAGGACCGCGGGCCAGGCCGCGACGCGCTCGAGCGCGGGCGCGGCCTCGGCGAGGAGCGGGTGGCCGGGGCGCACCACCAGCGCGAGCGAGTCGGCGTAGAGGTGCTCGAAGGACAGGCCGGTCATGCGGTCGGGATCCGACAGCCGGGCGAGCGCGACATCGAGCGCGCCGGCCTTGAGCTCGGCGAGCAGGCGCGCGTTGGCGCCGCTCGCCACCTGCAGCATCGCCCCCGGCATCGCGGCGCGGAAGGCGAGCAGCGCCGGCGGCGCGAAGCAGGGCGCGAGCGACGGCAGCAGCCCGAGTCTCAGCACCACGCCGCCGCGGCGGCGCGCCTGCGCGACGCTGTCGATGCCCTGCTGCAGCGCGCTCAGGCTCGCGCGCGCGTGGCGCTCGAAGGCCTCGGCGTCGGCGGTCGGCGCCGCGCCGCGGCGTCCGCGGCGGAACAGCTGCACCCCGAGGATCTCCTCCAGCTCGCGCAGCGTTTTCGACACCGCGGGCTGGCTGATCGCGAGGCGCTCGGCGGCGCGCTGCAGCGAGCGCAGGTCGGCGACCGCGAGAAAGCACTGCAGGTGCCGCAGCTTGATCCGGCCGTCTAACATAACCATTGGCTATGAATAGATGAATAAAACGTAAATATACATAACTTTTAGGCCGGGTTAGATTCGTTGACCCCGATCAACAAGGACTCTTGCATGGCCGCCGACGCCCCGCTTGCCCCGCGCGACTGGAAGACCCAGCCGCCCTACGTCTACCCGGACTACAAATCGACCGCCAAGCGCGGCCCGACCCGGCCGCTCGTGCCTCTGAAGAGCGCGCTCGCCCAGCGCCACGCCCCGGTCTACGGCCACGAGGACCTCGGCGCGCTCGACCACGACCTGACGCGCAACGCGGCCCGCAACGGCGCGCCGCTCGGCGAGCGCATCGTCGTCACCGGGCGGGTGCTCGACGAGGACGGCCGGCCGGCCGCCAACACCCTGGTCGAAGTCTGGCAGGCGAACGCCGCCGGGCGCTACGTGCACAAGGTCGACCAGCACAACGCGCCGCTCGACCCGAACTTTCTCGGCGCCGGGCGCTGCCTCACCGACAAGGACGGGCGCTACCGCTTCCTCACCATCAAGCCGGGCGCCTACCCCTGGCAGAACCACCCCAACGGCTGGCGCCCCAACCACATCCACTTCTCGTTGTTCGGCGAGTACTTCGCCAGCCGGCTGGTGACCCAGATGTTCTTCCCCGGCGACCCGCTGCTCGCGCTCGACCCGATTTTCCTCAGCGCTCCCGAGGGCGCGCGCGAAAGCCTGGTCTCGAGGCTCAACCTGGACGCGGTCGGCGAGCCGGGGTTCGCCCTCGGCTTCGAGTTCGACATCGTGCTGCGCGGCCCGCACCGGACCCCGAAGGAGGCGTGACGATCATGGCAAAGCTGACCCAGACGCCTTCCCAGACAGTTGGTCCTTACTTCGCCTATGGCCTAACGTCCGAGCAGTACGGTTACGACTTCAAGAGCCTGTTCGGGCCGGTGCTGGCCGAGCCCGAGGCCGCCGGCGAGCACATCCGGCTCACCGGCCGGGTCTTCGACGGCGACGGCGTGCCGGTCAACGACGCGATGCTCGAGATCCGCCAGGCCGACGCCGACGGGCGCTTCGTCGCCTCGCGCGCCGAGATGGCCGCGAGCGGATTCCGCGGCTTCGGCCGCTGCGGCACCGGCACCCACGCCTCGCTGCACTGGTGGTTCGACACCGTGAAGCCGGGACCGGCCGCCCCGGGCGAGGCGCCCTGCATCGACGTCATCGTGACCATGCGCGGCATGCTGCTGCACGCCTTTACCCGCGTGTATTTCGACGACGAGGCCGAGGCCAACGCGCGCGACCCGGTGCTCGCCGCGGTCCCGGCCGAGCGCCGCGCGACGCTGATCGCCAGGCGCCAGGTCCAGCCGGGCGGGGTCAGCTACCTGCTCGACATCCGGATGCAGGGCCCGAAGGAGACGGTCTTCTTCGACCTGTAGGGACCGCTCAGGACGCGGCCGCGAACAGCTTCTCGCGCCGCCCCTGGCACTCCGCGCAGCGCAGCGCGGTCGGGTTCGCCTGCAGGCGCCCGAGCGGAATCGCCTCGCCGCAGTCCGCGCAAAGCCCGTAGTGGCCGTCGGCCACCCGCGCGCGCGCGGCCTCGATCCGCGTGAGCTCGGCCAGGTGCAGGTCGAGCAGGTCGTTCTCGATGGTGTCGCGCACGCGGCCGAAAGCGCGGTCCGCCTCGTCCCCCGCGACCTCCGAAGCGAGGCCCTGCGACTCGAGCGCGCTGCGGCGCTCGGCAATCAGGCCGCGCAGCTCGCGCTCGCGGGCGTCGAGCGCCGCGAGCAGGTCGCGCAGCCACTCCCGCGTCAGTTCCTGGGTATCCCGTCCCATGCCGCTGCGACAAGCCCCGCCCGGGGAAGTTTCCGCCCGCCGGCGGCCCTCAGGCCGGGCGCTGCTGCCAGTCCGCACGGCGAAACCGCTTGCGCCGGGTCGGCGTCGCCTGGCCCTGCTCGGCGTATTCGCGCAGCCGCGCGCCGACCGAGCGCGCGACCTCGCCGGGCAGCTCGTGGGCGATCGCCTCGAAGCGATGCACGAGGTCGTTGCCGGCGAGCAGGCCGGTGCCGTCGTGAAAGTAGCCGCGCTCGCGGTCCCACACCAGCGCGCGGTCGGCTCCGTCGGAGCCGTAGCACAGCTCGAAGCCGCAGAGCGCGCCGCCGTTGGCCTGCGAGACGAAGAGATCGAAGTAATCGTGGTGAAACCAGCGCCGCTTGGCCAGCGGCGAGTCCTGCGTCACGCCAAGGATTTCGCGCATCGTGCTTTCCCACTCCGTGCGGTCGAAGGGTCCTCCTTTGGCGAGTTTACCCCCTGGCGCGGCCCATGGTTGACCCCGCGCAGGGGCGCGCGTAGCTTGGACGGCGCCTTTATCGGCGAGGAGGAATGCGATGAAACCCGAGCTTACGATCCTGGTGTGGGCGGTCGCGCTGGCTTTCGTTCAGGTTCTGATCGCGGTCGAGGGGGCCCGGCAGCAGGTGGGCCTGATGACCCTGGTCGGCAACCGGGAGCACTTTCCCGAGCTGATCGGCTGGGCGGGACGCGCCGACCGCGCGCAGCGCAACATGATCCACAACCTGGCGCTGTTCGCCGCGCTGGTGCTGGCCGCGGTCGCGGCCGGCCGCACCGACAACCTGACCCTGGTGGGCGCCCAGCTGTTCCTGTGGGCGCGGGTCGCCTACGCGATCGTGTACCTCATCGGGCTGCAGTGGCTGCGCACCGGAGTCTGGGCGGTGTCGGTCCTGGGCATGATCCTGATCTTCGGGCAGCTGCTCTAGGCGCCCCGCCTCAATCGTCGTCGCGGTCGCGGTAGTAGTAGGCGGGCGGCGGAGGCGGCGCGTAGAGGTAGACGCGCCGGCGGCGGTAGTACCGCCGCCGGGGCTCGACCTGGGCGGTGGCCTGCGGCACCTTGTCGCCCTTGGCGAACATGCACTGGGTGTAGGCGATGTCGTAGCGCTGCTGCGCCGTGTAGGCCGATCGCTGGGCGGCACCCGCGCCGGCCATCGAACCGACCAGCAGCCCGGCGCCGGCGCCGACGCCCGCGCCCTCGTGGCCGCCGAGCAGCGCGCCCGCCGCGGCGCCGACCGCGGTGCCGATCGCCGCGCTCTTCACGCCGCTCGCGACCGAGGCCTGCTCGGGCGTTTTGGCGGTGCGGCTGCCCGCGTACTCGCGGCACGCCGCGTCGTCGGCGCGGAACTGCTCGAAGCTCTTGCCGTTGCCGGGAAGCGCCATGACGCTCGGCCCGCTCGGCGGCACCGCGGCGCAGGCGCCGAGGGCGAGAAGCGACAGCAGCGGCAGAGATTTTTTCATCTGGGTCTTTGCGGGCTTGTTGCGATGAGCCCAAGATAATCCAGAGGCGCCGCCGCGGGGCCCCGATTTGGAAACAATTTCCTGCCGCAGCGGCAATAGTTAACGGCGTGCCGGCCTTCAGGCCGGCCTGACGACGGTCTTTCCCGCTTGCGCGTCAGCGGTCGTCGTCGTCGCCGTAGCTGTAGTAGTAGTAAGGCGGCGGCATGTACACCGGCGGCGGACCGTACACGTACACGCGGCGCCGGTAGCGCGGCCGCGCCTCGGCCTGGACCTTGTCGCCCTTGGCGACCATGCACTGCGTGTAGGCGATGTCGTAGCGCCGCTGCAAGGAGTACGACGAGCTCTGCGCGGCGCCCGCGCCCGCGACCGAGCCGACCAGCAGTCCGGTGCCCGCGCCCACCCCGGCGCCCTGATGGCCGCCGATCAGCGCGCCGGCGACCGCGCCGACCGCGGTGCCGATCGCCGCGCTCTTCACGCCGCTGTTGACCGAGGCCTGCCGGGGCGTGACGCCGGTCCGGCTGCCCGCGTATTCGCGGCAGGCGAAGTCGTCGCCGCGGAACTGCGCGAAGCTCTTGTGCTTGCCGGGCAGGGCCAGCACGCTCGGGCCGCTCGGCGGCACCGTGGCGCAGGCGCCCAGCGCGAGCGCGCCGAGCAGGGGGAGGAGTCGTTTCATGTTCATTGCGTGGATGTCTGCGGACGGCTGAAAGATAGACCGGCCGCGACCGGCGGGCGTTCGATTTGGTAACGATTCGTTACCAAATTCGCGCTTCAGGTCATCCTGACGACAATCTTGCCGACTTGCGCGTCGGACTCCATGTATTCCTTGGCGGCCGGCAGCTCGCCGAAGTCGAACACGCGGTCGATCAGCGGCTCGATGCGGCCGTCGGCGATCGCGGGCAGGAGGTCGGCGACGAAGCCGCGCACGGTCGCCGAGCGCTGCTCGGCGCTGCGCAGCCGGTTCGAGACGCCGAACAGCGCGAGGCGCTTCGAGTGCAGCGCCTCGAGGTCGATCTCGCTCCTCAACACGCCGTCGAGGTGGCCGACGGTGGCCAGCCGTCCCTCGAAGGCGAGCGTGCGGATGCATTCGGGAAACATCGACCCGCCCACCGTGTTGACGATCAGGTTCGCGCCCTTGCCGTTCGTGGCCGCCATCACCGCGTCGCGGAAATCGCCCTTGCGCGTCGCGAGCGCGAGATCGAGGCCGAGCGGCGCCAGGCGCTCGAGCTTCGCTCTCGAGCCCGAGGTGCCGGCGACTTTCGCGCCGAGCGCCTTGGCCGCCTGCAGCGCGCCGACGCCCACGCCCGAGGACACGCCGGTGACGAGCAGCCATTCGCCGGCCGCGAGCCGCCCCTGCGCGACGAGCATGTCGTGCACCACCATGAAGACGAGCGGCACCGCCGCGGCCTGCTCCCAGGAAAGCCTGGCCGGCACCGGGATCGCTTCGCGCGCGTCGATCAGCGCGAACTCGGCGAAGGCGCCGGCCGCGCGCCCCATCACGCGCGTGCCGCTCGCGAGCCCGCTGACGCCCTCGCCCAGCGCCGTCACCTCGCCCGCGGCCTCGCCGCCGGCGGGCTTGGGCGCAGCGCCCGGCTTGGCGCCGCGGGCGACGAGCAATTCACCCCGGTTCAGGCCCGCGGCGCGCACGCGCACCAGGATCTGGCCGGGGCCGGGCCGCGGCGCCGGCGCCTCGGTCCGCTCGAGCAGCGCGCGTCCGTCATCATTGCGAAGGGTGTAGGCGATCATGCGTGGCCGAGTCTATTACATCCGGTGCGCCTTCGTGGTTCAATCACCGTCCATGACCCAGCCGCCGCTCATCGACGAGGAGCTCGCCGCGTTCCTGCGCGGCCCGCTGGGGATCAACGTCGCCTCGCGCGCAGCGGGCAAGGTGCCGGTGCTGGTGCGCTGCTCGGGCTGCCGCGTGTCGGCCGACCGGCGCAGCGTGAAGCTCTATCTCGCGCGCTCGACGGCGGGCCCGGTGATCGACGCGGTGCGCGCGACGCGCGTGGCCGCGGCGGTGTTCAGCCTGCCGAGCAGCCACCGGACGGTGCAGCTCAAGGGCATCGACGCGCGGATCGGCGCCGCGGAGGAGGGCGACTACGAGGCGGTCGAGCATCACATCGAGGCCTTCGCGCGCGAGCTCGCGCCCCTCGGCTACAACGCCGACATGGCGCGGGCGATGCTGTGGCTCGAGCGCGCCGACCTCGCCACGCTGTCGTTCACGCCGTCTGCCGCCTTCATGCAGACGCCGGGGCCGGGCGCCGGCGCGCCGCTGCGCGCCCCCGCATGATCACGGTCGACTCGGTGCGCGCCTGCATGGAGGGCGCGATCCCCGCCACCGTGGCGACCTGCGCCGCCGACGGCACGCCCAACGTGAGCTACGTGTCGCAGGTGCACTACGTCGACAGCGGGCACGTCGCGCTGTCGTTCCAGTTCTTCAACAAGACGCGCGAGAACGTGCTCGCCAACCCCCGCGCCGCGGCCTGGGTCAGCGACCCGACGAGCGCGGCACAGTACCGCCTCGCGCTCGAGTACCTGCGCACCGAGACCGAGGGGCCGCTGTTCGAGCGCATGAAGGCCAAGCTCGCCGGCATCGCCTCGCACAGCGGCATGAGCGGCGTGTTCCGCCTGCGCGGCGCGGACGTCTACCGCGTGCTCGGCATCGAGCCCGTGGCGGGGCGGCTGCTGCCGGCGCCGCCGCCCCGGCGCAACCTGCTCGCGGCGCTGCGCGCCTCGAGCGAGCGGCTCAACCGCTGCGCCGATCTTGGGCGGCTGCTCGACGAGCTGCTCGCCTGCCTGGACGAGGAGTTCGGCATCGGCCACTCGATGCTGCTGGTGCCCGACGGCGCGGGCACGCGCCTGTACACCGTCGCCAGCCGCGGCTATGCCGCCTCGGGCGTCGGCTCCGAGAT
>CAZLUX010000074.1:10163-13743 GCA_964562815.1 uncultured Enterobacteriaceae bacterium
ATGCGCTTTTCCTACGACGACGAGGACGCGCTGGTCGCGCTCGCGACGCAGACCGGGATGGTCGCGCGCCTGCTGCAGGAGACCGCCGAGAGCCAGGACGAGGCGCCGGCCGCCGCGCGCGCCGCGCGCCCGGGCGGCGCGCCCGTGCCGGTGCGCCACTACGCCGCCGACGGCAGCGTGTTCATCGGCGACGACTACCTGATCAAGGGCGTGGCGGGGGCGATCTTCTGCAAGCTGCTGCGGGACTACGTGAGCGAGCAGCGCACCGATTTCACCAATCGCGAGCTGCGGCTCGATCCGTCGATCCGGCTGCCGGACGTGAGCGACAACCTCGAGGCGCGGCTGATCCTGCTCTCGCGCCGGCTCGCCGAGCGCTGCGAGTTCCTCAGGATCGAGAAGACGGGGCGCGGACGCTTCCGGCTGGTCGTCGCGCGCCCCATCAGGCTGGTCGAATTGCCCCGCTGAGCGCTCCGCGCGGGCGCCTAGGCGGCGAGCGCCGCGCCGAGCTTGTACCAGTCGCGCTCGGAGAGCTGCGCCTTGAGCATCGCGAGCGTGCCGGCGAAGGCCTGCGGCGGCATCGCGGGACGCATCACGGTCAGCCTCGCGGCGCGGTCGGGGGCGGTCATCGCCGGCAGCATCCAGCGCGCCACCGCGGCCATCTCGTCGGGCGCGACCGAAGCGACCAGCGCGCGCTCGATCGCCTCCAGCTCGGCGTCGCTGTAGGCGTCCCACAGCACCGCGTTGTGCGCGGTCTCCTCGTGGTGCATGTGCTCGAGGTTCTCGGCCACGAACAGCGCCAGGCTGCGGTAGAGCTCGAGCGCCGCTTCGGCGCGGGCTTCGCCCGGCGCACGCTCGAGCGCGGCGAGCTCGGCCTCCAGCGCCTCGATCGAGCGCAGGTGATGCACGTGCTCACCCGCCGCCTGCGCGGCCGAGCCGCGGCGGCGCGCCTCCATCGCCGTGTGCAGGAACTCGTTCTCGTGCTCGAGGTGGCCGCGGCACAACGCGAGCAGCCCCCTCAACTGGGCCGCGCCCTCGGCGAGCTCGAGCTCATCGGCGGCGTCCAGGCGCCCGATCCTGTAGAGCGTGTCCGCCATGAAGCTGCGCAGGCCCTTGTGGATCTGGGCGTAGATGTCGTAGCGTGCGGCCGCGGCCTGCGCGCGCGGCTTGAGCTTGAGTACCGTCTGAGTCATGTCGTCCTCCCGTATGAAATCGACGGGACGGACTCTAGGCGCGCGGCGCGCGCCGCGTTGCTAAATACTGGCTAATCAATTCCTAAGAGTTTCTTAAACGGCGCAAGGGCTGCGGCCGCTAGCGCGGAAGCGCCTCGCCTTTCTGGCGGAACAGCCGCAGGCAGGCGTTCACGACGTCCGCGTCGAACCTCTTCTGCCGGCCCGACTCGATTTCGGCCAGGGCTCTCTCGAGGCCCAGGGCTTCCCGATAGGGCCGGTGCGAGGACATCGCCTCGATCGTGTCGGCCACCGCGAGAATGCGCGCCTCCAGGATGATCTGGCCGTCCTTGAGCCCCTGCGGGTAGCCCGAGCCGTCGAGCCGCTCGTGGTGCTGGAGCACGGTCTGGGCGAGCGGCCAGGGAAAATCGACGTTCTTGAGGATGTCGAAGCCGCGCTGCGAATGCTGCTTGATCAGCTCGAACTCGATGTCCGACAGGCGCCCGGGCTTGGAGAGGATCTCCGCGGGCACGCTGATCTTGCCGATGTCGTGCAGCGACCCGATCACCTTGAGGCCCTCGGCCCGCTGGCGCTCGAGGCCGAGCTCGCCTGCGATCGCGGCCGCGATCTCGCCCACGCGGCGCTCGTGGCCGGCGGTGTAGGGATCGCGCATCTCGCTCATCGTCGAGGCCACCTGCACGGTGCCGCGCAGCGCGCTCTCGAGCTTCGCGACGTAGTCCTCGATCCGGCGCTCGGCCTGACTGCGCTCCGAGAGGTCCTGCAGCAGGCCGACGATCGCCGGCCGGTCGCGGTAGGTCGAGGCAGCCCCGTCGGCGCCGACGTCGATGACCGTGCCGTCGCGCTTCAGGCCGCGGAACGTGTACCTGGCGCGAGGGAATTCTCCGCTCAGCCGGCGGCGCATCATCGAGGCGACCAGCTCCCTGTCCTCGGGCGCGACCAGGGTCCCGATGAGCCGGCCGACCAGCGCCTGCGGCGACGCATAGCCGAAGATTTCCGCGAATCTGGCATTGGCGTAGGCGATGACGTCGTCCTGGATGACGTATACCCCGGCGATCGACTGCTGGACGATGCAGCGGAACCGCTCTTCGGATTCGAGGAGGCCGGCCTCGGCACGCTTGCGCGCGGTGATGTCCCGCGCGCTGGAGAACAGCAGCGTCTGTTGGTCGACGATCGAGGCGACCACCGAGACCTCGACGTCGATCACGTTCCCGTCCTTGCGGCGATGCCGGGTCTCGAATACGCCGCGTTGCTTGACGAGCTGCGCGATCTTGGCCGAGATTTCCTCGCTGTTCCACTGCGCGTCCCAGTCGCGCACGTTCATCGCGAGGAGCTCCTCGCGGGAATAGCCGAGCATGTCGCAGAACGCCGCGTTGACCGTAACGACGTTTCCCTTCGTGTCGACGACATGGATCCCGTCCATGGCGTGCTCGATCGAGAGCAGGTCCGGGGGGACCTTACGCCGCATGTCCATGTCGCAGTCTCGTCTCTGGTTCCGCCATGCCTCGGGGGTCCGCGCGCAGTCTCAGCGCGCAGAATAATCCAGAAACGCGGAGCCGGACAGGAACGGTCTTATCATTGTGTCCAGTGCGCGCCGGTGCGGACGCAAGTGGTACGGTTCGGTGCAGGAGGCAGACGATGAGCACGCATGAAATCGACTGGCCGCAACTCGCCGCGGAGCTCGAGCAGCTGCTGCGGCTGCGCGCGGTGCCGTTCGGCATGAAGCTGTTCGAGAGCCGCGAGGCGATGGAGGCGGTGCCGAAGATCCGCCGCCCGAAGTCGATTCACACGCTCGACCAGGTGGTGGCGCAGGCCGCGCGCCTGGGCTGGACGGTCGGCGTCACCGCCGAGGACCTGGTCGGCGACCAGTGCCGCTCGGTGGTGGGGCTGGGCGGCCAGGACGAGAAGTGGCGCTCCGGGCAGCACATGGTCGGAGTCTGGTTCGCGAGCCTCGAAGACGCGGGCCGGCACCAGGCGGCGATGAGCCTGGTGCCGAAGGGAAAGTACGCCGCGCTCGCGGTGTCGCCGCTCGCGCCGGGCAGGCTCGACCCGCCCGACATCGCGCTCTTCTACGCCACGCCGGGGGCGATGATCTATTTCATCAACGGCCTGCAGTGGTCGGGCTACAAGCGCTTCGACTGGAGCGTGGTGGGCGAGTCCGCGTGCGCCGACTCCTGGGGCCGCGCGCTCGCCACGCGCGAGCCGAGCCTGTCGATTCCGTGCTTCGCCGAGCGGCGCTACGGCGGGGTGCTCGACGACGAGATGCTGATGGCGCTGCCGCCCGACCAGCTCGGCCAGGCGATCGCCGGCATGCGCGCGCTGGCGAAGAACGGCTTTCGCTATCCGTTCGCGCAGTACGGCATCCAGCAGGACGTGCGCGCGGGGATGGCGGTCAG
>CAZLUX010000075.1:0-13691 GCA_964562815.1 uncultured Enterobacteriaceae bacterium
GAGCCGCGCCTGCCCGCGCGCGTTCTGCGCGTGATCGAGGCGGAACGCGCAAGGAGCGAGATCCTCACCGGTTGGGTGCAGGCGATCATCATTGCCACTCTGGCGGCGCTTTACATCGTCGCGCCAAGCACGTCGCCGGTGGAGTTGATCTTCCGGCCGGCGCCCTGGGCGATCGGCATCTACGCCGCCTTTACCGCGCTGCGACTGCGGCTCGCCTATGCCGACCGGCTAACGCCGCCGCTGCGCGTCGCCTCCGTGATCGCCGACATGGCGTTGCTCTCCTTCACGATCTGGGGCTTCCACATCGAGTACGGTCAGCCCGCGGCTTTCTACCTCAAGGCGCCGACCTTTGCCTATTTCTTCATCTTCATTGCGCTGCGTACGCTCTCTTTTTCCCCTGCCTACGTGCTGCTCGCCGGAGGCACTGCAGTGCTTGGCTGGCTCGCCCTGCTGCTCTACGCCCTCGGCGCGCCAGGGGGCATGGCGCTGGTCACGCACGACTACGTCGAGTACATGACGGCGGCAAAGATCCTCATCGGCGGCGAAGTGGACAAGATAGTGTCGCTGGTCCTCGTTTCGCTGCTACTTGCGCTAGCGGTGTCGCGCAGCCGCCAGCTGCTTGACCGGGCCGCCGCGATGCAAGCCTCGTCAGCGCAGCTGATGCGCTATTTTTCGCCGGAAGTCGCCGAGGAGCTGATCCAGGCCGATGAGCTCCTGATGCCCGGCAAGGGCAAGGCACGAAATGCAGCGGTAATGTTCATCGACCTGCGCGGCTTCACCCGGCTTGCGTCGAGCCTCACTCCGAACGAGCTCATTTCGCTGGTAGGTGAGTTTCAGCGCCTAGCAGTACCGATCATCCAGCGCCATCGCGGCGCCGTCATTACTTACCTTGGCGACGGGATCATGGTGACCTTCGGCGCGATACGCCCCACCGACACTTATGCCGCGGACGCGCTGCGCTGTGCCGAAGCGGTGGTGGACGGGGTCGGGCGCTGGCTCGTCGATAGCTGCGCGCGCGGAAACTGCGCGCCGGAGGTGGGCATTGGCCTGGATGTCGGTGCCGTCATTTGCGGCACCATCGGCGAGGAAGGCAAGTTCGAGTACGCCGTGCTTGGAGAACCCGTGAACCACGCGGCGAAACTTCAGGCGCACACCAGGAAGATGGGCGTTCGGGCGCTTACCACGCGCTTCGCGCTCGACATGGCGCGCGCACAAGGCTATGCGGACGCACGCTGTCGCGTACTCCCGGACGGACAGCAGGTGGCCGGCGTCGACGCGTCGCTGGCACTCGTCGTGATCGCCTAAAAAAACAGCGCCGCGAAATGCCGCGGCGCTGCCGGTGGGGCTGTCTCGCTTACAGCTGATTCACTTTTTCGCCGCTTTCGGCGTTGGCGACGGTGTTGCCGCTGCGTTGCGCGTCGATCAGCTCGGCCAATACCTCGGCGCGCGACATGTTGCCGGCGGTCCGCATCGACTTCGCGGTCGTCCCGAGCTCGGCGTTGACGACGATGCCGCCGGCGCGCTGCGCGTCGATCAGGTCGTTGCGCACCTGCGCCGTGGTCTTTGCCGGGACGGTCGTGGTCGCCTGCGGGGGGTAGTCCATCTCCTCGTTGGCGAAGGCGGGTAACGCGAACAGACCGGTAAGGGCAATCGCGATGATTTGGCGTTTCATGGTGTGGTTCCTTTTTGAGTGGGTTGATCAGGTGCAGCGGTATCGCTGCAGCAATGAGCCCACTTTAGAGAACCGTGCGCTCCCTGAATGTGCGTTTACGCACCGGATTTCACCTCTTCGACCATCTTCTGTAGGCGCGCCACGTCGAGCACCACGAGCGCTCGGCCGTCCTTGCCCAGCACCCCGCGCCTGGCGAGCAGCGAGAGCTCACGCGTTACCTGCTCGCGATAGGTGCTCACCTTGCCGGCGAGATCCGCGTGCTTGGGTGATGGATCAATGCGCGCGCGGTTGCCCTTTACGCCCGCTTGGTGCGCCAAGCGCAGCACTTCTGCGTGCAACCGCTGGGGCACGCCGAGCGTGCTCAGATCGATGACGCGCTCCGAAAGGCGCCGCACCAAGCGCGCAAGGTCGCGCAGCAGCCGTTCGGCGAGCGCCGGTTCCTCGCGCAGCAGCCGCTGCAGAGTTGAAGCCGGCAGCGAAGCTAGCAGTCCCGGCTCCAAGCCCACCACATCCGCCGAGCGCGCCATGCCGTCTATCGCCGCTACCTCGCCGAAGTGCTCGCCAGCATCGTAATCGCGGAACGTCACCTGCCTGCCTGCCGCGGAATAGGTAGTGACGCGCACACGCCCGGAGACGATGAAGTACAGATCGCGGCCTGGGTCCGCGCGCGAGATGATGCGCTGCCCGGCCTTGAAGTTGCGCCACGCGCAATCGCGTGCGAGCGCTTCGAGGCGCTCCGGCGAGAGTCCCTCGAGCAGCGCGACTGCGCGCAGGTCGAGACTGGAGGGTGGGGCTAACTTGGCCATCTTGACGTCGAACTCGTCAGTGTACCCGAGGCCTCAGAAGAAGCGGCGGCGGCGCGGGAGAAGACCGCGCTGTGCTGAGATCGGGTCGTCGCACATCTGCGCCGCGGTCTTGGCGGAGGCGGTCGTGGCCGCTTGCGGGAGGTAGTCAATCAGGATTGAATGCTTACCGAAGCAACCCCGTACTGCTACACTTTGCAGTAACACTTCGCGGTGGAGCAGTGCGTTTTCCCGGAGATGAGAGGACTCCCGGGGAGAATCCCTTTCTCCGCCAGATTGCCTCACTAGCACAGGCCACTGGACCGCCTCTCCGGATGGAATCGGAAGCCGACAAGAAGCAGACGCCGAGCGGCGGTGAGCCGTCCCACAAGCCCCGGCACCCACGGATCAAGGTCCAGGCGTTTCTCGCCAATCTGCCGCTGTTCAGCGAAATGACGGCGGCGGAACTCGACCGGATCGCCGCCGGCACCGAGACGCTGCACGTCAGCAAAGGCGAGGAGGTGTGCCACAGGGGCGATCCCGTTACGGGCTTTCACGTCGTCGTCTACGGCCAGGTGAAGCTCGGCTTTACCTCTCCGCAGGGGGTGGAAAAGATCGTCGAGATCGTGCGTCCCGGACAGAGTTTCGGCGAGGCGCTCATGTTTCTCGACAAGCCCTATATCGTGTTCGCTAGGGCGCTCAGCGACTCGATGCTCCTGCACGTGGCGAAGCGAACCGTGAACGAGGAGCTCGCGCGCGACCCGGGATTCGCGCGCCGCATGCTTTCCGGGCTGTCGCAGCGCCTGCACGGACTGGTGCGCGATGTCGAGGCCTATACCCTGCGCTCGGGCTTCGAGCGGGTGATCGGCTATCTGCTCAGGGACCTGCCGGACGATGTCGGCGCCGGCCGGGCGGAAGTGGAGCTCACGCCGGGCAAGAACGTGATCGCATCGCGTCTGAACATGACGCCGGAGCACTTCTCGCGCATCCTGCACGATCTCGAGGCACAGGGCTTGATCGAGATGGAAGGTCGCCTGGTGCGCATTCCCGATCCGGAGCGCCTGCGCGGCGGAACGGACTGAGGCGCGGAATCAGCGCGACGCGCCCGACAGCGTCCGCTCGTTGAGGGCCCGGGCCCCGGAAATCAGATCGTCGCGTGCGCCGAGCAGCTGGTCGCAGGCGGGGTAGAGGACGGCCTCTTCCTTGACGTTGTGCGCCTGCAGAAGAGCACGCAGGTGCTCCAGCTCGGCGCGGCAGCCTTCCGGGTCGACGCGCGGCTGGGCGGCTGCGAGAGCATCCAGCAGGTCGCGCATCTCGATGTGCTCCATGCGCATCACTTCCGTCGGCCCTGCGCGCATGCCGCTCGCCTCTTCGAATGCCGGAAAGAGCTCCTGCTCCTCGAAGGCAATGTGTTGCTCCAGCGCGTCTTTCAGGGCCGCGATCTTGCTCGTGAATGTTCCCCAGTCCGATCTGCCGGCGGCATCCAAGGCTGTTTCGAAGAAGCGGTCGCAGTAGCGGTGGTGCTGCGACAGAGATTCCGCGACTCCCGACATGGCGCTCTCGCTCCGCGTGGTTGTGTCGGCGGATTGTTCGCGGCGCAGAGCGCTCTCGCCCTTGATGTGAGTCAAGCGAATCCGCGCGCGTGCCGAGAATCCCGTATCCCCTAATAGCTAGGCGGCAGGGGCAACATCGAATCGCTTGATATGGATCATGTGGCGCGCGGCACGCGGCACGTAAGTTAAGCGACAGCCGCGCCGCAAGGCTCCCGCGAGCGATTAGCTAGGAGAAACAGGAAGTTGGCCATGTCCACGGAACCGACCCGCCCCGCCTCGTGCAAGACCCTGACCATTCGGACCCCGAACGACCGGGAGTACCGGGTGGGCGAGATCCGGGCGATCACAAATCTCAACTCCTGACTCGGAGCCAAACCTCACCCCGAGCGCACGTCATGTTCGCCACCGACAAGGCAAGGAGCTATTCGGTCCTCACGATGAACACGTTGGCCTTCACGGTCAACTTCGCCATCTGGACCATGTTCTCGATCATCGGCATCCGCATCAAGAGCGAGCTCGGGCTGAACGACACCGAGTTCGGCCTGCTCGTGGCGACGCCGATCCTGACCGGCTCGCTCGTGCGGCTGCCGCTCGGCGTGCTCACCGACCGCTACGGCGGGCGCATCGTCTACTTCATCCAGATGCTGCTGGTCGCGATCCCGACTTACGGCCTCGCCTTCGCGACGCAATACTGGCAGTACCTCGTGATCGGCCTGTTCGTCGGCCTTGCCGGCGGCTCGTTCGCGGTCGGCATCGCCTACACCTCGGCCTGGTTCCCGAAGGAGAAGCAGGGCACCGCGATGGGCATCTTCGGCGCCGGCAACGCGGGCGCCGCGGTCACCAACCTCGTCGCGCCGCTGATCCTGGTCGCCTTCGGCTGGCGCGCGGTGCCGCAGGTGTACTCGGTCGCCATGCTGGTCATGGCGGTGGTGTTCTGGATCTTCACCTTCCCGGACCCGAAGCACGCGGAGCGCAGCCGCAACAAGACACACCTGAGTCTCGCGCAGCAGCTCGCGCCGCTCACCGAGGCGCGCGTCTGGCGCTTCGGCCTCGCGTACTACTTCGTGTTCGGCGGCTTCGTCGCGCTGGCGCTCTGGCTGCCGAAATACTACATCGCCGAGTACGGGCTGAGTCTCAAGTCCGCAGCGCTGATCACCATGATCTTCACGCTGCCCTCCGGCCTGATCCGCGCCGCGGGCGGCTTCGCCTCCGACAAGTGGGGCGGCAACACCGTCACCTGGTGGGTGTTCTGGGTCTGCATCGTGTGCCTGTTCTTCATGTCGTATCCGTCGACCACGCTGATCGTTCACGGCATCAAGGGCGACTACAGCATCGAGATCGGCGTGGGCGTGGTGCTCTTCACGGTGCTGGCCTTCATCGTCGGCATCGCCCAGGGCATCGGCAAGGCGAGCGTCTACCGCAGCCTCGCCGACTACTACCCGGACAACATGGGCTCGGTCGGCGGCCTGGTGGGCGTGATCGGCGGCCTGGGGGGGTTCTCGCTGCCGATCATGTTCGGCATCGCGGCCGACGCCACGCAGGTGCGCTCCAGCACGTTCATGCTGATGTACGCCGTGCTCGGCGGCGTGATGATCTGGACCTGGGCCGCCGCGCGCAGCGAGCGCGAGGCGATCCTCGAGAAGGACACCCGGCTTCGCGACGAGCTGGTGCGCGGGCATCTGCTCGATGCGCGCGCCGCGGTCGGCAGCTGGCTGGTCGACTGGCGGCCCGACGACGAGACTTTCTGGCGCAGCGTCGGCCGGCGGATCGCGCTGCGGAACCTCGTGTTCTCGATGCCGGCGCTGTTCCTGTCGTTCGCGGTCTGGATGGTCTGGAGCGTGGTCGTGATCGAGCTGCCCAAGGCCGGCTTCCGCTTCTCGACCGGCGAGCTGTTCTGGCTCGCCGCGCTGCCGGGCCTCTCCGGTGCGGCGCTGCGGCTCGCGTACTCGTTCGTCGTACCGATCTTCGGCGGCCGCAACTTCACCGTGTTCAGCACGGCGTCGCTGCTCCTGCCGACCCTGTGGATGGCGCTCGCGGTGCAGGATCCGAGCACGAACTACGTCGTGTTCGTGGCCATCGCGCTGCTTTGCGGCCTGGGTGGCGGCAACTTCTCGGCGAGCATGGCGAACATCAGCTTCTTCTTCCCGAAGCGCATGCAGGGCTCGGCGCTCGGCTGGAACGCGGGCGCGGGCAACCTCGGCGTCGGCGTGATGCAGGCCGTGGTCCCGGTCACCATCTACGGCGGCGCGCTCGCCTTCATGGGCGGCACCCCGCAGAGCTACGGCGACCCGGCGATCAGCCACGTCTGGCTGCAGAATGCGGGCTACATCTGGGTGCCGTTCATCCTGCTCGCGACGCTCGCCGCCTGGCTCGGCATGCACAACATCCGCGGTGTGCGCGCCACCTTCCGCGAGCAGGCGGCGATCTTCCGGCGCAAGCACTCCTGGATGCTCGGCTGGCTCTACGGCGGCACGTTCGGCTCGTTCATCGGCTTCGCCGCCGCGTTTCCGACGCTGCTCGCCACGCAGTTCCCGGATTCCGGGCTGCTCAAGTACGCCTTCGTCGGCCCGCTGGTGGGTGCCCTCATCCGGCCGCTGGGCGGCTGGATCTCCGACCGCGTCGGCGGCGGGCGCGTGACGCTGTGGAATTTCGTCGTCATGTTCCTCGCCTCGGTGGCGGTGCTCGCCTTCCTGCCCGGCGCCTCCGACCCGGGATCCGCGGGCCGGTTCTACGCCGCGTTCCTGGTGCTCTTCCTCGCCACCGGCATCGGCAACGGGTCGGTGTTCCGCATGGTGCCGACGGTGTTCCACAAGCTCCACGCGCAGCGCGCGCGGGGCGGCGACGCGGAGGCCCTGGCGCGGGCCAAGCGCGAGGGCGAGATCGAGGCCTCGGTCGCGCTCGGCTTCACGGCGGCGATCGCCGCGTTCGGGCTGTTCTTCATCCCGGTGGTGGTCGGCATCGCGCTCCAGGCGAGCGGCAGCCCGCACGCCGCGTGGTACGTGTTCATCGCCTTCTACCTGAGCTGCGTGCTCGGCACCTGGTACTGGTACCGGCGCAAGGAATCCGAGATCTACTGTGAGTAACTGAACTGAGGAGCCGCCATGGCCAGCTCAACCCCCGTCACCAAGCACCTCGGCAAGACCCTCGCCGTCTGGACGCCGGAAGACAAGGCGTTCTGGCAGCAGCAGGGCAAAGCCATCGCCACCATCAACCTCTGGATCTCGGTGCCGTCGCTGTTCCTTGCCTTCGCTGTCTGGCAGCTCTGGAGCGTGGTCGCGGTCGACCTGCCAGCCCTCGGCTTCAAATTCACGCCCAACGAGCTGTTCTGGCTCGCGGCCGCGCCCGGGCTTTCGGGCGCGACGCTGCGCATCTTCTACTCCTTCATGGTGCCGGTGTTCGGTGGCCGGCGCTGGACGGCGATCTCCACCGCGTCTCTGCTGCTGCCGGCGCTCGGCATCGGCATCGCGATCCAGGACCCGACAACCAGCTACGGGACGCTGCTCGTGCTGGCGCTGCTGTGCGGCTTCGGCGGCGGCAACTTCGCCTCGAGCATGGCGAACATCAACTTCTTCTTCCCCAAGGAGCAGAAAGGCTCGGCGCTCGGCGTGAACGCGGGGCTCGGCAACCTCGGCGTCTCGGGGGTGCAGTTCCTCGCGCCGCTGGTCGTGGCCGCGGGCGTCTACGGTCCCTTCGCCGGCGGCCCGCAGACCATCGTCAACGCCGCCGGGCAGACGGCCCAGATCTGGGCGCAGAACGCAGCCTTCGTCTGGGTGCCGTTCATCGTCATCTTCACCATCGCGGCCTGGCTCGGCATGAACGACATTGCAGACGCCAAGGCCTCCGTCCGCGACCAGGCGGTGATCTTCAAGCGCAAGCACAACTGGCTGATGTGCTGGCTCTACCTTGGGACCTTCGGCTCGTTCATCGGCTACGCCGCGGGTTTCCCGCTGCTCATCAGGTCCCAGTTCGCCGCCGTCAACGCGCTGCAATACGCGTGGGTCGGCCCCCTGCTCGGCGCGGCGGTGCGGCCGTTCGGCGGCTGGCTCGCCGACCGGCTGGGCGGCGCGGTGGTGACGTTCTGGAACTTCGTGGTGATGGCGCTCGCGGTGGTGGGCGTGCTCTGGTTCCTGCCCTCGGGCGGCTCGGGCGGCAGCTTCGCCGGTTTCTTCATCTGCTTCCTGGTGCTTTTTCTCACCACGGGGATCGGCAACGGCTCGACCTTTCGCATGATCCCGGTGATCTTCCTGACCGAGCGCATGCGCGATGCGGCCGGCAAGGGCGCCGCGGCCGAGGAGCAGGCGGTCAAGGACGCCAACAAGGAAGCCGCCGCGGTGCTGGGCTTCACCTCGGCGTTCGCTGCCTACGGCGGCTTCTTCATCCCCAAGAGCTACGGCACCTCGATCTCGATCACCGGCGGGCCGGAAGCCGCGCTCTACCTCTTCATCGCGTTCTACCTGACCTGCATCGCCGTGACCTGGTGGTACTACAGCCGCAAGGGCGCGGAAATGCCCTGCTGAGGATATCCTGATGAGCCATTTTCTCGACCGCCTGAAGTTTCTCACCGCCTCGACCGAGAAGTTCGCCGACGGCCACGGCGAGGTGCGCAGCGAGGACCGCAGCTGGGAGGACGCCTACCGCCAGCGCTGGAGCCACGACAAGATCGTGCGCTCCACCCACGGCACCAACTGCACCGGTTCTTGTTCGTGGAAGATCTACGTCAAGGGCGGCATCGTCACCTGGGAGACCCAGCAGACCGACTACCCGCGCACGCGGCCCGACATGCCGAACCACGAGCCGCGCGGCTGCTCGCGCGGCGCTTCGTACTCCTGGTACCTGTACAGCGGCAACCGCCTCAAGTACCCGATGGTGCGCAGCGCGCTGCTGCAGTCCTGGAGAGCGCTGAGGAAGCGCCATGACGCGCTCGAGTCCTGGAAATCCATCGCCGAAGGCGACCCGTCGTACAAGCGCCAGCGCGGGCTGGGCGGCTTCCTGCGTGCCACGTGGGAGGAAGTGAACGAGATCGTCGCCGCGGCAAACGTCTATACGGTGAAGAAGTACGGCCCCGACCGCGTGATCGGCTTCTCGCCGATTCCGGCCATGTCGATGGTGTCCTATGCCGCCGGCAGCCGGTATCTGTCCCTCATCGGCGGCGTGTGCATGAGCTTCTACGACTGGTACTGCGACCTGCCGCCGGCCTCGCCGATGACCTGGGGCGAGCAGACCGACGTGCCCGAGTCGGCCGACTGGTACAACGCCGGCTTCATCGTCATGTGGGGTTCGAACGTGCCGCAGACGCGCACGCCGGACGCCCACTTCATGACCGAGGCGCGCTACAAGGGCACCAAGATCGTCTCGATCTTCCCGGACTACGCGGAAGGGGCGAAGTTCGGCGACCTGTGGCTGCATCCGAAGCAAGGCACCGACGCGGCGCTCGCCATGGCGATGGGCCACGTGATCCTGAAGGAGTTCCATCTCGAGCGCCCGAGCGACTACTTCCGCGACTATGCGCGGCGCTACACCGACCTGCCGATGCTGGTGCGCCTGGTGAAGAAGGGCGGGCACTACGTGCCCGAGGGCTTCGTGCGCTGCTCCGACTTCGCCGACAAGCTGGGCGAGACCAACAACCCCGAGTGGAAGACCGTGTGTGTCGACGAGGCAAGCGGGGCGCTCGCGGTCCCGCTCGGCTCGATCGGCTTCCGCTGGGGCGAGAAGGGAAAGTGGAACCTGGAGGAGAAGAGCGGGGCCGGGGCGGAGATCCGGCCGCGCCTGTCGCTGCTCGAGGTCAAGGACGACGCCGTCGACGTCGCGTTCCCGTATTTCGGCGGCCAGCTGCACGAGCACTTCGCCTCGAGCGCACATTCGGACGTGCTGGTGCGCAAAGTCCCGGCGAAGAAGCTTGCTCTGGCCGACGGCGAGGCGCTGGTGGCGAGCGTGCACGATCTGCTGCTCGCGAACTACGGCATCGACCGCGGGCTGGGCGGATCGAACGTCGCGGCCTCGTACGACGACGACGTGCCGTATACCCCGGCCTGGCAGGAGGCGATCACCGGCGTGAAGCGCGCCGACGTGATTGCCGTCGCGCGCCAGTTCGCCGACAACGCCGACAAGACTCACGGCAAGTCGATGGTCATCCTCGGCGCGGGGCTGAACCACTGGTACCACATGGACATGAACTACCGCGCGATCATCAACCTGCTGGTGATGTGCGGCTGCGTCGGGCAGTCCGGCGGCGGCTGGGCGCACTATGTCGGCCAGGAAAAGCTCAGGCCGCAGACCGGCTGGACCGCGCTCGCCTTCGCGCTCGACTGGGCGCGCCCGCCGCGGCAGATGAACTCGACCTCGTTCTTCTACGCGCACACCGACCAGTGGCGCTACGAGAAGCTCTCGGTGGCCGAGATCCTCTCGCCCCTGGCCGATGCGCAGCGCTACGGCGGCAGCCTGATCGACTTCAACGTGCGCGCCGAGCGCATGGGTTGGCTGCCGTCGGCGCCCCAGCTGCAGGCGAACCCGCTGTCGATCGCGAAGGCCGCTGCGGAGGCCGGGCTCGAGCCCAAGGACTACGTCGCGCGCGAGCTGAAGAGCGGCCGCCTGCGCATGAGCTGCGAGGATCCGGACCACCCGGACAACTTCCCGAGGAACCTGTTCGTCTGGCGCTCGAACCTGCTCGGCTCTTCGGGCAAGGGCCACGAGTACTTCCTCAAGCACCTGCTCGGCGCGCAGAACGGCGTGCAGGGCAAGGACCTCGGCGCGAGCGCGGGCGAAAAGCCGGTCGAGGTCGAGTGGCGCGACGAAGTGTCAGACGGCAAGCTCGACCTGCTGGTGACGCTGGACTTCCGCATGTCGACCACCTGCCTGTACTCGGACGTGGTGCTGCCCACCGCGACCTGGTACGAGAAGAACGACCTCAACACCTCCGACATGCACCCGTTCATCCACCCGCTGTCGCAGGCGGTGGATCCGGTGTGGCAGTCGAAGAGCGACTGGGAAATCTACAAAGGCATCGCGAAGAAGTTCTCCGAGCTGGCGGCCGGCCAGCTGGGGGTGGAGAAGGACGTCGTCCTGACGCCCCTCATGCACGATTCGCCCGGCGAGCTCGGGCAGCCGTTCGAGCCGAAAGACTGGAAGAAGGGCGAATGCGAGCCGGTTCCCGGCAAGACCATGCCGGCGGTCGCGGTGATCGAGCGCGACTACCCGAACGTTTACGCGCGCTTCACCTCGCTCGGGCCGCTGATGGCGAAGGTCGGCAACGGCGGCAAGGGCATCGCCTGGAACACGGAGCACGAGGTGAAGTCTTTGGCTTCGTTGAATGGTAAGACCTCAAGCGGAAATCCAAGAATAGAAACCGACATCGACGCCTGCGAGGTGATCCTGTCGCTCGCCCCGGAGACCAACGGCGAGGTCGCGGTCAAGGCCTGGGAGGCGCTGTCGGCCGTCACCGGGCGCGATCACACGCACCTGGCGAAGCCGCGCGAGGACGACAAGATCCGCTTCCGCGACATCCAGGCGCAGCCGAGGAAGATCATCTCGTCGCCGACCTGGTCCGGCCTGGAGTCGGAGCACGTCTCGTACAACGCCGGCTACACCAACGTGCACGAGCTGATCCCCTGGCGCACGCTCACCGGCCGGCAGCAGTTGTACCAGGACCACCCGTGGATGCTCGCCTTCGGCGAAGGTTTCGTCGCCTACCGCCCGCCGGTCGACACCAAGACGGTCAAGCCGCTGCTCGGCAGCCGCTCGAACGGCAACCCCGAGGTGGTGCTCAACTTCATCACGCCGCACCAGAAGTGGGGCATCCACTCGACCTACACCGACAACCTGCTGATGCTGACGCTCTCGCGCGGCGGGCCGATCGTCTGGATCTCGGAGCTCGACGCGAAGAAAGCCGGCATCGAGGACAACGACTGGATCGAGGCCTACAACCTGAACGGCGCGCTCACCGCGCGCGCGGTCGTCTCGCAGCGCGTGCCCCAGGGCATGGTGATGATGTACCACGCGCAGGAGAAGATCGTGAACACGCCCGGCTCGGAGATCATGGGTACGCGCGGCGGGATCCACAACTCGGTGACGCGCACCTGCCCGAAGCCGACCCACATGATCGGCGGCTACGCCCAGCAGAGCTACGGCTTCAACTACTACGGCACCGTCGGTGCCAACCGCGACGAATTCATCATCGTGAGAAAGATGGCGAAAGTGGACTGGATGGACGGCTCGTCCAAGGAGGCAGCATGAAGGTCCGCGCTCAAATCGGGATGGTGTTGAATCTCGACAAGTGCATCGGCTGTCACACCTGTTCGGTCACGTGCAAGAACGTGTGGACCAACCGCGAGGGCATGGAGTACGCCTGGTTCAACAACGTCGAGACCAAGCCGGGCATCGGCTACCCCAAGGACTGGGAGAACCAGGACAAGTGGCGCGGCGGCTGGGAGCGCAGCGGCGAGGGCAGGATTCGCCCGAAGCAGGGCGGCAAGCTCGCGCTGCTGGCCAAGATCTTCGCCAATCCGCACCTGCCCGAGATCGACGACTACTACGAGCCGTTCACCTTCGACTACGAGCACCTGCACAACGCGCCTGCCGCGTCCGCCGCGCCGGTGGCGCGGCCGCGCTCGCTGATCACCGGCGAGCGCATGCAGAAGATCGAATGGGGGCCGAACTGGGAGGAGATCCTGGGCGGCGAGTTCGCCAAGCGCAGCGCCGACTACAACTTCGCCGACATCGAGAAGGCCGTTTACGGCGAGTTCGAGCGCACCTTCATGATGTACCTGCCGCGGCTGTGCGAGCACTGCCTCAACCCGACCTGCGTCGCGTCGTGCCCCTCGGGCTCGATCTACAAGCGCGAGGAGGACGGCATCGTGCTGATCGACCAGGACAAGTGCCGCGGCTGGCGCATGTGCGTCTCGGGCTGTCCGTACAAGAAGATCTACTACAACTGGTCGAGCGGCAAGGCCGAGAAGTGCATCTTCTGCTACCCGCGCATCGAGGTGGGCCAGCCGACCGTCTGTTCCGAGACTTGCGTCGGCAGGATCCGCTACCTCGGCGTGCTGCTGTACGACGCCGACCGCATCGGCGAGGCCGCGAGCGTCGCCGACCCGAAGGCGCTCTACGAGGCGCAGCTCGGCGTGTTCCTCGACCCGTCCGACCCGGCGGTGATCGAGCAGGCGCGCCGGGACGGCGTACCCGAGGCCTGGATCGAAGGGGCGCAGCGCTCGCCGGTGTACAAGATGGCGATGGAATGGAAAGTGGCGTTCCCGCTGCACCCCGAGTACCGCACCCTGCCGATGGTGTGGTACGTGCCGCCGCTCTCGCCCATCAGCGCCGCCGCCAACAGCGGGGCGCTGGGCGCGAACGGCGAGATTCCCGACGTCTCCCAGCTCAGGATCCCGCTCAAGTACCTCGCCAACCTGCTCACCGCCGGAGACGAGGCGCCGGTCAAGCTCGCGTTGGAGCGCATGCTCGCGATGCGCGCTTTCATGCGCGCGCGCCACGTCGAGGGCCGCGAGAACGCCGAGGTGCTGGCGCAGACGGGGCTCAGCGCGGCGCAGGTCGAGGACATGTACCGGATCATGGCGATCGCCAATTACGAGGATCGCTTCGTCATCCCCACCACGCACCGCGAGTACGCCGAGGACGCTTACGACCTGCGCGGCTCCTGCGGCTTCTCGTTCGGCAACGGCTGCTCGGACGGCG
>CAZLUX010000076.1:0-13473 GCA_964562815.1 uncultured Enterobacteriaceae bacterium
ACTACGACGCGCGCACGCTCGCCGCCTACCGCAGGCTGGGCCTGCGCATGCTGCTGACCGACGTCAGCGCGAACGACGGCGTGATCTACGTCTTCGACGTGAGCTTCAGGCGTCGCAGCCACATCCGCGATGCGCTCGCCGGGCTGCGCGAGAAGATCGCCGCCGGCGTGCTGCCGGTGGTCGGCGGCGCGATCCCGCTGGTGGTGGCTTTCCACGACATCAACACCTTCACCGCGCACCATATGGACGAGTACCTGCGCATCCTGACCGAGGAGGCGGCGGACGTCGGCCTTGTGCTGGCGCCGAGGCCCTTCTACGATGGCGCCGCGGCGATCGAGCGGGCGGCGCGGGTACGCGCCGCCGCAGGCTGGAAGTCCAGAGAGTGTCCTTGACCCGGGGGGAGGAGAAGATGCCGTTTCGCAGCCAGTATCCGGATGTAGAGATTCCGCTGACTCCGCTGAGCCGGTTCGTGCTCGCCGGCGCGGCGGCGCGCGGCGACAAGCCGGCCCTGATCGACGGGCCGAGCGGGCGCACCATCACTTACGCGCAGCTGCCCGCGCTGGTGGCGCGCGCCGCGGCGGGCCTCGCCGCGCGCGGCCTCGAGAAGGGCGACCGCCTCGCGATTCTCAGCCCGAACCTGCCCGAGTACGCGGTTGCCTTCCACGCCGTGGCCTCGCTCGGCGGCGTAGTGACGACCGTGAATCCGCTCTACACCGCCGCCGAAGTGGCGAAGCAGCTGCAGGACTCGGCGGCGCGTTTCCTGGTCACGGTGCCGCCGTTCCTCGCCGTCGCGCGCGAAGCCGCGGCGCAGTCGAAGGTCGAGGAGATCTTCGTCTTCGGCGAGGCGGAAGGGGCGACTCCGTTCGCCGCCCTGCTCGCGGGCGGCGCCGCGGCGCCGGAAGCGGCGATCGATCCGCGCAAGGACCTCGTCGCGCTGCCTTACTCGAGCGGCACTACCGGCCTGCCCAAGGGCGTGATGCTCACCCACCACAACCTGGTGGCCGAGATCTGCTCGATCAAGGGCGTCACCGACGCCGAGCTGATCACGCCGCAGGACACGGTGCTCGCGTTCCTGCCGTTCTTCCACATCTACGGCATCACCGCCTTCCTCGACCTGAGCCTGCATCAGGGCGCCACGGTCGTGACGATGCCGCGCTTCGACCTCGAGCAGTACCTGCAGCTGGTGCAGAAGCACGGCGTGACGATCCTGCACGTGGTGCCGCCGATCGCGCTCGCGCTCGCCAAGCATCCGATCGTCGACAACTTCGACCTCTCGAAGGTGCGCGGCGCGTTCTCGGCCGCGGCGCCGCTGGGCGACTCGGTCGCCGATGCGCTCCACGCGCGGCTGGGCTTCCGCGTCTCGCAGGCCTACGGCATGACCGAGGTGAGCGGCGCGAGCCACCTCGGGCCGACGACCGAGGACAAGATCAAGCCCGCCTCGGGCGGCCGGCTGATGCCCAACACGGAATGCAGGATCGTCGACGTGGCCAGCGGCAAGGAGGTCGCGACCGGAGAGCAGGGCGAGATCCAGGTGCGCGGACCGATCGTGATGCAGGGCTACTTCGGCCAGGCCGGCGCCACCGCCGCGACGATCGACCGCGAGGGCTGGCTGCGCACCGGCGACATCGGCTACGTCGACGAGGACGGCTACTTCTTCATCGTCGACCGCACCAAGGAGCTGATCAAGTTCAAGGCCTTCCAGGTCGCGCCGGCCGAGCTCGAATCGGTCCTGCTCGCCAACCCGGCGATCGCCGACGCCTGCGTCATCGGCATCGCCGACGAGGAGGCGGGCGAAGTGCCGAAGGCCTACGTCGTGAAGAAAGGCGAGATCAGCGCCGACGAGGTGTTGGCCTGGGTCGCCGGGCGCGTGGCGCCGTTCAAGAAGATCCGCGCGGTCGAGTTCATCGACCAGCTGCCGAAATCGCCCACCGGCAAGCTGCTGCGCCGCGTGCTGAAACAGCAGGAGCGCGATCGCGCCGAGGCCGCTCAGCGCGGCGCCCAGAAGTCGTAGAAGTTGAACCAGTTGTAGGGCGCGGCGCGGCAGTGGTGCTCGAGCCGCGCGGCGTAGCGCTCGACCCAGGGCCGAAGCGAGGCCTCGCGCTCGCGCCGGTCGAGCTCGATGCGCTCGGCGAAGGGCTCGAGGTGGACCTCGTAGCGGCGGCCGCCGCGGTAGAGGCCGAAGCCGAGGACGACCGGCGCCTGGAGCAGCCCCGCGAGCAGGAACGGGCCGAGCGGAAAGCGCACCGGCGCGCCGAGGAACATGCAGCCGCAGGTGCGTTCGTCGCGCAGCCCCCGGTCGCCGAGGATGCCGACGATCTCGCCCCGCTCGAGGCATTCCTGCGCGCGAAGCAGCGACCCGGGATGCCCGAGCGGGATCACGCGCGGCGCGGCCTCGGGCGCGAGCGCGTCCATCACGCCGTTGACCTTTTCCCCGCCTTCGACGCGCATCAGCATGTTGACCGGCGGCGCGCCCTCGGCCAGCCCCGCCGCGCGCAGGATCTCGAAGCTGCCCAGGTGCGAGCCGAGCAGGATGCAGCCGCGGCCATGGCGCAGGTCGGTGAGCAGGGCGGGCGGCGCGTCCAGCTTGATGTCGAAGTGGCGGTAGCGCCCGGTGCGCAGGTAGACGCGGTCGTGGATGGTCGAGGCGTAGGCGTGGTAATGGCGCATGATGTCGGCGACGCCGGCAGGGCGTCCCAGCACGCGGCGCAGGTAGTCGCTCGAGGCCTGCCGCGTGCCGCGCGAGAACAGCGCGAAGTAGGCGCAGATCGGGTACAGGAACACTCGTCCGACGCCGCGGCCGAGCGCGAGCGTGAGCCAGACCAGCGCGCGCATCGCCGCCACGCTGCCGCGCTCGCGCTGCGAGAGCCAGGCGCTCAAGCGCCGATCTCCGCGCTACCCACGGCGAAAGCCTTGCCGTCGCGAACGAGCGTGAATCGCACCGAAGTCGGCGCCGGCGTCTCGATCACGATCCGGAACCGCTCGCCGGGCGCGAGCGGGGCGAGGAACTTGGCCGACGGCAGGCGGAGCAGCCGCGCTTGCGGACCGAGGGCGCTCTCGATCGCCTCGGCCACGCGCTCGAGCAGCACCACCGCGGGCACCACGGGGTTGCCGGGGAAATGCCCGGGCAGCGCGGGATGCGCGGGGTCGATGACGGCCTCGAGCTCGATGCTCATGACGCGGCCAGCCCGCGCCGCAGCGCCTCGAGCCCGTCGCGCGTGACCTTGCCGTTGGCCGCGCGGGGGAGCGCGTCGACCAGGTGGAGCGGGCGCGGCAGGAAGACCGGGTCCAGGTCGCGGCGCAAGGCGTCCAGGATCGACGCCTTGCTCGTCGAAGGCGCCACCGCGAAGGCCATCGGCCGCTCGGCGCCCTCCGGCATGTAGAACACGCCGTCGGCGACCCCCGGCACCGCGCGCAGCCGCGCGTTCAGATCCTCGAGCGAGGTGCGCTTGCCGGCGACCTTGATCATGTCGCCGATCCGCCCCAGCAGGCGAAAGCGGCGCTCGCCTTCGAACTCGACGCGGTCGGTGAGGGTAAAGGGCGCATCGAGGTGTCCGCCGCACACGCGCGTTGCGCCGGATTCAACCTCGAACCTGAGCCCTTCGCAAAGCGTCCACAACGGGCCGTGGGCGGCGCGCCGCAGCGCCATCATGCCGGTCTCGCTCGAGCCGTAGATCTCCTCGACCGGGCAGCGCCAGAGATCTTCGGCGGCGCGGGCGAGCGGCACGTCGAGCGGCATGGTCGAGGAGATGACGCCGCGCAGCGCGCCGCGCAGCTCGAGCGCGTCGCCGACGCAGGCGCGCAGCTGCAGCGGCGTGGTCATCAGCCAGCGCGGCGCCGGCGCGGCTTCGACCGCGGCCTTGATGTCCGAAGGCAGCAGCGGGCGGCCGGTGTCGACCGCGCCGCGCCACTGCAGCGTCAGCATCACGGTGGCCTCGAGGCCGAACATGTGCTGCGGCGGCACGGTGCCGATGATCTGCGGCGCGATCGAGGGGCCGAGCCCGAGGTGGCGCCCGAGCGCCAGCGCGCCGCGCACCAGCGAGCCCCAGCTCTTCACGTGCGGCGCCGGGCGGCCGGTGCTGCCCGAAGTGAACACCACCGCCGCCGGCTGCGCGGCGGGGAAGGCCGGCATGTCGCGCGGCGCGGCGACCGGCGCGTGCCCGGTGGGGCGGATCAGCGCGACGCCCCCGGGCACCTCGTCGTGGTCGGCGACGCAGCACAGCTCGTCGAAGTCGCGGCAGATGTCTCGGATCGCGGCCTCGCCGCTGCCGGGCGGCAGCAGGCTGAGCCGCCGCGCGATCAGCGCGGCGGCGTAGCCGACCAGGAAGTGGTAGCGGTCGCGGCACAGGTTGAGCACGTGGCGCCCGGGCGGCAGCGCGGCGGCGAGCGCGGCGGCGTCGGCGAGCAGCGCGGAAGCCGGAATCGGCTCGCCGCGCCGGCGCGCGACGGCGTCGTCCAGCGCGTGCAGGCGGAGCAGCGGCAGCCCGTGCGTGGACGGCAGGCGCAGGTACTGAATCATGTCGGCGAGGCGCTGCCGCGGATGGTGGCGAAAGCGCACGCGGCGCCAGGCGAACTCGCCGAGAAACAGCGCCGCGACCAGCGCCGGGCTGGCGACGTAGACGAACAGGGTCCAGGCGCGCCCGGAGCCGAACGCCGCCAGCGCCGCCGCCGTGGCGGCCATCGCGGCGAAGAGCAGGGTCCAGGCGAGCGTGACGCGCCGGGTGTAGGCGGGAATGTCCGGCGGCAGCTCGCCGCCGTGCGCGTGGCGCGCGAACGAGGTGATGAGCGGCTCGGCGCCGCGTCGCAGGGTACGGCCGAACAGCCAGCACAGCGCGAGGTCGATCAGCACCGGCGGCGCATAGACCGCCCACTTGAGCGCCGCGCCTTCGGGGAGCGACTTCAGCGCGACGCGGCTGAGGAGCGCATAGAGGAGGACCGCGCAGACCGCGATGACGGCGCGTCTACTTGGTGCGATGCTTTTCAATGTGCGCGGTCAGCGCCCGCAGGGAAGCGAAAATGCGCTCGTTGTCGGCGTCGTCGGAGCGCAGCTTGAAGCCGTACTTCTTCGAAACGGCGAGCGCGATCTCGAGCATGTCGATCGAGTCGAGGCCGAGGCCTTCGCCGAACAGCGGCGCCTCGGGATCGATCTCGTCGGGACTGATCTCCAGGTTGAGCGCCTGGACGATGAGCGCCGCCAGCTCGGACTCGAATGCGGTAGTCTGCATCTGCTTCGATTGCATGTAGCTAAGTTTCCTGTATCGCCCTACAGTATAAATCGGCCCGGGAGAGAGGATGAACGATAGATTGCACGTGGTCGAGCGTTTCGCGGCCTTCGCGGAGACATTCCGCACGCAGGCGCCGCCGGCCGAGGTGCTGCACCACGCCAAGCGCGCGGTGATCGACTGGCACGCCGCGGTCTATCCCGGCGCCGTGATGGCGCCGGCGACGCTGCTCGAGCGCGCGCTCGCCGAGGAGCTCGATCGCGGCGGGGCGCGGCTCGCGCTCGGCCGGAAGGCGCCGGCGCGCACGGCGGCGCTGATCAACGGCGCCGCCGCGCACACCGCCGAGGTCGACGACATCTTCCGCGACGGCATCTACCACCCGGGCGCGCCGACGATCGCCGCCGCGCTCGCGCTGGCGCAGGCGAGGCGGGCTTCGGGCGCGGCCTTCCTGCGCGCCGTGACGGTCGGCTACGAAGTCTCGACCCGCATCGGCGCGGCGATGGGCCGTGCGCACTACCGCTACTGGCACAACACCGGCACCATCGGCTGCTTCGGCGCCGCCGCCGCCGCGGCCGAGTTGCTCGGCCTCGATCGCAACCGCTTCGCGCACGCGCTCGCGACGGTGGCCACCTTCTCGGCGGCGCTGCAGCAGGCGATGCGCGGCGATTCGATGTCGAAGCCCCTGCACTCGGGCAACGCCGCCCAGGCCGGCCTCACCGCCGCGCTCGCCGCGCAAGAGGGCGTGACGGGGTCGCTCGACGTGATCGAGGGCGAGGCCGGCTACGGCCGCGCCATGGGCGACGGCCCCGACTGGGAAAACGCGCTCGCCACCCTCGGCAGGGATTTCCACGTCACGCGCATGACGTTCAAGAACCACACCTGCTGCGGCCACACTTTCGCGGCGATCGACGGCGCGATGGCGCTGAAGGCGAAGATGGGAATCGACGCAGGCGAGATCGAGCGCCTGCGCGTGGGCACCTACAAGGCGGCGCTCGACGTGGCCGGGATCGATGAGCCGCGCACCGCGGCCGAGGCGCGCTTCTCGCTCAAGTACGTCGTCGCCACCGCGCTCACCGGCGGCAGCGTGCGCTTCGCCGCGTTCGAGCCCGCGCGGCGGGAGGACCCCGCGACGCGCGCGCTGATGAAGAGAATCGACGTCTCGCTCGACCCGGAGCTCGACGCCGCGTTCCCGCGCCGGCGCGCGGCGCGCGTCGCGATCGACGCGGCCGGAGGCCGGCACGGCGAGTGGCTGCAGCCGACGCGCATCGGCGACCCCGATGCGCCGCTGACCGACGCCCAGCTCGAGGACAAGTACCTCGAGCTCGCGGGCCCGGTGCTGGGCGAAGCGCCGGCGCGCGAGCTGCTGGCGCGGCTGTGGGCGCTGGAGACGGCGCCGGACCTCGGCGCATGAGCGATCTCGCCCGGGCGCTGTTCGCGCCGCGCGCGGTGGCGCTCGTCGGCGCCTCGGGCGACGCGAAGAAGAACACCGCGCGGCCGCAGCGCTTCCTCGCCAGGCACGGCTACGCGGGCAGGGTGCTGCCGATCAACCCGACCCGCGCCGAGGTGCAGGGCGCGAAGGCCTACCGGAGCGTCGCCGACGCGCCGGCGCCGGTCGACCACGCCTTCATCATGATTCCGGAGGTCGAGCAGGCGATCGAGGACTGCGGCCGGCGCGGCGTCGCGGTGGCGAGCATCTTCAGCGACGGCTTCGCCGACGTCGGGCCCGAGGGCGCGGCGCGCCAGGCGCGGCTCGTCGCCCGCGCAAGGCAGCTCGGCGTGCGGCTGCTGGGGCCGAACAGCATGGGCGTGATCGACATTCCGGGCCGGCTCGCGCTCACGGTCAACGCGGTGCTCGAGATGGACGCGCTGCCCGCCGGCGGCACGAGCATCGTGTCGCAGAGCGGCACCATGCTCGGCACCGTGCTCTCGCGCGGCGCCGCGCGCGGGCTGGGCTTCGCCAAGCTGGTCTCGGTGGGCAACGAGGCCGACCTCGGTGTCGGCGAGCTGGTCGGACTGCTCGCCGACGACGCGGACACGCGCGTGATCCTGCTCTTTCTCGAGACGGTGCGCGACGCCGAGCGCCTGGCCGCCGCTGCGCGCCGCGCGCACGCCGCGGGCAAGCCGGTAGTCGCCTACAAGCTCGGCCGCTCGGCGCTCGGCGAGCGCCTGGCGCGCTCGCACACCGGCGCGCTCGCCGGCAGCGATGCCGCGCTCGACGCCTACTTCCGCGACTGCGGCATCCTGCGCGTCGACATGCTCGAGACGCTGATCGAGATCGCGCCGCTCGTCGCCGGGCGCGCGCCGGCGAGCCTTTCCCGCGCTCCCCGTGTGGCGGTGTTGACGACCACCGGCGGCGGCGCCGCGAGCGTGGTCGACCGCCTCGGCCTGGCCGGCATCGAGACGGTGGCGCCGGGCAGCGACGCGCCGATCATCGATTTGACCATGGCGGGCACTTCTTCCCAGTACGCCGCGACGCTCGCCGGGCTGCTCGCCTCGCCCGAATGCGACGCGGTGCTCGCGGTCGTCGGCTCCTCGGCGATGTTCCATCCTCAGCACGCGGTCGAGCCCATCCTCGGCGCGCCGCGCACCGCCAAGCCGCTCGCCGCGTTCCTCACCCCGCACGCCGAGCAGTCGCTCGCGCTCCTCGCGCGCGGCGGCGTGGCCGCCTTCCGCACCCCGGAAGCCTGCGCCGACGCGTTCAAGGCTTACTTTGCATGGAATGAGCCGAGGGCGCGAAGGAGTGAATCAAGGATTGAATTGAAGATTCAAGACCGAAAATACGACGAGAAACAGGCGCTCGAGCTGTTCGCCTCGCTCGGCATCGAGGTCGCCGCGTCGCAGGTCGCGCGCGCGCCGGGCTTCGAGCACGCACTGCCCTACCCGGTGGCGGCGAAGATCCTGTCGGCCGAGATCGCGCACAAGACCGAAGCGGGCGGGGTGATCCTGGGAATCGAGGATCGAAAGGATTTCGACGTCAAAGTCAAACAGCTTTCCGAGCTGGGAAGTTCCATTCTCGTTCAGACGATGGAGTCCGGCCTGGGAGAGGCGATCGTCGGTTACCGCGACGACCCGCTGGTCGGTCCGCTCGCGCTGGTCGGCGCGGGCGGGGTGATGGCCGAGATCTACAAGGACGTCGTGCTCGCGCTCGCGCCGGTGAGCGTCGAGGAAGCCGAAGAGATGATCGCGCGCGTCAAGGGATTCGCCGTGCTGCGCGGCTACCGCGGACTGCCGCGCGGCGACCTGCGCGCGCTGGCGAAGACGGTCGCGGCGCTGTCGCGCCTCGCGCTCGTGCCGGGGCGGCCGGTCGCCGAGGCCGAGATCAATCCCGTGATCGTCAAGCGCGAGGGCGCCGTCGCGGTCGACGGCCTGGTGCTGCTGAAGGCCTAGCCGGGCTTCCTGCGCCCCTCGACCGGCTTGGTCGGAAGCTTCTCGGGCCTGTCCGGGCCCCACACCCGGCTGTAGTAGGTGTCGGCGAGCTGCAAGGCGCCCACCGGGTTGTGGGCGAGCACCCGGTCCTTGGTCACCAGCGTCGTCACCAGCCCCTGGGAGTGGCGGATGAACAGGCTGTCGTGGCCGACGCACAGGCCGACGATCACGTTCAGCTCGCAGCCGGCGCGGTTGAGCAGCTCGGCCTGCGAGAGCGGGTTGCAGATCGGCTCGAAGGTTCCGGGGCGGATCTTCTCCTCGTCCTTGAGGCCGACCTCCTCCTTCGGCACGCCGCCGTGCTTGCACGCGACCGAGGCGACCTCCAGCCCGTGGCTCTCGAGGATCGCGCTGAACACGCGCGAGAGGTCGACGAAGCTGATGCAGGTGGCGATGCCCACGCGCTTGAAGCCCATCTTCCTGGCGAACTGGCAGATCTCCTCGACCCGGGTCCACTTGCAGTAGCCCTCGCTCTCGACCACCGCCGAGACCTTCGCCACCTGCTCGAGGAAGGGATCGCGGCGGTAGGCGTCGGCTTCGAGGATCGCCTCGGGCTCGATCTTGGAGGGGCAGAAGCCCGGCCCGCGCTCGTCGCCTTCGCCCTGGCGGCAGGCGCGCACGGTGCTCGGGCAGTAGGCGCAGCCCGGGGTTTCGTAGGTGGTCATGGCTTGGCTCCCAGTACGTCCAGTCGAAGTTTAGTCTCGATCGTGTTGTCCGGCGCTTCGCCGGTCGCCTCGGTCTTGCCGATCGCGACCCGCGGCGGGTCGATTCCGGCATCCTCGACCAGGGCTTGCGACACGGCGCTCGCGCGCTGCTCGCCCAGTGCCCGCAGCTCGGCGCCCGGCAGCGGATGCAGCTCGACCAGGCGCCGGTAGAGCGCCTCGTAGAACTCGCGGTCGTCGCTGCCCTTGCCGAGCAGCGCGAGTGCGGGATTGACGCGGCTCGCCTTGCGGCCGGTCTTCTTCTCGAACTCGGCGGTGAACTGCGCCATCGCGTCCTTGCCCGAGCGCGCGGCCATCAGTTTTTCCAGCGCGCGCTGCGTCCTGGCGTTGTCGAACGCGACCGGGCCCGGCTCCTCGCCCGGCGCGAGCTTCACTTTCTGCGCCGCCGCCAGCTCGCGGCGCACCTTGTCCTCGCGCAGCGCCTTACCGTCCGCCGCTTCCTGGTAGCGGCCGTCGACGATCACCTTGAGCTTCGGCCGCTTCTTCAGCGCCTCGGCGACCTTCTTCAGCTTGTCGAGCTCGGTGGGCAGGACCCGCGCCGAGCCCGGGTCGAACGCCACGGCGTCGAGCTTGGCCGTGCCGCCGCCCAGCAATTTGCCGAGGGCGCGGAAGGGCGCCGTGACGATGTTCTTGATCACCGTCGCGATCGCCTGCCAGATCAGGTGGCCGTAGCTGAACGAAGGGCTGTCGACGTCGCCGCTCACGGGGACCGCGACGTTGATCTTGCCGTCGGCGTCGGTCAGCAGCGCGATCGCGAGGTCGAGCGGCAGGTGCAGCGCGTTCGGAGATTCGACCCTCTCGCCCAGGGTGAACTTGTCGAGCACCACCTTGTTGTTGCCCTCGAGCTTGCCGTCCTTGATCTTGTACTCGAGGTCGAGCGACACGCGGCCCGAGGCGATCTTGCGCCCCGCGAAAGTCGCGCTGTAGGGCGTCATCGGCTGCATCTCGACGTTGCGGAAGACGGCGCGCAGGTCCATGAAGCGCTTGGGCGCGAACGGGCTCAGGGCGCCGTCGAGCCGCGCCAATCCGGTTTCGTCGACCCGTCCCTCGAGTTTCATCTTGGCGCGGCTCGCCGGGTCGGATGAGATGCCCGTGACCACGCCGCCGAACTCGCGGACGCGCGCGGCGAACGGCAGCACCAGGCTCAAATCGGCGAAGTCCACCGTGCCGTTCTCCACCCGCACGCGTTCGACCGACACCGGAAAGGGATTGCCGGTGCCGGAAGCAGCCTTGGATGGGGCTTGCCGTTTCTTGAAGGTCGTGGCGAGGTTGACGCTGCGGTCCTTGAAGATCGTGATTTTCGCGCCGGGCCGGAGCACGCGAATCTCGTTGATCGTCAGCCGGTCCGGCGCGAGTCGGAACCGGATTCCGGTCGCCGAGAGAGACTTGCATGACAGGAAGCGATCGCCGCCCTGGGCTTCGTCGATCTCGAGGTCGGCGACGCCGAGCGTGCCGTCGGCGCGAAGCGTCGGGCGCGATTTTCCGGCCCGGTACCTGAGCTTCGCCGACGCCGACACGTTGCCCGACTTGAGCTTGAGCGTGGCGGAGTGCGCCAGGACCGGCTGCAGCGGGAGCAGGTTGAACCGGGTGAGCTTGAGCGTCGCGTCGGCGCCGGAGCCGTCGGGGGCGAAGCTGCCCGTGGCGCTCAGGCTTCCTCCTTGGGTCACCTTCAACGCGAGTTCGAACGGAACCGGGGCGTGCAGGTCGTCGCTCAGGTTCTCCAGCGTCGCGGAAACGTCGGCCAGCTCGTAGCCGACCGCGGGTTCGAAGCCGCGGTCGGCGAGCGCGACCTTCAGTCCGTCCAGCTTGAATGCAGCGAGGCGAAAATGCCAGGCGGCGCCGGGCTCGGCCACGGAGCCCTGCGCGGGTTCGCGCGCGGCCAGGGACGCGAGCGGATCGATATTGCCCTGCGCGTCGCGCGCAATCCTCGCTTCGCCGCCGCGCACCGCCAGCTCGCGCAGCGCGATGTCGCGCTTGCCGGTGTCGATCGCCTCGCCCTCGAGCGTGACGTCGTCGAGCGCTGCGAAAGGCGCCTTGTCGGCGGGCCGCGCGAGCGCGATCTTGCTCAGCGCGAGGTGGAGGTCGTTCGACTTGACGCGAGTCCCGGCCGTGCCGATCTCGAGCTGCGCCGCGGCCTGCAGCGAGACGTTGCCGACCGTCAGCGCGAGCGGTTCGGCGCGGCTCTGGTCGTTCACCCGGACGCCGACGTCGGCCACCCGCAGCGCGTCGAGCCGGACGCGCCACGGCTCGCCTCCCGAAACGCGCGCGGGCTGCGCCGCTTCCGGCGTCGCTTTGGACGCGACGATCGTCTGCCAGTCGAGCGTGCCGTCGCGGGCGATGGCGGCCGTCACCTGTCCGCCGCTGATATCCACTTGCGGCACGGTGAGCTCGCGGCGCTGGAGATCGAAGCCGACGCCGCTCACCTCCGCTTTGTCCAGATGGAGTAGGGGCTGCTTCGCGCCGGGCAGGCGCAGCGCCAGGTCGGTGAGCTTCAGGTTCGCGCCGTCGAGCAGCAGCTGCGGCTTCCCGCCCGCGAGCAGAAAGCGATAGTGGGTCACGAAATCGACCGAGCCCTCCGGCAGGTCGAGCCTGATTCGATCGTGCAGGAAGCGCCAGACGTTCGCCGGCCTGAATTGCGTGATGCTCAGTTCCCCCTCCGACGCGACCGGCCGCAGCGAGACCTCGCCGCGCCAGCGCAGGGTGCCGCCGCCCGGCAGGCGCGCCTGCACCGTGTACGGGCCCTTGCGTTCGGGCAGCGTGGAAACGTCGTCGAGCTCGAGATTGACCGGCGCCAGCGTCGCGCTCGCCGTGGAGGGGCCGGAGCGGTCGACGTAGCTCAACCTGCCGTCGCTCAGCACGACGTGCCTCAGCACCATCCGCACCGGCGCCTTGTCCTCCTTTGGCGCGGGCGGCACGTCGCCGCGTGCGTCGGCGACGAGCTGCATCAGATTGAGCTGCCCGTCCGGGTGGGTGACGAAGTTCAGATCGAGGCCGTCGACCTGGATGTCCGCGAACACCCAGGCCCAGCGCAGCAGGCTGGATGTCTCGAAATCGACGAACAGGCGCCGCACGCCGACGATCGGGGTTCCGTCGCGCTCGGCCAGCTTGAGGTTCCTGGCCTCGAACGTGAGCAGGAAGGGATTGATCCCGACCTGCGCGACGCTCGCCTGGCGATGCTGCAGGTCGTCGCGGACGATGTCGGGCAAGTAGCGCACGATCAGCCAGGGCAGCAGCACGAAGCCGAACAACGCGTAGGCCGCGAGCAGCCACGCGCCGGCGCGGAACCAGCGGTTGCGCAAGATGCCGATCAGGGTTCGCTTCATTCGAGGAAATCCACCGTCGACTCGGCGATTTCGAAGACGCTACCCTCCCGTGCGCGAGCCTCTATTGACGTGGCTCAAGTTCCGGCTTCAATGCAGGGCGCGGACGTCGATCGAAAAGAGGATCGGATAGTAGGTGGGCCAGTTGAACCAGCGCTTCGATCCCGCTTCGCTCACGGCCCACAGCCTGCCGTCGGCGTCGAAGCCGAGGTCCTCGATTCCGTCCACCGCCGCATAGCTCGCCAGGACCTTGCCGCTCTTGGGGTCGACCTTCTGCAGCCTGCCGAACTGGCTGCTGCTCTGGCTGAGCCAGAGAAAGCCGTCCCTGTCGAACGCCGCGCCCTGCGATCGCGTCGCGGTCGCGAAGCTGGCGCTCGCCTGCTCCTCGCGCAGCTCGAGCCATTGCGGGTGCGCGTCGATCAACTTGAGGGGGAAGCGAAGGACGCGGCCCGGCTCGGGCTTGGTGTAGACGCCGATCCAGAGCGCGCCGTCGCGGTAGGCGAGGAAGGAGCCGCGCAGCGGAAAGGGCAGCGAAAGGGTCCGCACGACCGCGTCGCCGCCGCTCTTCGCGGCGAAGGCCTTTTCCAGGTCGATCTCGAAAAGGTGCTCGGTGTCGGCCACGAACAGGCGCCTGCCGCCGGCGTACGCGAGGCCGCCCGCGTGGCCGCACAGCGGCGGCAGGTCGTAGCGGCCCGTCACCGTGAGCGTGCGGCGGTCGATGCGGACCAGGCGGCAGGTCGGAAACCCGTGCGCGCCGTTGTAGGCCGAGAGCAGGACCGAATCGCCGAC
>CAZLUX010000077.1:0-2921 GCA_964562815.1 uncultured Enterobacteriaceae bacterium
GGTGCGGAAGTTGTCGTAGCGCAGCTTGATGCCGACGCTGCGGCCGCGGTAGCCCTTGCGCCGCAGGTCCTCGGCGAGCTTCTCGCACAGGCGGGTGAAGGCCGCCGAGAGCGCCTCGCGGTCGCGCACGGCGTGCAGGTCGCGCTCGAAGGTGGTCTCGCGACTGATCGACTTGGGCTCGCGCTCGGTGACGATCGGGCGCTCGTCGCGCCCGTGCGCGGCCTCGTGCAGCCAGGCGCCGTAGCCGCGACCGAAGCGCTCCATCAGCCAAGCCGGCTCGGCCGCGGCGAGCTCGCCGATGGTGCGGATGCCGACCGCGGCGAGCTTCTCGCCCGCCTTCGGCCCGATGCCGTTGATGCGGATGGCGGGCAGCGGCCAGATCCGCGACGCCAGGTCCTCCGGTCCGAGCACGGTCAGGCCGTCGGGCTTGTCGAGCTCGGAGGCGATCTTGGCCAGCAGCTTGTTCGGCGCCACGCCGATCGAGCACGAAAGCCCGGTCGCCTCGCGCACCGCCGCCTTGATCGCGAGCGCGGTCTCGCGCACCTCGCCGCCGAATCCGCTGAGGTCGATGAAGATCTCGTCGATGCCGCGGTCCTCGATCAGGGGCGCGACGCGCGCCACCGCTTCTTTGAAGAGGCGCGAGACCCGGCGGTACTCGTCGAAGTCCGCCGGCAGCAGCACCGCCTGCGGGCACAGCCCGGCGGCGCGCGCGAGGCTCATCCCGGAGCGCAGGCCGAAGGCGCGCGCCTCGTAGGTGGCGGTCGTGATCACGCCGCGGCCGGAATACTCGGCCAGGCGCTCGAGGCCGCGGCGGCCGCCGATCACCAGCGGCGCGCCGCGCAGCTCGGGGTGGCGCAGCAGCTCGACCGACGCGTAGTACGCGTCCATGTCGAGGTGCGCGATGCGGCGCGGGCCGCTCACGCGGTGAGCCGCCGGTACAGCTCGGCGAGCCGGGTCGGCAGCCGCGCGACGTCGGCGACCACGGTGTAGTTCACCGCGCCGTACATGTGAGGCAGGTATTCGCTCGCCTCGCGGTCGATGGTGATGCAGAAGGGATGGATGCCGGCGCGCCTGGCCTCGATCAGGGCCTGGCGCGTGTCCTCGATGCCGTATTCGCCGCGGTAGCCGTCGGAGAAGTCGTCCGGCTTGCCGTCCGAGAGCGTGAGCAGCAGGCGCGTGCGCGCCGGCTCGCGCGCGAGGATCCCCGACAGGTGCCGGATCGCCGCGCCCATGCGCGTGTAGTCGAGCGCCTGGATGCCGGCGATGCGCTCGCGCACCGCCTCGTCGTAGGGCTCCTCGAAGCGCTTGATCCGGTAGACCTCGCAGCGCCTGTGCGTCAGGCCCGAAAAGCCGTAGATGGCGTAGCGGTCGCCCAGCACCTCGAGCGCCTCGCACAGCAGCACCAGGGCGTGGCGCTCGCAGTCGTTGACCCAGCCCTTGGTCGAGCCCGACATGTCGACCATGAAAAGCGCCACCATGTCGCGCTCGCGCCGGGCGCGGCGCACGAACAGGCGCTCGCCGAGCTCGCCGCCGGCGGCGAGCTCGGCCCGGGCGCGCACCAGCGCGTCGAGGTCGATGTCGTCGCCGAAAGGCTCGCCGCGCAGGCGCTTGTCCTCGCCGCGCAGCGCCTCGAACGAGCGCTTGAGCTGGCGGATCTGCGGCCGGTAGCGCTCGAGCGCGGCCTCGACGAAGCCCGGATCGCCCGGGCGCACCTCGCGCTCGCGCAGCACGCACCAGTCCTTGCGGTAGTGGCGCCGGCGATGGTCCCACTCGTCGTAGCGCAGCGCTGCGTCGTCCTCGCCGCCTTCGGCCTCGTCGGCCGCGGCAGCGGCTTGCGCCGGCGCCGGCCGGGGCTCCCCCGCCGCGGCCGGCGCGAGGCAATCCTGCGGCAGCTCGCCCAGGTCCTGCAGCAGCGACTCGACCAGGCGCTTCACCTCCTCCGGCGCGCCCGAAATCCCGGCTTCGAGACTTTCGCCGTCGGGCGGCGGCCCCTCTTCGCCGCGCGCCTCGCTCCAGCGCTCGAGCGCCTCGCGCAGCGCCTGCTTGTCGCGCTCGATCCTCGCCTCGCGCACTGCGAGCGCGCGCGCCGGCTCGAGCGCGCCGAGGAACGGCCAGTCCGGCGCCTGCGCCGAAGGCGGCAGCTCGCGCAGCGCGGCCAGGCTGTCGGCCGCGCTCGCGCCGGGGGCGCGCAGCCGCGAGCGCGCGGCGGCGAACTCGGCGCCGAGCGCGGGCAGCGACAGTGCCTCGAGGTCGCGGTACAGGCCCGGCAGCGTGTGCTCGATGCGCGCGCCGAGCCGAATCGCCTCGAGCAGGTTGAGCAGCTCGAGCTCGCGCGGCGAGCGCGGATAGTCTTCGGCCGCGAGGGCGAAGCTGCCGTAGCGCGCCTGCGCCCACAGCAGCGCCGTGCTCACCTTGTAGACGCGGAAGTTCTGCGCGCGCGAGGCGAAGCGCGTGATCCGCCGCGGCAGGTAGAGCGTCGCGGTGTCGGTCCAGGCGGTCTCGTCCGGCGCGAGCTTCAGGCTGCGGCCGGAAAGGCCGGCGACGAAGATCTGCAGCACGCCGGCGACCTCGTCGAACGCCGCGCCCCAGGCGCTCTCGCGTGCGCGGCCGACGTAAGCCTCGAGGTCCTTCAGCTCGGCGCTGGCGCGGTGGAGGCCTTCGCGGTCGTAGACGTCGATCGCCGCGAGCAGCCAGCGCTCGGCGCCCGCGTAGCCGAGCTCGCCGACCGCCCGCGCGGCGAGCCCGGCGAACCGGTAGGCGAGCTCGGGGCTCGACTTCGCGGTCACCCCCGCCCAGCGCAGGACGAAGTCCTGCAGCGGGCGCGGCTCGCCGGCGAGGCGCTGCGCGATTCCCGCCGCGGTGCGGCGCGAGGACAGCACGCTGCCGACCAGCGCCTCGAGCCGCCGCTCGAGCTCGCCGGC
>CAZLUX010000077.1:3021-13413 GCA_964562815.1 uncultured Enterobacteriaceae bacterium
GCGAGGACAGCACGCTGCCGACCAGCGCCTCGAGCCGCCGCTCGAGCTCGCCGGCGCCGAGCGGTACCTCAGCGGAGCCGCGAGGCGACTCAGAATACGGAGCTGACGAGCTCATCCAGCGCGGCGAGCATCTCGCGCTCGTCGGTCAGCGCGTGCGCGATCGCGCCCTCGCAGGCGGCGCGCGGCGCGATGCCCTGCACGATCAGCTTGCCGGCGTGCACCAGAAGGCGGGTCGAGGCGCCCTCGTCCAGCCCGCTGCCCTTGAGGTTGCGCGTCATGTGGGCCACGCGCACCAGCTTCTCCGAGGTCGCGGCGTCGATGCCGCTCTCGCGCGCGACGATCGCCGCCTCGATCTCGGCCGCCGGGTAGTCGAAGTCGATCGCGACGAAGCGCTGGCGGGTCGACTGCTTGAGCTCCTTCAGCACGCTCTGGTAGCCCGGGTTGTAGGAGATCGCGAGCATGAACTCGGGCGGAGCGCGCAGCGTCTCGCCGCGCTTTTCCAGGAACAGGGCGCGGCGCTCGTCCGCGAGCGGGTGAATCACGACCGTGGTGTCCTTGCGCGCCTCGACGATCTCGTCCAGGTACAGGATCGCGCCGAGGCGCACCGCCCGCGTCATCGGCCCGTCCACCCAGACGGTCTCGCCGGCGGTGACCAGGTAGCGGCCCGCGAGGTCGGCGGCGGTCAGGTCGTCGTGGCAGGAAACGGTCACCAGCGGCCGGCCCAGGCGCCACGCCATGTGCTCGACGAAGCGCGTCTTGCCGCAGCCGGTCGGCCCCTTGAGCAGCACCGGCACCCGGTTGCGCCAGGCCGCCTCGAACAGCTCGACCTCGCCGTGCAGCGGGAGGTAGTAGGGCTCGCGCTCGAGCCTGAATTCCCCTTCTTCCCCCATCGACCCCGCAACTCCCGGAAAGGAGTTGATTCTAACCCCGGCCACTCGGCTAGACTGCGAAAACGACCTTCCAGAGGAGGATCGCGCCATGGCCGACGAGCAGCCGCAGAAGACCCCGACCGAGAAGCTCAAGATCGTCGTCTCGCAACTCAAGGAAATGGAGCACTACGCGCGCAGCAACCTCGAGAAGCTGTCGGAGATCTGGTTGCTGCTCGAGGAGGATTTCAAGAAGAACAAGAAGCTCGCCGCGCGCGCAAACGACCTGCTCACGGCCGAGGGCGCGATGGAGGACCTGCTCAAGGCGGTCATTCAGGAATTCGACAAAGAGTGCGCCGAGCTCGAGAAGAAACCCTGATTCTCGAGGGACGGTAATGCACGATATTGCAGCCCCCTCCGGGCGAGCGGGCTGGGATACAATTCCGCGTCACTAACAATAACTAGACATCCACAACGGATTCACCTTGAGGAGGAAATGATCATGAACAAGCACCATCGCGTCCTGCTGGGCGTCGTGGCGGGCGCCGTCATGGCGGCGCTGTCGTCGGGCGCCGCGGCCGAGCCCATCGTACTCAAGCTGCACCACTTCCTGCCGCCGAAATCGCCGGCGCAGGTGAAGATGCTCGCGCCCTGGGCCCAGCGCGTCGAGAAATCGTCCGGCGGCAAGGTCAAGATCGAGATCTACCCGTCGATGTCGCTCGGCGGCAAGCCGCCGCAGCTGATCAACCAGGTGCGCGACGGCGTGGTCGACATCGTCTGGACCGTGAACGGCTACACCGCCAACCTGTTCCCGCGCACCGAGGTGTTCGAGCTGCCGTTCGTGTACACCAACAACCCGTCGGCGACGAACCTCGCGATGCGCGCGATGTTCAACAAGTACCTCAAGGTGGAGTACAAGGGCGTGCACGTGCTGTTCCTGCACGTGCACCAGGGCCAGGGCATCCAGATGGTGGACAAGGCGGTGCACTCGCCCGACGACCTGAAGGGCCTCAAGATGCGCATCCCGAGCCGCACCGGGGCCTGGGTCATCGAGGCGCTCGGCGCCTCGCCGGTCGGCATGCCGGTTCCCGCGCTGCCGCAGGCGCTGTCCACCAAAGTGGTCGACGGCGCGCTGATCCCCTGGGAGATCGTCCCGCCATTCAAGCTGCAGGAGCTGATGAAGTACTACGTCGAGGGTCCGAACATGACCCGCTTCGGCAACACCACCTTCCAGGTGTCGATGAACGAGGCGCGCTGGAAATCGCTGCCGGCCGACGTCAAGAAAGCCTTCAACGAGAACTCGGGCGCGGCCTGGGTGCGCGAGGTCGGCAAGATCTGGCAGGAGGACGACGAGCACGCCATGAAAGTGATCGAGAAGGCGGGCGACACCCACATCGTCCTGACGCCGGCCCAGCTCGACGCCTTCAAGGCCAAGCTCGAGCCCGTGGTCCAGCGCTGGGAGAACGAAGTGAAGTCCAAGGGCATCGACGGCGCGAAGCTGGTCAGCGTCGCCCGCAAAGAGATCGCCAAGTACTCGAAGTAGCGACGTGGAGGTTCAGGCCGGAAACGCGGCGGCGGAGCCCCGGGGCTTCGTCGCCCGCGTCATCGAGGTCTGGGCGCTGCTGGGCGGATTCGTCCTGCTCGGCATCGTCCTGATGGTCGCCTGGAGCGCGACGCGCGGGTTCTTCTTCAACCGGCCCCTGCAGGGCGACGTCGAGATGACCGAGATGTGGGTCGCCGTCGCGGCCTTCATGTTCCTGCCCTACTGCCAGCTCACCGGCGCCAACGTCACCGCCGATATCTTCACCGCCCGCGCCGGGCCGCGCACGATCGCGCTGCTGGAGCTCCTGTCGGCGGTAATCGCGCTCGGCTTCAGCGTGCTGCTGCTGTGGCGCATGTACTACGGCCTGCTCGACTACCGCGAGTACGTCGAGACCACCACGACCCTGCACGTGCCGATCTGGTACGCCTACATTCCGGCGCTGATCTCGCTCGCGCTCCTCGCGCTCGCGTCGCTGATCACGGTCCGCAACGCGCTGCGCGCGTGGAAGCTCGCGCGCTAGGGGAGAAATAGATTGGAACACGGCCTGCTGCTGGGGCTGCTGGGGCTGGTCGCCCTGGTCGGGCTGATCGCGATCCGCATCCCGATCGCCTATTCGATGATCCTGGTCGGCGCGGGCGGGATGATGATCCTGGGCGATCCGCTGATCTTCCTCGCCCAGCTGAAGAACCTCGCCTACTCGCAGTTCTCGATCTACGACCTGTCGGTGCTGCCGATGTTCGTCCTGATGGGCAACATCGCGACCCGCGCGGGCTTGAGCCGCGACCTCTTCCGCGCCGCCAACGCCTGGTTCGGCTGGATGCGCGGCGGCATCGCCATGGCCGCAATCGCCGCCTGCGCCGGCTTCGGCGCGGTGTGCGGCTCGTCGCTCGCGACCGCTTCGACCATGACCCAGGTCGCGCTGCCCGAGCTGCGCCGCTACCGCTACAGCCCCGTGCTCGCCACCGGCACGCTCGCCGCCGGCGGCGTGCTCGGCATCCTGATCCCGCCGTCGGTGGTACTGGTGGTGTACGCGGTGGTGGTCGAAGCCAGCATCGTGCAGATGTTCATGGCCGCGTTCATTCCGGGCCTGATCGCGGTGCTGTTCTTCCTCGTCACCATCGCGATCATGGTGCGCCTCAACCCGGAGGCGGGCCCGCCCGGGGAGCGCGTCCCGCGCAAGGAGTTCGTCGAGGCGACGCTCAACGTCGCCCCCGTGGTGGCGATCTTCGGCATGGTGATGGGAGGCATCTACTTCGGCCTGTTCACCCCCACGCCGGCGGCCGCGGTCGGGGTGTTCCTGGTCGTCGCGTACGGGATCGTGCGCGGCCTGATTCGCTGGCGCGAGATGAAGGTCGCGCTGCTCGACACCGCCAAGACCACCGGGATGATCTACCTCATCCTGCTCGGCGCCCAGATCCTGAACATCTTCATGGCGCGCGGCGGCGTGCCGCAGGCCGCCGCCGACATGATGGCGCACTCGGGGCTGTCGCCGATCATGATCGTGATCCTGCTGCTGATCGCGCTGATCTTCCTCGGCTGCCTGATGGACAGCCTGTCGATGATCCTGCTGACGATCCCGTTCTTCTGGCCGGTGGTCTCGGGGCTGGACTTCGGCATGAGCCAGGATCACCTCAAGATCTGGTTCGGCATCCTCGCGCTGATCGTCGTCGAGCTGGGGCTGATCACCCCGCCCGTCGGCATGAACGTGTTCGTGATCAACGCCCTGGCGAAGGACGTGCCGATGAGCCAGACGTTCCGCGGCGTGATGCCGTTCTTCCTCGCCGAGCTGCTCAGGGTAGCGCTGATTCTCGCCTTCCCCGCGCTGTCGCTGTGGCTGCCGAAGGTGCTGCTCGGCGGCTGATTCCGGGCTTGCGCGGGTGCGCCATGCCCGCCATGACCTTGAACACGTCGGTCTCGGTGATGATCCCCACCAGTTCCTTGCGGGCGTTCAAGACCGGCAGGCTGCCGATGTGCTTCATCACCAGCGTGCGCGCCGCGCTGCGCAGGCTCGCGCCGGGGGAAATGCAGGCCACCGGCGCGCGCATGATCTCCCCCACCGGGACCAGCGCGGGGCCGAAGTTCGCCGCCGCGAGCAGCAGGTCCCGCTCGGCAACGATGCCCACCACCCGCCTGGCCTCGACCACCGGCAGGTGATGGATCTTGTGGTGGCGCATGAGGTCGAACGCCGCGTGGAACTCGGTGTCCGGCTGCACGCAGACGACCGGCTCGTTCATGTAGTCGCGTACGAGCATGTCAGCGCGCCGAGTGGCCCGTCAGCTTGACCTCGACCTTGTCGCCCGCCTCGAGCGAGGCGTAGTACTTGCGCAGCACCTCGAGCACCTCGGGGCGGCTGAACTCCGCCGGCACCTCCGAGCCCTCGGAGAGCCACTTGCGCAGCTTGGTGCCCGAGACCAGCAGGCGGTCTGCGTCGCCGTGCGGGCAGGTGCGCGCCGAGGCCATGCCGCCGCACCGGTAGCACCAGAACGTCCAGTCGATCTTGAGCGGCTGGGTCTCGAGCGCGTCCTGCGGAATCTGGTCGAAGATGTGGTGCGCGTCGAACGGGCCGTAGTAGCTGCCGACGCCGGCGTGATCGCGCCCGACGATCTGGTGCGAGCAGCCGTAGTTCTGGCGAAAGAGCGCGTGCAGCAGCGCCTCGCGCGGCCCGGCGTAGCGCATGTCCAGCGGGTAGCCCGCCTGGACCACGGTGTTCGGGCAGAAGTACTTGTCCACCAGCAGCGAGATGGCCTGCGTGCGCACCTCGGCCGGGATGTCTCCCGGCTTGAGGTTGCCGAGCAGCGAGTGCACCAGCACGCCGTCGCAGGTCTCGATCGCCACCTTGGCAAGATACTCGTGCGAGCGGTGCATCGGGTTGCGCGTCTGGAACGCGGCCACCTTCGACCAGCCCAGCCGCTCGAACTCGGCGCGCGTCTCGGCGGGCGTCATGAAGAGGCTTCCGTACTTCGCCTTGAAGCCGCCGTCCGAGAGCACCTTCACCGGACCGGCGAGATTGACTTCGCCCTGCTGCATGACCATCTTCACCCCCGGGTGCTCGGGGTCGGCGGTGCGGAACACCGAAACGCACTCGTGCGCCTTGTCGATCGTGTACTTCTCGCTCACCCGCATCGTCGCGAGCGGCTCGCCGTCATCGGGATCGATGAGGGCGATGTCCTCCCCCGTCTCGACGATCACCGAGAAACTCTCCTCGATCGACAGGGTGATCGGAATCGGCCAGAACAGGCCGCTCGCCGTGCGCATGCCGTCGCACACGCCTTCCCAGTCGGCGCGCGTCATGAAGCCCTCGAGCGGGGTGAAGCCGCCGATGCCGAGCATGATCAGGTCGCCCTTCTCGCGCGAGCTGACGTGTACCGCAGGCAGGGTCTTGGCGCGGGCGCGCTCGGCCGCGAGCGCCTTGCCCGAGAGCATCAGGGGCTTGAGCGATCCGCCTCCGTGAGGCCTGACGAGGCCCGGCATAGCTGTATCCTCGGGATGGAGCGCCGCGAGCGGCGCGTGGAACGGATTTTTCTCTCTCTGCGGCCGTATCTGCCCGCCGCGTAAGACTATTTTCGGCACCGCCCGGCTCGCCGGCAAGTCCGATGTTTTGATTTTGCGATAAGCACCCCTGATTCCGCGCGTCAGTTCCGTTTCTCGTCGCGGGCCTGCTCCTTCAGCCTTGCGCGCAGCTGGTGCAGCCGCGCGTCGGCGACCGAAAGCTGGTAGAAATTGCCGTCGCCGGCGGAGCGGGCGAGCTCGAGCTGTTCGATCGCCGCCGGCAGGCTGCCCTGCAGCACGTAGACCTCGGCCTGAGCCTGGTGCTGAAGGAAGCGCTTGCCGAGGGCGGCGTAGGTCTTGGCCTGGAGCATGCGCAGATGCGCGTCGCGCGGGTGCATCTTGAGCGGCGTCTCGAGCACCTCCAGCGCGTCCTGATTCCGGCCGGCATCCTGCAGCGCGGCAACGTAATCGTAGACGAGCGGCCGGTAGCCCGGGTAGCGCGCGAGGCCCGAGCGCAGCAGCGCGAGCGCGCCCGCGTCGTCGCCGGAGGCGCGGCGCAGGCGCGCGGCGAGCGTCTCGATCATGGGGTCCTGAGCGTGGAGCTCCCGCAGGCGCGCCAGCTGCTTTTGCGCGTCGGCGATCCGGCGCGCGCGCAGCAGCGCGACTGCGAGCCCGTAGCGCGCGTCGACCTCCTTCGCGGCGCGGGCGTCGCGCACCCGGTCCTCGAAATGCTGCACCGCGTCCTCCGCGTCGCCGGCCTCGGCCCGCAGCTTCGCCCGCACCAGGCCGAACTCGACGCTGTCCGGGTGCGGATGGTAGACGGCGTGCGCTGCGCGGTTCTCGGCGTCGGCGATGCGTTCCGTGGTCACCGGGTGATCGCGCAGATAGGCCGGCACGCTGCTGTCGTCGCTCACGCGCGTGTAGCGCTGCATCTTCTCGAAGAACTCCGGCATGCCGTGCGGATCAAAGCCGGCGGCGACCAGGCGCTGGAAGCCGATGCGGTCGGCCTCTTTCTCGTAGCCGCGCGTGTAGTTGATGTTTGCCTGCACCATGCCGGCTTGCGCCGCGGTCGCCGCGCCGGCGGCGAGATCGGGGTTCGAATTGCCCAGCAGGATCGCCGCCACCATGGCCGCCATCGTCGGCAGCTGCAACTGCTGCTGCTGGGCGAACAGGCGCGCGATGTGATGCTGGGTGACGTGGGTGATCTCGTGGGCAAGCACCGAGGCGAGCTCGGACTCGTCGTCCGCGATGTTGATCAGCCCGGTGTTGACGCCGACGAAGCCTCCCGGCAGCGCGAAGGCGTTGATCGTCGGGTCGCGCATGGCGAAGAACTGGAAGCGCCACTCGGCCCCAGGCACCGCGTTGACGAGCTTGTCGCCCAGCGTGTCGAGGTAGGCGGTGACCTCGGGGTCCTCGATGTAGTGGGGGTCGTTGCGAAGCTCGCGCATGACGCTCTCGCCGAGGCGGCGCTCGGCCTGCGGCGACATCACGCTCTCGGCGACGCTGCCGAGATCCGGCAGATCCTGGCTCTGCGCGAGCGCGCGCACCGGAACGACGAAGGCGAGAAAGGCCGCGAACAGCAGCGGCGCCGGACGAGGCATGCGATTATGATACCTGCCGATGGGGCAAGTTCCCCCCGGGAGGCCACTCTGACACGCAAACCGTCCCGTAAGCTGACGCACTTCGACGCGCGAGGGCGCGCGCACATGGTCGACGTGGGCGCCAAGGCGCGCACTCACCGTGTCGCGGTCGCCTCGGGCCGCATCGCGATGCGCCCGGCCACCTTGCGCAAAGTCCTCGAAGGCAACGCGCGCAAGGGCGATGTGCTCGGGGTGGCGCGCATCGCGGCGATCCAGGCCGCCAAGCGCACCGCCGAGCTGATCCCGCTGGCCCACCCGATCGCGCTGACGCGAGTCGCGGTCGAGTTGGAGCCGGACGCCGCAGGCTCGTCGATCAAGGTCCTCGCCACGGTCGAGTGCCGCGGCCAGACGGGAGTCGAGATGGAGGCGCTGACCGCCGTCGCCGCGGGATTGCTCACTGTCTACGACATGCTCAAGGCCGTCGACCGCGGAATGACGATGCACGACCTGCGCTTGGAGGAAAAGCGCGGCGGCAAGTCAGGCAGCTTCCGCCGCAAGTGAATGGCGCCGCGCAGCTTGTAGCGGAATAAGCAATTTTTATGGATTAGTATAATCTGCCGCCGCGTCGTAAGCTAAGGTCGCTTGACCGTCACTGATTCGATCCCGGGCGCTAGACCCGGGCGATATTCCGAAAGGAGGAGCGAATGAACGAAGGACGCAGGGTAGTTTTGCGCAGTGCGGGCGCCACCGGCGCGCTCGTCGCCGCGCTGGCGGCGGGGCTGCTCAAGCCCGAGCGCGCGCTCGCCGTGAACTGGGACAAGAGCGCGTTCAGGCAGAAGTCCGCCGCCGACGCGCTCAGGAGCATCGGCGCGCAGGACGCCGAGAAGAGCGGCAAGGTGATGCTCGACGTGCCCGAGATCGCCGAGAACGGAGCCGTGGTGCCGGTGGAGATCACCAGCCACATTCCCGGCACCACCTCGATCGCGGTGGTGATCGACAAGAATCCGTTTCCGCTCACCAGCAGGTTCAGCTTCGAGGAAGGCGCGCTGCCGTACGTGAAGCTGAACGTGAAGATGGGGCAGTCCTCCGACATCCGCGCCATCGCGGAGGCGAACGGGAAGCACTACGTCGCCATGAAGGGGGTCAAGGTAACGATCGGCGGCTGCGGCGGCTGAGAGGGAGGACGACATGGCAAGACCAATGAAGATCCGCGCCCGGCTCGTGGGCGACTACACCGACATCCGGGTTCTGATGGCTCACCCGATGGAAACCGGCCAGCGCAAGGTCAAAGGCAAGGTGGTGCCGGCGCATTTCATCGAGAACGTGACCGTCAAGGTGAACGGCAAGACCGTCATCGAGGCCCAGACCAGCCAGGCGGTGTCGCGCAATCCGGTCTTCGCGTTCCGCGCCAAGGGCGGAGCCAAAGGGGACAAGGTCGAGATCGGCTGGGTCGACAACGAAGGGGAAAGGAACAGCCTCGAATCAGCCGTAGACTGACCACCAGAACAAGGAGGAGGGACCTATGTTCACGATACGAGGAGCCGCCGCGCTCGGGGCCGCCATGCTCGCCCTGTCGACGGCGACGGCGCTCGCCCAGAGCGCAAGCCAGGAAAGGAAGGAGATCAAGAAGTACCAGCGCATGACCGCGGAAAACAGCCCGGTCGAGCTGTGGGTGCTTCAAGGCGAGGACCTCTGGAAGCAGAAGAGAGGGCCGAATCACGTCTCGCTGGAGCGCTGCGACCTAGGCATGGGCCCGGGCGTGACCAAAGGCGCCTATGCCCACCTGCCGCGTTATTTCAAGGACACGGACCGCGTTCAGGACCTCGAGTCGCGGCTCGTCACCTGCATGACGACGCTGCAGGGGTTCACCGAGAAAGAGGCGACCAAGCGGGTGTTCGGCAACGCCGACAAGCCCTCCGACATGGAGTACCTGGCCGCCTACGTGGCGTCGCGCTCGCGCGGGATCAGGATGCAGGTCAGCACCAAGGGCCCGAAGGAGAAGGCGTCCTACGAGCTCGGCAGGGCGCTGTTCCATTACCGCGCCGGATCGTGGGACTTTTCCTGCGCCTCCTGCCACGGCACGCCGGGTAAGCGCATCCGCATGCAGGCGCTGCCCGTGCTCTCCAGCAAGGCGGGGGCGCGCGGGACCTACACGACCTGGCCGGGCTACAGGGTGTCCAACTCGCAGCTGAAGACCATGCAGTGGCGGATCAACGACTGCTTCCGGCAGCAGCGCTTCCCCGAGCCCAACTACGGCTCGGACGCCACGGTCGCGCTGACGATGTACATGGCGGTGAACGCCAACGGGGCGATCTATCGCGGTCCCGGCACCAAGCGCTGAGGAGGAGACCATGAACAGCAAGAGCATTTGCCTTTCGCTCGGCGGCTTGGCCGCGGCGCTGATCGCCGCGCAGCTTGCATACGCCGATCCCACCCCGATGCAAGTGCGCGAGGTGCTGCACCGGGACTTCCACACCCGCGGGCAGGCGAACATCACCCGGGTCGACCAGGACGACGTGCAATACCTGTGCACGGTCACCCACAACAAGCCATCCGCCCGGCGCGTGAAGGAAATGGAAGCCGAGCAGCTCGCGACGATCCGCTACCCCGCCGACGGCAATTACATGGGGAACTGGAAAAGGGGCGAGAAGCTGGCGTCGACCGGCAAGGGCATGACCTGGAAGGACAAGCCCGGCGGCAGGCACGGCGGCGGCTGCTACAACTGCCACCAGCTCGCGCCTGCGCAACCTTCCTACGGCACGATCGGGCCGAGCCTGGCGCACTTCGCGAAGGTCCGCGGCACCAGCCTGGATGCGCAAAAGTATGTCTACGGCAAGCTGTACAACGCCAAGGCCTACAACCTGTGCAGCGAGATGCCGCGCTTCGGCACCTCGGGCAGCCTGACCGAGCAGGA
>CAZLUX010000078.1:0-12896 GCA_964562815.1 uncultured Enterobacteriaceae bacterium
CCGAAAACGTGACCTAATTCACACTTTCCGCCTCTCGGCAGGGATGTTTGGGGCGGTGGAACTATGCGTCCGCATCGGTTAGATTCGGGGGGCAAGGTCGCTTCGCGCGCAGGTTTCGAGCAGGGGGCTGAATGTACGCGATCGTCTACAAGGCTGACGGATTTCCGGTTTGTCGTCAGGTTCCGGGGGTGACGCCGGACCCGGTGGTCACCTGGAATTCGGAGGACGCGGCCAAGACTTTCATCTCGTCCAAGGGTGGGGAGGGCGAGTTCCTGCCGCTGCAGCTCACGGATGATGCGATGGACGGGCTCGCCAAGGCGATGGGATGCCCGGTGGAGTCGATCACCTTCGACCCCTATCCGGGGTGATCAGACCTCGACGTTGTCGATCAGCCGCGTGCCGCCCAGGCGCGCGGCCCCCAGGACCACGAGTCGCGTGTCGCCACGCTCGGGCCTAGCGAGGTCGTCCTGCCTGCGAACCTCGACGTAATCCGGCTCCCATCCTGCGGCCGCAAGCTCCCGCATCGCATCGGCGCTGAGCGCGTCGAAGTCGCGCTCGCCATTCCTGAGGTGCGCCTTGACTTGCGACAGCGTCCGTTGCAGCGCGGGCGCCTCTGCGCGCTCGGCCGGGCCGAGATAACTGTTGCGCGAGCTCATCGCCAGGCCGTCCGCTTCGCGCACCGTCTCGGCGGCGACGATCTCGACCGGCAGGTTGAACTGGCGCACCATGCCGCGCACGATCATGAGCTGCTGATAGTCCTTCTTGCCGAACACCGCGACCGCGGGCCGAACGCAATTGAGCAGCTTCAACACCACGGTCGCCACGCCGTGAAAGAAGCGCGGGCGGAATCGCCCTTCCAGTTCGTTTGCAATGGCAGGCGGCTCGACGACGAAGACCTGGGGCTCGGGGTAGAGCACGCCTTCGTCGGGCGCGAACACGAGCTCGACGCCCTCGGCCGCGAGCTTCTCGCAGTCGGAGGCGAAGGTGCGCGGGTAACGCTCGAAATCCTCGCTCGGTGCGAACTGGAGCCGGTTCACGAATATGCTCACCGCCACCCTGGTCCCGTGCTCGCGCGCGCGCCTGACAAGGGACAAGTGGCCCTCGTGCAGGTTGCCCATGGTCGGCACGAAGGCGAGCGGACCGGCGGAATTCTCCGCGCGCATTCCCGCGATGTCGCTGACGATGCGCATTTCAGCCCAGGTTGAAGAACTCGCGGCGGCTCTTCATGCCGCGTATCTGCGCCACCAGGAGCTCGAAGTCGTCCTCTCGTTCCACGAAATTGAGGTTCTCGGAGTTCACGATCAGCAAGGGCGACGCATCGTAATGGTAGAAGAAGCGCGCGTAGCTCTCGGCAAGCAGGGCCAGGTAATCGTCGGTGATTCCGCGCTCGAACAAGGCGGAGCGGCGCCTGACGCGTTCGATAAGAATAGCAGGCTGGGCCTGCAGGTACACCACGAGGTCGGGAACCGGCGCGTGCGGTCGGAGCGCGTCGTAGATGCGCTGATAGAGCGCGAACTCGTCGCTCGACAGCGTGAGGCGCGCGAACAGGGGGTCTTTGTCGAGCAGGAAATCCGACACCGTGGGATGCCGGAACATATCGGTCTGCGCGAGGGGCTCGACCTGCTTGGCCCGCTGGAAGAGGAAGAACAGCTGCGTCTGGAGCGCGTACCGGGGCATGTCCTGGTAGAAACGCGCGAGGAACGGATTCTCGGCGGGTTGCTCGAGTAGCAGCTCCGCGCCCATCCGCGCCGCGAGGCGCTGCGCCAGGCTCGTCTTGCCCGCGCCGATCGGTCCTTCGACGACCAGGTGGCGGAAGCGCTCGCTCATGCCATGGGCTCCACGTCCTGCGCCTTGCAGGCGCGTAACAGCTGCGCGGCAGCGCCGCGCCCCGGGACGCTGGCCTCAGGGGCGATCTCCGCGAGCGGCCTCAGCACGAACGCCCGTTGGTGCATGCGCGGATGCGGCAGCGTGAGCGCAGGCGAGGCGATGACCGCGTCGCCGTAGAGCAGAAGATCGAGGTCCAGGGTTCGGGGAGCTCCCGGGAAGGACCGTTCGCGCCCGTGGCGCGATTCGATCCGCTGCAGCGCTTCGAGCAGGCGCGGCGGCGCCAGCTCGGTCTCGAGCCGCGCTACGGCGTTGACGAAGTCCGGCTGCGCCTCGTGACCGATGGGCGCGCTGCGGTACAGGGCGGAGCGCCGCACCAGGCGTGTTTCCGGCAGGCCGGCGAGCTCGTCGAACGCGGCCAGTACCTGCTCGCGCGGGTTCTCCAGGTTCGAGCCCAGGCCGACGTAGGCAGTCGCAACGCTCACGGATTCTGCGCCGTGCCGGCGGCGGGCGGCTTCTTGCGGCGCCGGCGGCGGCGCTTCGTCGGCGCGGCGTCCGGCATCAGCATCGCCTGCCGCGATTCCGCGTCGGCCTGCTGGAACGCCCGCCACCATGCTTCGACGTCGGCGCTCACCTCGCCGCTTGCGGCCCGAAGCGCAAGGAAGTCGTAGCTCATGCGAAAGCGCGGTGACTCGAGCAGCCGGTAGGGGCGCTGCCCGGATCGCTGGTCGAATCGCGGCTGCATGCTCCAGACCTCCCGCATGGTCGCCGTGAGCTTGCGCGTGATGGCGAGCTTCTCGCACTGGGCGTTGAGCACCTCGTCCATGGCCGAATCGAGCGCGGGAAGAGGGCGCTCGCCGCGTGCCTGGCGCGCTTTCCAGGCCGCAAGGACCTCGTGCCAGAGCAGCGCCGCGAACAGGAAGGCGGGCGACACCGGGCGGTCCGATCGCACCCGCTCGTCCGTCTGCGCCAGCGCGAGCGTGACGAAGCGCTCTCCGAGCGGCTGCTCGAGAATGACGTCGAGCAGCGGCAGCAGCCCGTGATGCAGTCCGACCTCCCGCAGCTGCCGCAGGCAGGCGCTGGCGTGGCCCGAAAGCAGGAGCTTGAGCATTTCGTCGAACAGCCGCGCCGGGGGAACCCTTTCCAGCAGCGGCGCGAGCTCGCGAATCGGGGCGCGGGTGGCGGGATCGAGCGTCAGGCCGAGCTTGGCGCCCAGGCGCACGGCGCGCAGCATCCGGATGGGATCTTCCCGAAAGCGCGTCTCGGGATCGCCGATGATCCGCAGCACGCGCTTTCGCAGGTCTGCCAGCCCGCCGTGGTAATCGACGATCTCCTCCGTCGCAGGATCGTAGTAAAGGGCGTTGACCGTGAAATCCCGCCTCCTCGCGTCCTCCTCCTGCGTGCCGAACACGTTGTCGCGCAGCACGCGCCCGTGCTCGTCCGTTTCGGCGGTCTCCGGATCGGCGGCGCGAAAGGTCGAAACCTCCACCGTTTCCCTGCCCACCATGACGTGCACCAGGCGGAATCGCCGCCCTATCAGGAGGGCGCGGCGGAAAAGCGGCTTGACCTGCTCGGGGCGCGCGTCGGTGGCGACGTCGAAGTCCTTCGGTGCGATCCCCAGCAGCAGGTCGCGCACTGCTCCGCCGACCACGTAGGCCGCAAAGCCAGCCTCGCGCAGCCCGTCGCAGGTCTTGAGGGCGGCCTGGCTGATGGCGCTGCGTGCGAGACGGTGCTTCTTTCGCGGCACCCTGATGGGCGCCCCGGATTTGAGCCCGAGGACGCGACGGATGAATCTTTTGATCATGAAGGGGCCGGATTCTACCCGCGTAGGGAGATGACGGCCCAGCCTCGGCGCCGGGCCTCGGCCGCCAGCTGCGGGTCGGGGTCGACCGCGACCGGGCCGTTCACCCGCTCGAGCAGAGGCAGGTCGTTGTGGGAGTCGCTGTAGAAGGTGCTGCGGGCGAAGCCGGCCAGCGTGCACCCCTGTGCGGCGAGCCAGTCCTCGACCCTCCGGATCTTGCCCTCGCGGAAGCAGGGCGTGCCCGCGACGCGACCGGTGAAGCGCCCGTCGGCGGTTTCCGGCTCGGTGGCGATGAGGTGCTTCACCCCGAACTCGGTCGCGATCGGCCTGGTGACGAAGCTGTTGGTGGCGGTGACGATCGCGCACAGATCGCCTGCCTGCAGGTGACCACGCACCAGCTCGCGCGCGGGCGCGCCGATCATCGGCGCGATGCGCAGCTGCATGAACTCGGTGTGCCAGGTCGCGAGCTCTTCACTCGTATGCTGCGCCAGCGGCCTGAGCGCGAATCCCAGATACTCGTGGATGTCGAGCGTTCCGGCGACGTACTGGTCGTAATAGGCCTTGTTCTGCGCCTCGTATTCCTCGCGATCCAGGACTCCGCGATCGACGAGGAACTGGCCCCACTCGTAATCGCTGTCGCCGGCGAGGAGCGTGTTGTCGAGATCGAACAGCGCGAGGTTCATCGGCCTTCGGCCTTCAACGCATCTCGCACCAGCGCCAGCGTGATGTGCCGCTGGCGCGAGAGCGAATAGCGGTCCAGGAGCTCGATTGCCGAATTCAGGCTCGGCAGGTCTCGCGGCAGGTGGTTGAGCAGGTAGCGGATCACTTCGTCCGGAAGCCGTAATCCCCGGCGCCCGGCTTCGGCACGCAGATGGCGCGCCTTGTCCTCGTCGGTGAGCGCCTTGAGCTGGTAGACGAGCCCCCAGCCGAGGCGGCTGCGCAGATCGTCGCGCAGCGCGAGCTGGCCCGGGGGCGCGTTTCCCGCCGCGAGCACCGCGCCTTGCCCTTCTCGCGCCAGGTTGATGGCGTTGAAGAGGGAAATCTGGGCAGGCTCGTCGAGCTCATGGACGTCGTCGGCAACGACCAGCTCTCGCTCGGGCGACGCCGTGGCCGCGGCAGCGCGGAGCAGGTGGCTGCGCCCGCTGCCCGGGTCCCCCCACAGGTAAACGATGGTTTCCCGCAGGCTCCCCGCGGCGAGCTCGCGCACCCGCAGCAGCGCTTCGGAATTCGCTCCCTCGATGAAATTGTCGAATGTCGGCGAAGGGGCCGGAGAGATGGCGAGCGGCAGCTGCTGCATGCCCTAGCGCGATTCCTTGTCGTAAAGGGCGCTGGCCAGGTATGCGCCCCGAAGGTGGCGCAATCCGACCAGCAGCGCCGCGCTCGCCGGCAGCGCGAGCAGCACGCCGAAGAAGCCGAATACCTGGCCGAATGCGAGCAAGGCGAAGATCACGGCGACCGGATGGAGCCCGATCCGCTCGCCCACGAGCAGCGGCGTCACCGTGGTGCCCTCTAGCGCCTGTCCGATGCCGAACGCGAGCCAGACCCAAAGCAGTCCCGCCGCGCTGTCGAACTGCATCAAGGCGGCGATCGTGCCGAGCAGGAAGCCCGTCAGCGCGCCGACGTACGGGATGATGACCAGAACGCCGGTAATGATTCCGATCGGCAAGGCGAACTCGAGCCGCGCGAGCCAGAGCGCCGTGACGTAGTACAGGCACATCACCACGATCACTGCGAGCTGCCCGCGCAGGAACTCGGCCAGCACCGCGTCGACCTCGCGCAGCAGCTCGCGCGCCTTGGCGTGCAGGTGGCGCGGGATGATGGTGTCGGCCCGCTCGAGCATGGTGTGCCAGTCGCGCAGCAGGTAGAACAGCACGACGGGCACCAGCAGGAGATTGGCGAAGAACGCGATCAGCGCGAGGCCCCCGATCTTCAGCGAGCCGAGCAGCCGTGCGGCGACGTCCTGGTTGCCGGTCAGCGTTTCGGAGGCGATCTCGCGCACGCTTGCGGTATCGAGCTGGAACTCGATTCCGAAATGGGCTTTGAGCCATGGCGCGAGGTGGGCGTTGATCCAGGCCAGGAATCCCGGCAGCCTCTCCGTGAGCAGGCGCAGCTCCTTGTAAAAGAGCGGCAGCACTACCAGCAGCAGCGCCACCACCAGCGCCAGCACCAGCGCCAGCACCAGCAATACGGCGAGCGTGCGCGGAATGCGTCGCGCGGTCAGTTTCTCGACCAGCGGGTCGAGCACGTAACCGAGGATGGCGGCGAACAGGAACGGCGCGAGGATGGGCGACAGCAGCCAGACCAGCCAGCCCGCGACGGCCGCGATCGCGGTCCAGGCCCACAGCTGCGGGTTGGCGAACACGGGTGTGCCCATTGCGGGGTAGAATCCTCGGAAACGCGAAACTTTATCACGCTGCTGCGGCGCGCCGCCGCGCGAATTCTCCTATGCCGGACGGCTTTACCTACCGCGATGCGGGCGTCGACATCGACGCCGGCGATGCGCTCGTCGACGCGATCAAGCCGTTCGCGCGGCGCACCATGCGTCCGGAAGTGCTGGCCGGCATCGGCGGCTTCGGCGCGCTGTGCGAGATTCCGAAGAAGTATCGCCATCCGGTGCTGGTGTCAGGCACCGACGGTGTGGGCACGAAGTTGAAGCTCGCGTTTTCCACGGGCCGTCACGATACGGTGGGTATCGATCTCGTGGCGATGAGCGTGAACGACGTTCTGGTCCAGGGCGCGGAGCCGCTGTTCTTTCTCGACTACTTCGCCTGCGGCAAGCTCGATCCGGCAGTCGCCGCGGAGGTGGTGAAGGGAATCGCACGGGGCTGCGAGCTCGCGGGCTGCGCGCTGATCGGCGGCGAAACCGCCGAGATGCCGGGCATGTACCCCGCGGGTGAATACGATCTGGCGGGTTTTTGCGTCGGCGTGGTGGAGAAGGAGCGGATCGTAGCGGGGCGAGACATTCGGGCGGGGGATGTGCTACTCGGGCTCGCCTCGAGCGGCGCGCATTCGAACGGCTATTCGCTGGTGAGAAGGATACTGGAGCGCTCGGGTGCCGATCTGGCAGCCGATTTCCACGGTCGTACGCTGGGCGACGCAATTCTGGCGCCCACCCGCATCTACGTGAAGCCGGTGCTGAAGCTGCTCGAAACCGTGCCGGTCAAGGGGCTGGCGCACATCACCGGAGGAGGCATCACGGGCAACGTGCCGCGCATGCTGCCGGAGGCGACGCGCGCGGTGGTGCGTGGACAGGCGTGGCCGCGCCCGCCGCTCTTCGGGTGGCTGAAGGAGCACGGCGCAGTCACCGAAGACGAGATGGTTCGCGTATTCAATTGCGGCATCGGCCTGGTCGTTTGCGTCGCCCCCGCGGACGCCGGCCGCGCCGCCGAGCTGCTTCGCGCCGAGGGCGAAACCGTTTACGAGATCGGGACGGTGGAGGCGCGCCCGGGCGCCGAGCCCGATTGCGTTGTGGTCTAGTCCGAGCCCCGGCGAGAGAGGTAGATTCCCGCCAGCACGACGAGACCGCCCACGATCTGCAGCGGTGCGAGCGGCTCGCCCAGCAGGACCCAGGCGAATACGGCGGCCATCACGGGCTGGAACAGCAGGCTCACCGACGAGAACGCCGCCGGCAGGTGCGCGAGGGCGTAGGCGATCAGGCCCTGGCCTGCGGCGTGAGACACGAGCGCGAGACCGACCAGCTTCCACCACCCGAGCGGGGTGACGGGAAGCATCTGGTCGCCGGAGGCGAGCGCCACGGGCAGGAGCAAAGATGCGGTGAGGGTGGTGGTGATCGCCATCAGCCTGAGGGTTCCCACGCCGCGGTCCCTGAGCTGCTTCACCGCGAGGATGTACCAGGCGTAGAACATCGCGGTGACGACTCCAAGCGCGTCGCCGCCGAGCGCGCCGGGCGACAGCCTGGCGCTGGTTTCGACCAGCATCCCGACGCCGACGAGGGCCGTCACGAGCCCGGCCAGGAACAGGGCGCGCGGACGCTGCTTCCAGAGCAGCCATGCGGCGAGGGTGACGAAGATCGAGGCGAGGTTGGCGAGCAGCGTCGAATTCGCAACCGTCGTCAGCTTGATCGAGGTGTGCCATACGGCGAGGTCGCCGGCAAATGCGATTCCGGCGGCGAGCAGTAGCTTTCCGTTCGGCGCAACCGTCGGCGCCGCGCGGCGACTGAGGCCCTGCAGCAGCCAGAGCGCCGGCGAGGCCAGCGCGACGCGCCAGAATGCCGACGCCGTCGGGCCGGTCTCGGAGACGCGCACCCAGATGGGCGACAGGGCGATGCAGGTTGCGCCGACCAGCAGCGCCGCGAGCGCGATGCCCGAAGCTGCGGTCGTGCGTGCGCGAGCGGTTTCGTCGGCAAGCGGCATGGGCAAGCGATGTTAACCGCTACCGCGCGCCGCGGTGTTAGAATTTTTCCGATCCATGGCCGCGCCGCGCTACGTCCATCTCCGCCTGCACAGCGAGTACTCGGTGACGGACGGAATCGTCCGCATCGAAGAGGCGGTCGAGCGCGCCGCGTCGGACGGCATGCCCGCGCTGGCGATCACCGACGCGGCCAACGTGTTCGGCATGGTCAAGTTCTACAAGGCGGCGCGCGCGGCCGGCGTCAAGCCGATCCTCGGCGCGGACTGCTGGATCCAGAACGATTCCGATCGCGACAAGCCGCACCGCGTGGCCATCCTGTGCGCCTCGCGCGAAGGCTACCTGGGCCTGTCGGAGCTTCTTTCGCGGGCATGGCTTACCAACCAGCATCGTGCGCGTGCCGAGATCAACCGCGCCTGGCTCGAGGAGCAGGGCACCGAAGGGCTGATCGTGCTGTCGGGCGCGGCGGCGGGCGACGTCGGCCAGGCCCTTGCGGCAGGCAACGGCGAGATGGCGCAGAGACTGGCGAGCCACTGGCGGGAGCTGTTTCCCGGCCGCTATTACGTCGAGCTCCAGCGCGCCGGCCTGCCGCACGGCGAAACGCTGGTCGCGCGATCCGTGGAGCTGGCGTCGCAGCTCGGCCTTCCCGTCGTGGCGACCCACCCGATCCAGTTTCTCGACCCCGGCGACTTCAAGGCGCACGAGGCGAGGGTGTGCATCGCCCAAGGCTATGTGCTTGGAGACCAGCGCCGCCCGCGGCTGTTCACGCCCGAGCAGCACTTCAAGACGCAGGAGGAAATGGCGCTGCTGTTCGCCGATATCCCGCAGGCGCTCGAGAACTCGGTCGAGATTGCACGAAGGTGCAATCTGGAGGTCGAACTCGGCAGGAGCCGCCTGCCCGATTTTCCGACTCCCCCCGGCGTGACGCTGGAGGACTTCCTCGCGCAGCAGGCGCAAGACGGGCTCGCGGCGCGACTGGAAAAGCTGTTCTCCGATCCCGCCGAGCGCGCGCAGCAGGCGCCGCGCTATCGCGCGCGGCTGGAGTTCGAGATCGCGACCATCGTGCAGATGGGCTTCGCCGGCTACTTCCTTATCGTCGCCGACTTCATCACCTGGGCGAAGACCCACGGCGTTCCGGTCGGCCCCGGCAGAGGCTCGGGCGCGGGCTCGCTTGTCGCCTACTCACTCGGCATCACGGATCTCGATCCGCTCAAGTACGACCTGCTGTTCGAGCGCTTCCTCAATCCCGAACGGGTTTCGATGCCCGACTTCGACATCGACTTCTGCCAGGACGGGCGCGACAAGGTGATCAACTACGTGCGCCAACGCTACGGCGAGGACAGCGTGTCGCAGATCGCGACGTTCGGCACCATGGCCGCGCGCGCGGTGGTGCGCGACACCGGCCGGGTGCTCGATCTGGGGTACAACTTCTGCGATCAGGTCGCGAAGTTGATCCCGTTCCAGCCGGGCAAGACGATCACGCTCGATGACGCGCGCGAGATGGAGCCGTTGCTGGCCGAGCGCGAGAAGAAGGAGGACGAGGTCAGGGAGCTGCTCGAGCTGGGCGAGAAGCTCGAAGGGCTGACCCGCAACGTCGGCATGCACGCGGGGGGCGTCCTGATCGCACCGGGAAAATTGACGGATTTCTGTCCGCTCTACGCCGCGGAGGGTACGGCGAACGTCGTCTCGCAGCTCGACAAGGACGACGTCGAGGCCGTGGGACTGGTCAAGTTCGATTTTCTCGGGCTGACGACGCTGACGATTCTCGACTGGGCGGAGCGGTTCGTGCGCCGGCTCGGCGAGACCGGCTTTTCCCTCGAGCGGATCCCGCTCGACGACCCGGAGACTTACGCGCTTCTGTCCGCCGGAAACACCACCGCGGTGTTCCAGCTCGAATCGCGCGGCATGCGCGACCTCATCAAGCGCGCGCGACCCGACCGCTTCGAGGACGTCATCGCGCTGGTGGCGCTCTATCGGCCGGGGCCGATGGATCTGATTCCGGACTTCATCGCGCGCAAGCACGGACAGCAGCGCGTCGAATACCTGGATCTCCGGCTCGAGCCGATACTCGGGCCGACCTACGGAATCATGGTGTACCAGGAGCAGGTCATGCAGATCGCCCAGGTCATCGGCGGCTATACGCTGGGCGGCGCCGACCTGCTGCGCCGTGCCATGGGCAAGAAGAAGGCGGACGAGATGGCCGAGCACCGCGACATCTTCGTCACGGGCGCGGAAAGGAACGGCCTGTCGAAAGCCAAGGCAACCCAGCTGTTCGACCTAATGGAGAAGTTCGCGGGTTACGGCTTCAACAAGTCTCACGCCGCTGCCTACGCGCTGGTCGCGTATCAGACCGCGTACATGAAAAGGCACCACGCGTCCGCTTTCATGGCGGCCAACCTGTCCGCGGTGATGGACGACACCGACAAGGTGCGGGGAATCTACGAGGATTGCCGCGCGAACGGACTGCGCATCCTTCCGCCGGATGTGAACTCGGCCGAGTACCGTTTCGTTCCCGTCGACGCGCAGACGATCCGTTACGGCCTGGGCGCGATCCGCGGGACGGGAGAGTCGGCGATCCAGGCGATCGTCGAGGCCCGCGAAGCGGGCCCGTTCCTCGACCTGTTCGATTTCTGCAGGCGCGTCGACAAGCGCGTGGTGAATCGGCGCGCAATCGAGGCGCTGGTGCGGGCGGGCGGATTCGATTCGGTCGAATCGAACCGCGCGAGCGTGCTGGCTACGGTCGGTCGCGCGATGGAAGCCGCGGAGCAGGCCGAGCGCCAGGCGGCCCAGGTCAGCCTGTTCGGCGACGCCGAGACGGCCGGCGGCGCGGCGCTGGCGCTGGTACCCACTGCGCCATGGGATACGAAGCAGATGCTGATGGAAGAGAAGGTCGCGCTCGGATTCTGTCTTTCGGGCCATCTCTTTTCCGTCTACGAGCGCGAGCTCGCGAATTTTCCCCGCCTGCCGCTGGCGAAGGTGCGGGCGACCGACGGCCGCCCCTGGCTCGCGGGCATCGTCACCTCGGCGCGCAACCAGATGACACGGCGTGGCCGAATGATGGTGGTCGCCCTTGACGACGGAACCGCGCAGCTCGAGGTAACGGTGTTCAACGAGCTCTACGAGAAGCATCGGGAAAAGCTCAGGGAGGATGCCCTGCTGGTGGTTCAGGGCAAGATTCAGCGCGACGAATACTCGGGCGGCTTTCGGGTCACCGCGGAGGATCTGCTCGATCTGGCGGCCGTGCGCGAGCGCTTCGCCGCGTGCCTGCGCCTGGACATGAACGGTCAGGCGGACGCCAGGCGCCTGATGGAATTGCTTTCTCCCTATCGCGGCTCGGGAAGCGGTGCATGCTCCGTATCCGTGCACTACGTGAACGGATCCGCGTCCTGCGATGTCGCGCTCGGCGACGCCTGGCGCGTGCGTCTCGAGACCGAGCTGCTCGAGCAGCTTTCGCTCTGGCTTACGCCGGACAACGTGCGCGTCGTCTACGCGAACGGCGCCGCGGGCTGAGCGTCATCCCCAGCGCACGGGGACTCGCTCGCGGCCGAGCAGGCCCCGGGTGTGCTGATACCAGGGGTTGTAGAGGCGGTCGGCGGGGTCGAGGCGGCGCTTTTCCGCAAGGAAAGCCTTCAGCTCCGGATAGCAGGTCTCGGCCTGCTCGCGCGACGCGTCGAAAATGGCTGCGGGCGGAAATGCGCCGCCTTCCGCGATCACCGCTTCGATGATCTCGCGGTGAGCCTGCGCTGAGCGCACCCGGCCACCGAGCCCCGAAGGCGTCGCGAGCCGCAACCTGACCTGCGCGTACTCGCGGCGCGCCCAACGGAGGAAGGTCTCCTCTTCGGGAAGCGTCCGACGCGCCATTGCGCTGGCGATCGGAATCCGCCACTCGGCGGTCTGTTCCAGGATCCTCGCGACGAGGGCGTCGAGCCTCTCGGGTGGCACGAGCAGGGAGAGGACGGACTCCGCGCTGCAGGCAGATGTGCCGCAATCGAGCGCGGTTTCGGGCGCCGGCGTGGCACAGCTTTGCCGCAGAGATGCGACCCGCAGCGTCACGCTGTAGGGAACGCCGAACACGCCCTGCCCGCCGACGGCGAGGGCGAACAGCTCTCGGTTCGAGTGCCGGCTGGCGCGCCGCAGGTCCCCGTCCGCCGTCACCAGCGCCAGCGACTCGACATGGGCGGAAATCGGGCGGCCGTCGGGGCCCGGTTGGTTCGCGGCGACGCTCTCCTGCACGGTTGGCGCGAATCCCGCGAGGCCGGCCAGCGCCGCGAGCTCGGGCGCTGACTCCCCAAGGTAGGCGCTGAGCGCGCGCCAGGGGGTGGCGGCCTGGACCTCCAGCAGCTGGCGCGTGCTGTCCAGTCGCAGGACGCGGTCCAGTCCGGAGGTATCGACCCGCAATGCGCAGTGGCGGGCATGTTCCATCGCCTTGCGCAAGTCTTCCGCCGAGCGAACGCGCACCTGGCGCTGCTTCGGTGCTTCGGATTCCGGGATTCCAGCGAGAGCAAGCGTGGCGTACATGGTCCCCTCCCCGATCGATGTGTGCCGGTAAATGCTGTCCGGGGTGCAGCAAGAATGCAATACGCGTGAAAGAAGTATCGAATTGTGATACTCTCGGTCGCATGCCTGCGAGAGGGCGGTTCGTCGAGACCCTGAAGAAGTGCGTCCGGGCGCGCGGCATGAATTACGCGCAACTTGCCCGCGCTATCGGATTGTCCGAGCCGAGCGTCAAGCGCATGTTCTCGCGCGGAACTTTCACGTTGGCCCGGCTGGACGAGATCCTGGCGGTGCTGGAGCTCGACCTCTACGAAGTGGCGCGAATGAGCCGCCGCGCGGACGAGGGCCCGAGCGAGCTGACGCTGGAACAGGAGTCTGCGCTGGCGAAGGACGAGCGGCTGCTGTCGGT
>CAZLUX010000079.1:0-12663 GCA_964562815.1 uncultured Enterobacteriaceae bacterium
CGGCTTCGACGTGGCGGACAACGAAATCTCGCGCCGGGTGGCGGCGGGCGACCTGGTGGTGACGGCCGACATCCCGCTCGCGGCGGACGTGATCGCGCGCGGCGCGCAGGCGCTCAACCCGCGCGGAGAGCTCTATTCGGCGGACAACATCCGCGAGCGCCTCGCGATGCGCGACCTGCTGGAGAAGCTGCGCGAGACGGGGGTGCAGACCGAGGGGCCGGCGCCGCTGGGGCAGGCGGACCGCAAGCGCTTCGCCGATGCGCTCGACCGGTTCCTCGCGCAAAGAAAGGAAAGAAAGGGGCCAGGCTCGAATTAATGAGCCACTAATTCGAGCCTGGCCCCTTTTTCTTAGAGCCGCGCGAACTCCTTGCCCTTGTTGCCGGCGACGAAGCCGTTGAAGACTTCGTTGACCTTGTCCCAGGTCTTGAGCTTCTTCATGTTGCCGAGCCAGCGCTGGACGTTGGGGTAGGCGGCGAAGTCGACGCCGATCAGCTCGCCGATGGAGACCAGGCCGGCGCCGAAGTAGTCGGCGATGGTGATCTCGTCGCCGCAGAGGTAGGCGTTCTTCGGCCCGATCCAGTAGTCGTTGAGCACCGGCAGCCAGCGCTTGAGCTCGTGCTGGCCCCAGGCGATCGTGCCGGCGTGCGCCTCGTCGCTGCGGCGCTTGTGGTGCGGGAAGAGCTGCGGGTAGACCAGGTTGTAGCCGAGCGCGCGATAGAGCTGGGTGTTGAGCCAGTCCATCATCTCGTTGACCTTGGCGCGCTTTTTCAGGTCCTTGGGGTACGAGGGCAGGCCCTGCTTGTCGGCGAGGTATTTCAGGATCGCCGAGCCCTCGGTCAGGCGCAGGTCGCCGTCCTCGAGCATCGGCACCAGCTTGTTGGGATTGATCGAGGCGTAGGGCTCCTGGTGGTGGGCGCCGGTGAGGATGTCGACCATCACCTCCTCGCACGGGATGTTGTTCTCGGCGAGGAACAGCCGCACAGGGCGGGTCGCGGTCGAGACGGGGTGCATGTAGAGCTTCATGGCGCTGCCTCCTCCTTTTTGGATGCGCGATTCTAGATCAGAGCGCGACGGCGAGGCCGTGGCGCGCGCCGACGCCGACCAGCTTCTCGAAGTCCGGCCGCGTGGGCGAGATCTCGCGGTCGATGTCGGTGAACATCTGCGAGGCGCCCAGGCGCGAGGTCATCGAGATCATCTGGCCGCCGCCTTCGCCGAAACGGAACCAGTGCGTGGTGCCGGCGGGCAGGTGCACCAGCGTTCCCGGGACCGCGACCAGCTTGTCTTCGCCGATGCCGAATTCGATCCTGCCCTTCACGACGTAGAACGACTCGTCCCAGGGGTGGCTGTGCGGCGGCGGGCCGCTCGCTTCCGGGCCTTCCTGCAGAAAGATCTCGTAGCCGCCGGTGGCGGCGCCCGAGGCGAGCACGGTGATGTGCTCGCCGACGACGTTCAGCTCCTGCGGGCGGTTCATCGGGGTGACGACGAAGGCTTTGGCGTTCATGTGGAATCTCCTTTTGGTTGGGCTGCGGCGCCATTACAGCAATTGCTCAAAAGGAAATAAACAAGCAGAATGTGATTTAACTGTGTACTGAAAGTAAACAGTATGGCGATCGACATCGTTGCCGCGATGCGAGTGTTCACTTCGGTGGTCGAGGCCGAGAGCTTTGCCGGTGCCGCCCAAAAGCTCGACCTCTCGCGCGGCATGGCGACCCGCTACGTCGCCCAGCTCGAGGCGCACCTCGGGGTGCGGCTGCTCAACCGCACCACGCGCCGGCTCTCGCTCACCGAGGCGGGCAGCGACTACTTCCAGCGCGCGACCCAGGTGCTGGCGATGATCGAGGAGGCCGAGACCTCGGCGGCGCAGAACGCCTCGGTGCCGCGCGGCACGCTGCGGGTGACCTCGTCGGTCATCTTCGGCGCGCGCCACCTCGGCGCGGCGGTCAGCGACTATCTCAAGCGCCACCCGCAGATGCAGGTCGAGCTCTCGCTCAACGAGCGCGTGGCGGACCTGGTCGACGAGGGCTTCGACCTCGCGATCCGCGTCTCGGCGCAGGTCGACCCCGGGCTGGTCGCGCGCCGCATCACGCGCATGCGCCTGCTTGCCTGCGCCGCACCCGCCTACCTCGAGACCCACGGCACGCCGCAGCAGCCCGAGGACCTCGCCCGGCACAACTGCCTGGTCTACGCGCACCGGATCCACCTGGGCGGCTGGCACTTCGAGCGCGACGGCGAGGAGCGCACGGTCGCGGTGAGCGGGACGCTGCGCAGCAACAACGGCAACGCGCTGGTGAGCGCGGCGATCGACGGCCTGGGCGTGGTGGTCGAGCCGTCGTTCCTGGTGTACGAGGCGCTGCGCGAAGGAAAGCTGGTGCAGCTCCTGCCCGAGTGGCGCTGCGCGGAAGGGTGGGTGTTCGCGGTCTATCCCAACCGCAAGTTCCTCGCGCCCAAGGTGCGCAGCTTCATCGATTTCCTCGTCGAGCGCTTCGGCCCCGAGCCGTACTGGGACTCCGGAGCGGTAAACTAGGTCCCCGGCATTCGCGGAGAAATTTGACATGATTCGCAAGCTCCACCACGCCGCCTACCGCTGCCGCGATTCGGAAGAAACGCGGCGCTTCTACGGGGACTTCCTCGGCCTGCCTCTGGCCGGCACGCTCGAGATCAAGGAGTCGAAGACCGGCCGCGCGACGAACACGCTGCACACCTTCTACCGGCTAGACGATGGCTCGCACGTCGCCTTCTTCGAGGCGCCCGACATGCCCTTCGAGTTCGAGCCGCAGCACGATTACGACCTGCACATCGCGCTCGAGGTCGGGCCCGAGGTGCTGCCGCAGATGCTCGAGAAGGGGCGCGCGCAGGGAATCGAGACGCGCGGCGTGTCCGACCACGGTTTCATCCACTCGATCTACTTCCGCGACCCGAACGGCTACGTGGTCGAGCTGTGCGCGAAGCAGCCGAGCCACGACCGCGCGATGGACCCGGCCTCGAACGGCGCGCGCGACAAGCTCGACCGCTGGACCGAGGCCAAGGCCGCAGTGGCGCGATGAAGCGCGACGGCGCGAGGGCGCTGGTCGACGCCATCGCCTTCGCCGCCGACAAGCACCGCCGCCAGCGGCGCAAGGACGCCGAGGCCTCGCCCTACATCAACCACCCGATCGCGCTCGCGCGCGTGCTCAGCGTCGAGGCGGGGCTCACCGACCCGGTCCTGCTCGCGGCCGCGGTGCTGCACGACACGCTGGAGGACACCGAGACCAGCTTCGAGGAGCTGCGCGAGCGCTTCGGCAAGACGGTGGCCTCGGTGGTGCTCGAGGTCAGCGACGACAAGACCCTCGACAAGGCCGAGCGCAAGCGCCTGCAGATCGAGCACGCGGCGGGGATCTCGCGCCGCGCGAAGCTGGTCAAGCTCGCCGACAAGATCTGCAACGTGCGCGACGTCGCCTCGAGCCCCCCGCACGGCTGGCCGCTCGAGCGCCGGCGCGAATACTTCGACTGGGCCAGGGCGGTCGTCGACCGCATGCGCGGCACGCAGCCCAAGCTCGAGCGCCTCTTCGACGAGGCCTACTCCCGCCGGCCGTAAAACCGGGGACAGACCCCGATTTCCCCTCCAGCGTCTTGATCTGACGGAGGGAAATCGGGGTCTGTCCCCGGTTCTAGGCGAGCGCGTGCTCGCGCTCGAGCTCCATCAGGCGGCGGATGCGCTCGCCGGTGGAGGGGTGGGTCATGAGCCAGCCCGGCGCGCGCATCACGAAGAAGCGCGCCATCCAGCCGCCGCGCTGGCGCTCGAGCTTGGCGAGCGCGGAGGCGAGCCCGCGCGGATCGCCGGTGATCTCGACCGCGGCGATGTCGGCGTCGTACTCGCGCGTGCGCGAGAGCGCGAGCTGCATCAGTCCCGAGATCGTCGGCGCGAAGATCAGCAGCGCGATCGCGAGCAGCGGCACGCCCTGGCCGGTGAACAGCGACACCGGGATCAGGACGAAGAGCAGGATCTGGCCGAGAAAGGACAGGATCGAGGTCATGCGCCCGACCACCGCGGCGAGCGTCATCACCCAGACGTCGCGCGCGCGAACGTGCGAGAGCTCGTGCGCGAGCACGCCGGCCATCTCGCGCGGCTCGAGGCTTGCAATCAGGCCGTCGGTGACCGCGATCGCCGGGTTGTCCCGGCTGCCGGCGGCGAAGGCGTTGAGCCCGGGCGCCGGCACGCGGTAGAGGCGCGGCGTGCGCCCGAGGCCGGCGCGCCCGGCGAGCTCGCCGACGAGGCGGTAGAGCCCCGGCGCGTGCTGCGGCGCGAGCGGCTGCGCCCGCGTCAGGCGCAGGATCATCTCGGACGAGCCGCCGCTGCCGAGCAGCGCAAACAGGGGCCCCAGGGCGGCGGCCCACAGGCCGACCCCGCCGAACAGGGTCCAGCCGAGAAGGCCCGCCAGCGCGGCCATCGCCGCGAGCAGGATGAGCGTCTGGGCGGCGTTTCGCAGCCGGTGGGCGGTGCTGAGGGGACTGGTCATGGCCGGTATATGGGGTCAGAGTCGGATTTTTCAAAAAAGGTCCCCCGCGCATGCCGAGAACGAAACTGACGATTCCGAACCTGGCGGAAGCCGACCCGGGACTGTGGTCGAACTGCATCCGCGCCGGCGACCTGCTCTTCATCTCCGGCCAGGTCGCGCGGCCCTTCGAAGGCGGCAAGACGCTGGTGGGCGACAACGAATACGAGCAGGCGAAGCACATCTTCGCGCGCATCCGGCGCATCTGCGAAGCCGCGGGCGCGAGCCTCGACGACCTGGTCAAGATGACGATCTTCATGGTCGACATCACGAAGAACACCGAGGTCTGGCGCGCGCGGCGCGAATTCTTCCGCGGCGACTTTCCCGCTTCCACCCTGGTCGAAGTGCGCTCGCTCGCCGGACGCGAGACCCTGGTCGAGATCGAAGCCGTCGTCTATCTCGGAAAGTAGAAAAAGGGGCCAGGCTCGAATTAATTAATTCGAGCCTGGCCCCTTTTTCTCTGCGTGGTTGAGGGCGAGGTCGAAGGCGTCGAAGTTGCGCAGGCGCCGGCCCGGCTCCAAGCCTTCGATTTTGCGGTTGAAGATGAGCGGCACTTTCTGCTCCGAGACGCCGCCGTGCGAGCGCAGGGGCGCGTCCAGGCCCGAGAGGTCGTGGCGCGCGCGGCTGGTGCCGATCACGGTGTCGCGCCGCGAGACGAGCACCAGCTCGCCGAGCCGGTCTTCGGGCAGCTCGAAGCGGCCGCAGGCATCGAGGCGCTCGAGCGCGAGCTCGATGCCGGGCAGCGCCGCGACGCGCGCGGCGAGCTGCGCCGCGTCGGCGCCTTCGGGCAGGTAGGCGGTGGCGAAGGAGCCGAGCGCGCCGTGGTGGCGGACGTAGGGATCGGTGATCGGCAGGATCACGCGCGCGGCGCCCGCGCCGAGCCATTCGTCCATCGCGTCCTGCAGGTAGATCACGTTGGGCGAGCCGTCGGCGCCGTGCTTGTCGTTCATGCCGTGGTCCGCGGTCAGCGCGATCGCCGCGCCGGCCGCCTCCAGGCGCGCGAGGTAGCCGTCGATCATGGCGTAGAACGCGTTCGCCGCCGGCGCGCCGGGCGCGGCCTTGTGCTGCACGTAGTCGGTCGTCGACAGGTACATCAGGTCGGGCCGGCGCTTCTCGAGCAGCCTCGCGCCCGCGGCGAAGACGAACTCCGAGAGCTCGGCGCTGTAGACCGAGGGGCGCGCCATGCCGGCGAGCGCGAGCTCGGCGTCGTCCGCCTTCTCGGCCGAGAAGCACGCGCCGTCGAGGCCGTGCCCGAGCAGCGCGCGCAGCTTGTCCTTCGCGGTGACGACCGCGACCGAGGCGCCGGCGCGCGCGAAGGCGGCGAGGATCGTTCCGGCGCGCAGGTACTTCGGGTCGTTCATCATCACCTCGCGGCCGCTGTCGCGGTCGTAGAAGTAGTTGCCGCAGATGCCGTGGACGGCGGGCGGGGCGCCGGTGACGATCGAGAGGTTGTTCGGATTGGTGAAACTCGGCACCACGCAATCGGCGACGAACGCGCTGCCTTGCTTCAGCGTGCGCGCGAACCACGGCGCGACGCCCGCGCGCACCGCTTCGTCGATGTACGCGCGCTCGCATCCGTCGACGCAGACGACGACGAGCGGCTCGCGCAGCCAGCGGTAGCGGCGGCCGTTCACCTCGAGCAACGATCTTGCTTCCATCGCGCACGATCCTAGCGCAACGTCAGGTTCGCGCAAAGTTTGTTGCGATGTGACGCAGTACACTGAAAAGAGAAGAAGCGCAGTCACGCGCCGTCAAATTCAGCGGAGATCTTCCTATCTAGATCAGAGGAGTTGCGCAACATGAGACGAATCTTTCCCCTAGTGACATCCGCGGTATTCGCCGGCGCGATGGCGATGAGCATGCCGGCGAGCGCGAAGCCGATCCTGATCGGCCTCGACACGCCGATCCAGCACCAGGTCGGCAAGGACACGATCGCCGCGGTCAAGATGGCAGTCGACGAGATCAACGCCAAGGGCGGCGTGCTCGGGCGCAAGCTGGCCTACGTCGTCGCCGACGAGGGCGTCGACCCGCAGCTCGGCGTGAGCGCGATCAACAAGCTCACCTCGGACGACCACGTGAACGTCCTGATCGGCGGCTACTCGAGCGGCGTGCAGCTGGCCCAGGAGCCGCACATCGCGCGCTCGAAGACGATCTGGCTCGGCGTCGGCGCGGCCTCGCCCAACATCACGGCGCTGGTCGGCAAGGACTACGACAAGTACAAGTACATCTTCCGGGTGAACCCGCTCAACTCGGCGCTGCAGGCGAAGCAGATCGTCGATTTCGCCACCCACGTGGTGAAGGGCCAGCTGCACCGCGACAAGGTCGCGATCCTGGGCGAGAGCGCGGTCTGGGTGCGCGGCCTGGTGCCGGTGCTGGTCAAGGGGCTCGAGAAGAACGGCATGAAGGTGACCTACCAGCAGCTGTTCGACGAGTCGATGACCGACTTCACGCCGCTGTTCGCGCGCGTGAAGGACAGCGGCGCGCGCTACCTGCTGATCATCCTCTCGCACGCCAACTCGGACGTCTTCGTCAAGCAGCTCTATGAAGCGCGCCTGCCGATGCCCTACGGCGGCATCGACGTCAAGAGCATGACGCCGAACTTCTGCTCGCGGGTCGACGGCCACGCGGTCGGCGAGACGACGGTCAACTTCATCACCCGCGCGCCGATCACGAAGAAGACGATCCCGTTCTGGGACAAGTTCGTGAAGGTGAACGGCCGCGCGCCGGTGTATACCGCGCCGGGCGCGTACAACGCGGTCTACCTCTACGCCTGGGCGGTGAAGAAGGCCGGCACGACCAAGGCCGACGCCGTGATCAAGCAGCTCGAGAAGGCCGACTACCTCGGCGTGGGCGGCAGGATCAAGTTCAACAAGCTGCACGACGACATCGACGGCCCTGGCTACCAGAACCTGCTGTTCGTGCAGTGGCAGAAGGACTGCAAGCGCGCGGTGGTGTGGCCGAAGTCGGTCGCGACCGGCAAGATCGTCCTCCCGCCCTGGGTCAAGTAAGCGCAGCGCCGGGCGGACACCGTGCTGACGGTTCTGATCTATGGCGCGGTGACCAGCGCGGTCCTCGCCATGCTGGCGGTGGGGTTCACCCTCATCTTCGGCGTGGCGAGGATTCTCAACCTCGCGCACGGCGCCTTCTACGCGATCGGCGCGTACTGCGCGTATAGCTTTACCGCCCTGCTCAAGCTGCCGCTCATCGTCTCGGCGCTGCTGTCGGTCGCGGTGGTGGCGGTGTTCGGCATGGCGATGGAGCGGGTGCTGGTGCGGCCGCTGCGCCGCTCCAGCCTCGCGGTGCTGATGATCACGCTGACGGTGGCGCTGACGGTCGAGCAGGTGCTCTTCATCGCCTTCGGCTCGCAGTCGAAGAACGTGCCCGCCTTCGTCAACTTCCCGATCAACGTTCACGGCGTGTCGGTCGACGGCCAGCGCCTGCTCGCGCTCGCGATCGCGGTGGTGCTGATCGGCGCGCTGTGGCTGTTCATCCAGCGCACGCGCCTGGGCAGCGCGATCCTCGCGGTCTCGCAGGATCCGGAGGCGGCGCAGTACATGGGCATCCCGGCCAACCGCATCTTCACCATCGTGATGGGGCTCTCGGCCGCGCTCGCCGGCGCCGCCGGCGTGATTTCCGGGCCCTTCCTCAGCGTGCGCCCGACCATGGACCAGACCGCCATGATCACCGCCTTCTCGGTGGTGATCGTCGGCGGGCTCGGCTCGATCCCGGGCAGCATTCTCGCCGCCTGCATCATCGGCTACAGCCAGACGATCGTCGCCTTCTACCTCAATCCCGAGTGGACCGGCACCGTTTCGCTGGTGGCGATCCTGCTCACGCTGGTCCTGCGGCCCTCCGGGCTGATGGGGCGCGTGGTCAACGCTTGAGCGCGATGGGCAAGCGCAACACGATCGGGGCGGCGGTGCTGCTCGCGCTGTTCGCGGGGCTGCCGCCGCTGCTGCACAACCACTACCTGACCGGCGTGTTCATCGTCTGCGCCATCGACGGCATCTGGGCCGCGAGCTGGGACTTCTTTTCCGGGCTCACCGGCCGGGAGAACTTCGGCCAGGCGCTCTTCATCGGCGGCGGCGCCTACGCGGCGGCGTTTCTCAACGGCAATTTCGGCCTCAACCCCTGGTTCAGCATCCCGGCGGGGATCGCGGTCGCAGTGGTGTTCGCCCTGCTGGTCGGCTTTCCGACCCTGCGCCTCAAAGGGCCCTACTTCGCGCTCGCCACGCTCGCTTCGGCGGCGATCATGCAGCAGGTGGCGATCAACCTGTGGCAGTACACCGGCGGCTCGGAAGGCATCTACGGCCTGGACACGCTGATCGAATCCTCCCTCGGCTTCTACTACCTCGTGCTCGCGCTCATGGTGGCGACGGTCGTCGTGCTGGGCCTGATCGCGCGCTCGCGCTGGGGCACCATCATGCGCGCGATCAAGGGCGACGAGACCGCCTGCCAGGCCGCCGGCATCAACGTGACCTTCTACAAGATCGCGAGCCTCGCGGTGAGCGCCGCCTTCGCCGGACTGGGCGGCGTGCTCTTCGCCCACTACCAGCAGGCGGTGACGCCGGACGACTTCGACGTGTTCCTGTCGATCAGCGTCATCATCATGGCCTACGTCGGCGGCCTCGGCACGATCTGGGGCGCGGCCTGCGGCGGCATCCTGCTCAACCTCATGCTCGAGCTGATGCGCGGGCTCGGCGAATACCGCCTCTGGGTCTACTACGTGATCCTGATGGTGGTGCTGTTCTTCATGCGCGAGGGTTTCGTCGCGCCGCTGTGGCGGCGCCTGCGAGGCGGCAACGCATGAGCGCGCTGCTCGAAGTCGAAGGGCTCACCAAGCACTTCAGCGGCGTCACCGCGGTCAAGGACGTCTCCTTCACTCTCGAGGCGGGCGAGATCACCGGCGTGCTCGGCCCCAACGGCGCGGGCAAGACGACGCTGTTCAACCTGCTGACCGGCTTCCTGCAGAGCGACAGCGGCGCGGCGCGCTTCGAAGGCAGGTCGATCCTGAAGACTGCGCCGCACGTGATCGTCAACCTGGGCATGGCGCGCACCTTCCAGCTCTGCCGGCCCTTCCACGGCATGACGGTGCGCGAGAACGTCGCCGTCGGCTGCCTCGCGCCGCGCGTGCACGCGGGCGGCGGGCTCGACGAGCGGGTCGCCGAGATCCTCGGCGAGGTGGGCCTCGCGCACAAGGCCGCGCAGCCGGTCGAGATCCTGCCCTACGGCGACCTGCGGCGCCTCGAGATCGCGCGCGCGCTCGCCACCCGGCCGCGCCTCTTGCTGCTCGACGAGCCCTTCGCCGGCCTGGGCGCGGGCGAGATCGAGCCGCTGGTGCAGCTGATCCGCCGGCTGCACGACTCCCAGGGCCTTACCATCCTGATCATCGAGCACAAGCTGCGCGAGTTCATGCAGCTCGTCTCGCGCGTCATCGCGATGGACTTCGGCGAGGTGATCGCAACCGGCGCGCCGGCCGAGATCGTGCGCCATCCCAAGGTGATCGAGTCCTACATCGGCAAGGGCGCCAATGCCATTGCTTGAGGTCGCCGACGTCGTCGTCCACTACGGCAAGGCGCTCGCGCTCGACGGCGTCTCGCTCGGCGTCGAGGACGGTGAGATCGTCGCCGTGCTGGGGCCGAACGGCGCCGGCAAGAGCACGCTGCTGAAGGCGATCTCGCGCGTCGTGCCGAGCGGCGGCCGGATCGAGCTCAAGGGCCGGTCGCTCAACGCGCTGCCGGCGCACCGCGTGGTCGCCGAGGGCGTGTGCCACTGCCCGGAGGGGCGGCGCCTGTTCCCCGAGCTCTCGGTGCTGAAGAACCTCATGCTCGGCGCCTACCTGCGGCGCGACGAGGAGGCGGTGCACGCGGACCTGGAACGGGTCTACACGCTCTTTCCGGTGCTGCGCCAGCGCTCGCAGCAGCAGGCGAGCACGCTCTCGGGCGGCGAGCAGCAGATGGTGGCGATCGGCCGCGCGCTGATGGGCGCGCCGAGCCTGCTGCTGCTCGACGAGCCCTCGGTCGGCATCGCGCACCGCTTGAAGACCGAGATCTTCGAGGCGATCCGCGGCATCCGACGCAAGGGCATGGCGATCCTGCTGGTCGAGCAGGACGCGCGCTCGGCGATCGAGATCGCCGACCGGGTCTACGTCCTCGAGCAGGGGCGCGTCGTGCACCAGGGCAGCGCCGGCGCCATGGCCGACGACGACCACATCCGGCGGGTCTACCTCGGCGTCTGAACGAAAATCGGGGTCAGACCACGTTTTCGGAGAAAATGTGGTCTGACCCCGATTTTCATCATGGCACGCGACGTTCTTTCCCTGCTCGGCTTCCTCGCGCTGTGCTTCGCCGTCGCCGCCGCGGGCGGCGCGGTGACGGCGAGCTCGGTGCACGGCTGGTACCAGGCGCTCGCCAAGCCGCCCTTCAATCCGCCCGACTGGCTGTTCGCGCCGGTCTGGAGCGCGCTCTACGCGATGATCGCGCTGGCGGGCTGGCGCCTGTGGCGCCGGCGCGCGGCGAGCGCCGCGCGCGCCGCGCTGCGCTGGTGGGTGCTGCAGCTCGCGTTCAACCTCGCCTGGTCGTTCGCGTTCTTCGGCGCGCGCCTGCCGGGCCTGGCGCTGGCCGACATCGTGCTGCTGCTCGGCGCGCTCGGGATCACGATCCGGCTCGCCGCCCTGGCGGATCGCCCCGCCGCGTGGCTGCTCGCGCCCTACGCCGCGTGGACGGCTTTCGCCGCGGTCCTGAACGCGTCGATCTGGTACCTTAACTAGGCCATGGCGGACACGACCCGCGACACCTCCTCCGAGGCCAGGGCGCTCGGCAAGCCCGCGCGCGGCTGGCGGCGCACGGCGTTCGAGGTGATCTTCGAGGCCGACACCCCGGCCGGGCGGCGCTTCGACGTCCTGCTGCTCATCGTGATCGTCGCCAGCGTGGTGACGGTGATGCTCGACAGCGTGGGCTCGATCGGCGGGCGCTACCCGCAGCTGTTCCACGGCCTGGAATGGGGCTTCACGCTGGTGTTCACGGCCGAGTACCTGCTGCGCATCGCCTGTGTCGAGCGGCGCACGCGCTACCTGCGCAGCTTCTTCGGCGTGGTCGACCTGCTCGCGGTGCTGCCGACCTACCTCGCGCTGCTCTTTCCGGGGCTGCAGACGCTGATCGACATCCGCATGCTGCGGCTGCTGCGCGCGCTGCGGATCCTCAAGCTCACCGCCTACGTTCGCGAGTACCGCACCCTCGCGCTCTCGCTCTCGGCGAGCCGGCGCAAGATCATGGTGTTCATCGGCACGGTGGCGATCCTGGTCACGCTGCTCGGCACCGTGATGTACGTCGTCGAAGGCCCGGCGAACGGCTTCACCAGCGTGCCGGTGGCGGTGTACTGGGCGATCTCGACCATGACCACGGTCGGCTTCGGCGACATCACCCCCAGGACCGACCTCGGGCGCGCGATCGCGAGCCTGATCATGCTGCTCGGCTGGGGCATCCTCGCGGTGCCGACCGGGATCGTCACCGCCGAGATGACCAGCCGGCGCATCGCCTCGCAGCGCGGCGAGCGCGTGTGCGAAGCCTGCGGCAGCGGCGACCACTCGCCGGGCGCGAAGCACTGCGCGGAGTGCGGCGCGCCGCTGCCGAAATGAAAAAGGGGTCAGACCACGTTTTCCGAAAACGTGGTCTGACCCCGGTTTTGGGCGGCTAGCGGTTGAGGTCGTCGATCGCGTCGACCACCATGCTGGTGCCGACCGCGATCATCAGGATGTCTCCCGCGACCTCGACGTAGCGGTAGCCGCGCGGTGCGGGCCCGATGCGCACCTCGAGGTCGCGCGGCACGGGCTGCACCACGACGTTCGCCGGCAGCCGCTCGCCGCGGCGCCAGTGCCGCGCGTGCCCCGGCGGCTCGCAGCGGTTGTGCTTCTTCTTCAGGCCCGGCGGGCAGCGTCCATGGCGGTGGTACTCCTGCCGGTAGTACTCGCGCGCGATCTTGCGCTGGCGGTCATGGAAGCGCACCTCGACCCGCGCCGGCGCAGGCGGCGGGGGCGCGGCGCGGTACTCGACCCGGTAGGCCGGCGGCGGCGGGCGGTGGGCGGGAACGACCACGCAGGCGCCGAGCGCCGCGGCGGCGACCGCACCGACGG
>CAZLUX010000080.1:0-12462 GCA_964562815.1 uncultured Enterobacteriaceae bacterium
GCCTGGTTGGCGTTGTTGGCGTGCAGCGTGGCGAGGCACAGGTGGCCGGTTTCGGAAAACGCGATGGCGTGCTCCATCACTTCTCGGTCGCGGATCTCGCCGATCAGGATCACGTCCGGAGCCTGGCGCAGCGTGTTCTTGAGCGCCGCCTCCCAGGATTCGGTATCGACGCCCACCTCGCGCTGGGTCACGATGCAGTTCTTGTGCGGGTGCACGAACTCGACCGGATCCTCGATCGTGATGATATGGCCGTACGAGTTCTCGTTGCGGTAGCCCACCATCGCGGCAAGCGAGGTCGATTTGCCCGAGCCGGTGGCGCCGACGAAGATCACCAGGCCGCGCTTGGTCATCGCAACGTCCTTCAGCACCGGCGGCAACTGCAGATCCTCGAAGTTCGGGATCGCGGTGGTGATCACCCGCAGCACAATGCCGACCTGGCCCTGCTGCATGAACACGTTGACGCGGAAGCGACCGATGCCAGCCGGGCTGATCGCGAAATTGCACTCCTTGTGGGCCTCGAAATCGGCGGCCTGGCGATCGTTCATGATCGAGCGCGCGAGCATCTGCGTATGCCCGGAGCTGAGCGCCTGCTGCGAGACCGGCGTCATCTTGCCGTCGACTTTCATCGCCGGCGGAAAGTTCGCCGTGATGAACAGGTCGGAGCCCTTCTTCGCGACCAGCGCGCGCAGCAGGTCGTACATGAACTTGGTTGCCTGTTCTCTTTCCATGCAATGTCTCCTGTACCGGTGTGCCGGCGCCGGGCGATCAGCCCGGGAAGATGTCCTTGTTCTGGGCTTTGGCGCGCGCTTCGCCCGGCGAAACCAGGTTGCGCTTGACCATGTCCTGCAGGTTCTGGTCGAGCGTCTGCATGCCCAGGTTGGCGCCGGTCTGGATCGCGGAATACATCTGGGCGATCTTGTTCTCGCGGATCAGATTCCGGATCGCGGGGGTGCCGATCATGATCTCGTGCGCGGCGACGCGCCCCGAACCGTCCTTGGTCTTCAGCAGCGTCTGCGAGATCACCGCACGCATCGACTCCGACAGCATCGCGCGCACCATCTCCTTTTCTGCGGCGGGGAAGACGTCCACGATCCGGTCGATCGTCTTCGCTGCGGAGCTCGTATGCAGCGTGCCGAACACCAGGTGACCCGTCTCCGCGCCCGTCAGTGCGAGCCGGATGGTTTCCAGGTCCCGCATCTCGCCGACGAGGATCACGTCCGGGTCCTCGCGCAGCGCGCTCCTGAGGGCGTTCGCGAACGACAGCGTGTGCGGGCCGACCTCGCGCTGGTTGATCAGGCACTTCTTCGATTCATGCACGAATTCGATCGGGTCCTCGATGGTCAGGATGTGCCCGTACTCGTTCTCGTTGATGTGGTTGATCATCGCCGCGAGTGTCGTCGACTTGCCCGATCCGGTCGGGCCAGTCACCAGGACGATGCCGCGCGGATACTCGGATATGTCCTTGAAGATGGCGGGACACTTGAGGTCCTCGAGAGTCAGGATCTTCGACGGGATGGTCCGCATCACCGCGGCCGCGCCGCGCTGCTGCACGAACGCGTTGACGCGAAAGCGCGCGAGGTTCGGCACGGCGAACGAGAAGTCGCACTCGAGATTTTCTTCGTAGAACTTGCGCTGACCGTCGTTCATGATGTCGTAGATCATCGTGTGCACGTCCTTGTGCTCCAGGGGCGGCACGTTGATCCTGCGCACGTCGCCGTGTACCCGGATCATGGGCGGCAGCCCGGCCGACAGATGCAGGTCGGAAGCTTTGTTCTTGACCACGAAGGCGAGCAGCTCGGTGAGATCCATTACAATGCTCCCATGAGGTGAGGCAGGTACCCGGCTAGCGGAAAATCCCCGCAGTTTCAAAAAATTATCGCAATGATTGGCGACAATTTGCAAGGTGTAATCTCACGCATTGCCAGGGCAGCCGCAGCGGCCGGGCGCCCGCCCGGCTCGGTTCGCCTGCTTGCGGTGTCGAAAACGCACCCGCCGGCGCGAATCGCCGAGGCCTACGGGGCCGGCCAGAGGGCGTTCGGCGAGAACTATGTGCAGGAGGCGCTCGAGAAGATGGAGACGCTCGCCGCGCTGCTCGGAAGGGAGGGGGCAGGCGCGCTCGAGTGGCACCTGATCGGGCCTCTGCAGAGCAACAAGACACGCGCGGCAGCGGAGCGCTTCGACTGGGTGCAAAGCGTCGATCGCGAGAAAATCGCGCGTCGTTTGTCCGAACAGCGCCCGGCCGCGCTGGCACCGTTGAACGTGCTGATCGAGGTGAATCTGTCCGGCGAGCCGAGCAAGAGCGGGATCGCAGCGGAGGCGGCGGCAGGTCTCGCGCATGCCGTCGGCGCCCTGCCGCGGCTTCGCCTGCGCGGCCTGATGTCGATTCCCGCGCCCAGCTCCGACAAGGCAAGGCAGCGCGCGGCGTTTCGCGCGGTGCGCGAGCTGTTCGAGCGCCTGCGCGCCGAGGGCCTTGAGCTGGACACGCTTTCGATGGGCATGTCGGACGACATGGAGGCCGCCATCGAGGAGGGCGCGACGATGGTTCGCATCGGCACCGCGATCTTCGGCCCGCGCGAGAAGGTCAGAAGCGCGGCATGAAGCTCACCTTTCTCGGGGGCGGCAACATGGCCGGCGCGCTGATCGGGGGCCTGCTCGCGCAGGGTTTCGAGGCGGGCGCGATCTCGGTGATCGAGGTGAGCGCTTCCACGCGCGAGAAGCTCGCCGCGCAGCACGGCGTCCGGGTCAGCGGCGCGCCCGACGCGGCGATGCTCGCCGCCGACACCCTGGTTCTCGCGGTGAAGCCGCAGGATATGCGCACCGCGCTTGCCTCGCTCGGCGGCGAAGTCGCGTCCCAGCTGGTGATCAGCATCGCCGCCGGCCTGCGCCTGGCGGACCTGTCGCGCTGGCTCGGCGGGCACCGTAGGCTCGTGCGCTGCATGCCGAACACGCCGGCGCTGATCGGCGCCGGCATCACCGGCCTTTATGCGCTGCCCGAAGTGGGCACCGAGGAAAAAGAGCGTGCCGCGCGCATCCTCGGCGCCGTCGGTGAAGTGGTATGGGTCGACGACGAAGCGCTGCTCGACCCGGTGACCGCGGTCTCGGGCAGCGGGCCGGCGTACGTCTTCTGGTTTATCGAGCAGCTCGCCGAGGCGGGCGCGAGGCTCGGCCTGCCGCGGGAGGCGGCAGACAAGCTCGCGCTGCAGACCGTGCTCGGGGCGGCGAAGCTCGCCGCGCAAAGCGGCGAAGCTCCGCGGGCGCTGCGCGAGCGCGTCACCTCGAAGGGTGGCACCACGGAGGCGGCGCTGCGCGTGTTCGCCGAAGAGAGGCTCGCCGAGCGGTTGATACGGGCGCTCGAGGCCGCCAGCCGCCGCGGCGCCGAGCTGGGCGAAGAGATGGGCAAGGGGGGCTGAGTGCTGCAGCAGATGCTCACTTTTCTGGTCGACACCGCTGCGACCTTTTTCGTCTATCTCTTGCTCGCGCGTTTTCACTTCCAATGGCTGGGGGTGTCGTTTCGCAGCCAAGTGGGCGAATTCGTGATCGTCGCCACCAACTGGATCGTGCGCCCGGCGCGCCGGCTGATTCCCCCGCTGGCCGGCTTCGATCTCGCCACCGCTGTGGCGGCGTGGCTGCTGCAGGCGCTCGCGCTGTACCTGCTCTTCGCGCTGCGCGGCGGCGATCTCGGCTCCGCGCCGGGGGCGGCGGTGGCGCTGATCGCGATGGTGGCGCTGGTCGATCTGCTTCGCTTCAGCGTCTACATGCTCATTTTTGCGGTCGTCGTGCAGGCGATCCTGTCGTGGGTCGCGCCGTATTCGGGGGCTTATCCGATCCTGGACGCCGTCACGCGCCGATTCCTGCGCCCGGTTCGGCGCTTCGTCCCGCTGATCGCCAACATCGACCTTTCGCCGTTGGTGCTCCTGGTCCTGCTGCAGGTGCTTCTGTTTCCGATCTGGAGCTTGCGGGCCATGATCGGAGGCGCCTTCTGAGCGCCTGGCATCGCCTGGACGCCGGTCGGCTGTTGCTCGAGCTGCACGTTCAGCCTGGCGCGGCGCGCACCGAGGTGGCGGGGCTCTACGGCGGCCGGCTCAAGCTGCGCCTTGCGGCCCGGGCGGTGGACGGCAAGGCGAACGCCGCGTTGATCGAGTTCATTGCCGAACGGCTCGGTGCGGCCCGGCGCGACGTCACGATCGAATCGGGACAGGCTGGCCGCGCCAAGCGCGTTGCGGTGCGGGGCGCGAAGCGCGGGCCCGAGGCGCTCTACGCGGAGGGGGACCATGAACGCGAATGACCCGGCTTTCGAGCGGCTCAAGACGATCACGGCCGTGGTGTACGCGCTGCAGGCAGCGGCCTATTTCACCGGGCTGACCGCGCTCGTCGGGGTGATCGTCAACTACGTCAAGCTGGACGACGTGCGGGGCAGCTGGCTCGAATCGCATTTTCGGTGGCAGATTCGCACCTTCTGGTGGGCCCTGCTCTGGTTCGGGATCGCCGCGCTCCTTTGGATCGTGTTCGTCGGCATGATCGTGGCGGGCGCGGCGGGCATCTGGGTCATCTACCGGATCGTCAAGGGCTGGCTCAATCTCTACGACGGCAGGCCGATGTACGCCGGCAGCGCCCCGCCGCCGCTGGCGGGGCCTAGCGCCTGAATCGGCACGACTCGGGGTAGGAGAACACGTCTTCCTGGATGCCGGCGCGGATGCGCGCCTGACTATCGGTCCAGAACTGGGGATCGGTGAGATCGCGGTGTCGCTCGAGAAAGATCTCTCGCGCACGGGGATTTGCGACCAGGAATCGCTCGAACTGCTCCGGAAAGACGTCGTTGGGGCCCACCGACCAGTACGGCTCGGCCGCCATCTCGTCCTCGAAGCTCGTCGGCGGCGGGATGCGGCGGAAGTTGCAATCGGTCATGTACGCGATTTCGTCGTAGTCGTAGAACACGACCCGGTTGTGGCGCGTCACGCCGAAGTTCTTGAGCAGCATGTCGCCGGGGAAGATGTTCGCTCCGGCGAGCTCCTTGATCGCGTTGCCGTATTCGTCCAGGGCGTGCCGCAGGCCGGCCTCGTCGCCGTCGTGAACGGCCTGCTCGACATACAGGTTGAGCGGCACCATGCGCCGCTCGATGTACATGTGCTTGATGACGATCTGGTCGCCCTCGAACTCGATCGACGAGGTCGCATGGGTTTTCAGCTCCTCGATCAGCTCCGGCGCGAAGCGCTCGAGCGGCAGCGCAACGAGGGAGTACTCGAGCGTGTCGGCCATCCGCCCCACGCGGTCGTGGTACTTGACCAGCTGATACTTGTCCTTGACCGTCTGCCGGTCCATTTCCTTGGGCGGCGCGAAATGGTCGCGGATCACCTTGAAGACGTACGGAAACGAGGGCAGGGTGAACACCAGCATCACCATGCCCTTGATGCCGGGCGCGACGATGAAGTCGTCGCTCGAGTGCTTGAGATGATAGTGCAGGTCGCGGTAGAAGAGCGTCTTGCCTTGCTTCTGCAGCCCGACCGACATGTACATCTCGGCGCGCGGCTTCTTCGGCATCAGCTGGCGCAGGAACGAGACGTATGCTGCCGGCACCTCCATGTCGACCAGGAAATAGGCCCGTGCAAACGAGAACAGGAGCTGCAGCTGGTCCGGATCGAGAAGCAGCGCATCGAGGTACAGTTCGCGCCGCTCGTTCTGCAAGATCGGCACCACGAACGGGTACTCGCGGTGGCCGTTGACGATCTTGCCGATCACGTACGCCGCCTTGTTGCGAAAGAACAGTGACCCCAGCACCTGCACCTGCAGGCTCGGGTAGACGCGCATCGGGCGCGGGAAGTGTGTCCGCAGCGCTCGCAGCACACTCCGCATGTCGCGCCGCAGGTCCTCGAACGGGTTGGCCAGGCCGAAATCGGCCACGATCGCGCGCAGGGCTCCGCGCAGCCCCTTCTCCCTCGGGTAGTAGCAGCGGTAAGTCGGTTCGTCGCCCTCCAGGTGCTCGGTGGCGACCGCCGGCCGCCAGAAGATGAACTCGTTGCGGTAGTAGCGCCGGTGCAGCACCTGACAGGCGACCGAGTTGTAGAAGGTCTCGGCGCATTCCGGCTGCCGGTGCTCGTGCAGCAGGCCGATGTAGGCCAGCTTGATTGCCGGCCAGAGAGACTCGTCCCGCTCGGCCTGCGGATAGGTCCCGCGTACCGACTCGACCGCTTCGTTCACGCGGCGGTCGTACATCTGGATGCGCTCGCGCGCGAGCGTTCGCATCGCGGCCCAGTCCGCGGCCTCGAAGTGGCGCTTGGCCTGGCGCGCCGCCTCGCGAAACAGGCGATAGTGCTTGTCGAACCCCGCCAGAATGGCGCGCGCGACCCCCTCGGTGAGGTCCGCGCGCGCCTCGTGAACGCGTACCAGGCCGGCGCCGGCGCTCACGCTCGCCTCAGGCCACCTTCTTCTTGGCCTGACGCTCGTCGAAGAACTGCTCATCCTCGGTCGAGCCGTGCAGCGCCGTGGTCGATGCCTTGCCGCCGGTCACGGTCTGAGTCACGTCGTCGAAGTAGCCGGTGCCGACCTCGCGCTGGTGCTTGACGGCGCTGAAGCCCCTCTCCGCCGCGGCGAACTCCTTTTGCTGCAGCTCGACGAACGCGCTCATGTTGTTGCGTGCGTAGCCGTAGGCAAGCTCGAACATCGAGTAATTCAGGGCATGGAAGCCCGCCAGCGTGATGAACTGGAACTTGTAGCCCATCGCGCCGAGCTCGCGCTGGAACTTGGCGATCGTCGCGTCGTCGAGATTGCGCTTCCAGTTGAACGACGGCGAGCAGTTGTAGGCGAGCATCTTGCCGGGGTACTTGCGCTGGATGCCTTCGGCGAATTTTCGGGCGAACGCAAGGTCGGGGGTGCCCGTCTCGCACCACACCATGTCGGCGTACTCCGCGTAGGCGAGGCCGCGCGAGAGCGCCTGATCGAAGCCTTTCTTCGTGCGGTAGAAGCCCTCGGCCGTCCGCTCGCCGGTCAGGAACGGCTTGTCGTTCTCGTCCACGTCGCTGGTCACGATGTCGGCTGCTTCCGCATCGGTGCGCGCGAGCAGAACCGTCGGCACGCCCATCACGTCGGCGGCGAGGCGCGCCGAGATCAGTTTCTGCACCGCTTCCTGCGTCGGCACCAGGACCTTGCCGCCCATGTGTCCGCACTTCTTCACCGACGCGAGCTGATCCTCGAAGTGCACGCCCGCGGCGCCCGCCTCGATCATCGCCTTCATCAGCTCGAAGGCGTTGAGCACGCCGCCGAAGCCGGACTCGGCGTCGGCGACGATCGGCGCGAACCAGTCGATCTCGCCTTTTCCTTCCATCCACTGGATCTGGTCCGCGCGCGCGAGCGCGTTGTTGATGCGCCTGACCACGTTGGGAACGCTCGAGACCGCGTACAGCGACTGATCCGGGTACATCGAAAGCGAATCGTTCGCGTCCGCCGCCACCTGCCAGCCCGAGAGGTAGATCGCCGGCACGCCTGCTCTGACCTGCTGCATCGCCTGATTGCCGGTCAGCGCGCCAAGGGAATTGACGAAGGGCCGCTCGTTGCACAGCTTCCACAGCTTCTCGGCGCCGTTGCGCGCCAGCGTGTGCTCGATGCGCAGGCTGCCGCGCAGGCGCACCACGTCCTCGGCGCTGTAACCGCGCGCGATGCCCTTCCAGCGCGGATTCTCGGCCCAGTCCTTCTTCAGTGCGGCGATCTCGGTCTCTCGTTGATTCATTGCGGTCCCTTTACGTTGATTGAAATGGTCGGTCTGCTGAGACTCACCATAACGTGGGGCGTTGGCGCACAGCAACAACCCGGAGGCGGACGTCGAAAACAGTGGAAAACAGCCACTTACAACGAGTTAGCGTCCCGCCGTTTCACCATGCGATGGAGAGTTTCAGGCCACTGCTGCGCCGCAAAATCAGCGCCGGGTCAGGTCTGGACGAGCTTGCGGTGGCGATTGATGCTCATCAGTATGCCGACGCCGATGAAAAGCGTCGCGAGCGAGGTGCCGCCGTAGGACACGAACGGCAGCGGCACGCCCACCACGGGCAGGATCCCGGCGACCATGCCCATGTTGACGAAGGCGTAGGTGAAGTACATGAGCGTGATCGAGCCCGCCAGCAGGCGCGAGAAGTAGGTCGGCGCGTTGGCCGCGATCATCAGCCCGCGCCCGATCAGCAGCGCATAGAGCGTGAGCAGGACGCAGTTTCCGATCAGACCGAATTCCTCCGAGAACACGGCGAAGATGAAGTCGGTGTGGCGCTCGGGGATGAACTCGAGGTGCGCCTGGGTGCCGTGCAGCCAGCCCTTGCCGGCAATCCCGCCGGAGCCCACCGCGATGGTCGACTGGATGATGTGGTAGCCGGCGCCGAGCGGATCCTGGGTCGGGTCGAGCAGCGTGAGAATGCGTTTTCGCTGGTAATCGTGGAGCATGCCCCAAAGCGGCGGGATGCTCGCGAGCGCGAGTCCCGCGAGCGTCGCGAGAATCTTCCAGCCGATGCCGGCGAAAAAGATCGCGTAGAACCCCACGGCGAAGACGAGCAGCGCAGTGCCGAGGTCGGGCTGGCGGGCGATAAGCGCCACCGGGAAGGCGAGCAGCAGGCCCGCGAGCGCGAAGTCCCGCAGCCGCAGCGCCGATTCATAGCGGTGGAAGTACCATGCCAGCATCAGCGGCACCGCGATCTTCATCATCTCGGACGGCTGCACGCGCACGACGCCGAAGTTGAGCCAGCGTCGCGCGCCGTTCACCACGTCGCCGAACAGCGCGACCGCGATCAGCAACGCGAGGCCGAGGAGGTAGGCCGGCAGCGCAAAGCGCGCCAGCGTCTGTGGCGAAACCTGCGCCGCGATCCACAGCGCCACGAACGCCACGGCGAAGTTGACGAGCTGGGCGTGAAACCGCGCGGGCGTATCGTAGCTCGCCGAATACAGCGTCGCGAGGCCGATCCCCGTCAGGGCGAGGACGATGCTCATCAGCGGGCCATCGAGGCCGCTCACCGCGCGCGCCAGCGCTCGTCGGATCGTCACGGGCGTGAGTGTCATCAGTCGCTCCCCGCGTCGTCAGCCTTGACGCCCTTGGGCGGCGGAAGCTTGCCGAGAAGATAGTAGTCGAGCACCGCGCGCGCGATCGGCGCCGCCGCGCGCGCGCCGAAGCCGCCGTTCTCGACCACCACGGCGAGCGCGATCTTCGGGCTTTCCACCGGCGCGAAGACGACGTAGAGAGAGTGGTCGCGCAGTCTTTCGGCGATGTTCTTCTCCTCGTACTTCTCGTTTTGCTTGATGGCGATGACCTGCGCGGTCCCGGTCTTTCCGGCGCTGGTGTACTGGGCGCCCTTGAAGGCGCGGGCGCCGGTGCCCTCGGGGTCGCTGTTCACGCCCTCCATGGCGTGCTTGATGAAAGCCACGTTCGCCGCGTGCAGCGGTATCTGGCGCACCAGCTTCGGCTCCTCGTAGCGGCGCTCGCCGGTGAGCGGGTTGTCGATATGGTCGACCAGACGCGGTTTGTACATCGCGCCGCCGTTCGCGAGGGTGGCGACAGCAAGCGCGAGCTGGATCGGGGTGTAGGCGTTGTAGCCCTGGCCGATGCCGACCGAGATCGTTTCTCCCGGGTACCACCTCCTTTGCTCCGGGCTCCTGAAGCGCCTGGCCTTCCATTCGGGGGAAGGCAGAACCCCTGTCGATTCGCCATCCAGGTCGATGCCGGTGCGCGAGCCGAAGCCGAACGGCGCCAGAAAATGCGCGATCGCGTCGATGCCGAGATCGTTGGCGAGGATGTAGTAGTAGGTGTCGCACGACTCGACGATGGACTTGTAAAGGTTGACCACGCCGTGTCCACCCGGCTTGTCGTCGCGGAAGCGCCGCCCCCCGAACATGAAATATCCCGGATCGACGATCGAGCTCTTGGGTGTGCGTTTGCCGAGTTCCAGGGCGGCCAGGGCGAGGTAGGGCTTGAGCGTCGAGCCTGGCGGGTAGAGTCCGGCGATCGCGCGGTTGTTCAGCGGATGGTCGGGCGAGTTGTTCAGGGCGTCCCAGCTCTGCGGGTCGATGCCGTCGACGAACAGGTTCGGATCGAAGCCGGGCTCGGACACCATCGCGAGCACCGCGCCGGTCGAGGGCTCCAACGCGACCAGCGCGCCGCGCCGGTCGCCGAACGCGGCCTCGGCCACCTGCTGCAGTCCTGTGTCGATCGTGAGCGCCACGTCGTCGCCGGGCTGCGCAGGGGTGCGCGCGAGCGTCCTGATCGCGCGCCCGGCGGCGTCGATCTCCACCTGCTCGAAGCCGGTCTTGCCGTGAAGGTCTTCCTGGTAGCTCGCTTCGATTCCGCTCTTGCCGATGACGTCTGTGCCGCGGTAGTTGGCTTCCAGGCCCATTTCTTCGAGCCTGTCCTGGTCCCGCTCGGTGATCCTGCCGATGTAGCCAAGCACGTGCGAGGCGGTTTTGCCGAGCGGATAGTTGCGGAACAGCCTCGCCTTGATCTCTACGCCCGGAAAGCGGTAACGGTTCGCCGCGACTCTCGCCACCTCGGCATCGCTCAGCCGGGTTCGGATCGGCAGGCTGTCGGCGCTGCGCGTCTCTGCGAGCAGCCTCTTGAACCGGCTGCGGTCTCTCGGCGTGATCGAGACCAGCGCGGACAGGTGGTCGATCGTCCCCTCCAGGTCCGGCGTCTTGTCCGGCGCGATCTCGAGCGTGTAGCCGGAATCGTTGCCCGCCAGCACGACGCCGTTTCGATCGACGATCAGGCCGCGATTCGGCGGGACCGGAACGATCGAAATGCGGTTGTCCTCGGCCTTGGTCTGGTAATAATCGTGCTGCACCACCTGCAGGTAGACAAAGCGCGCGAGCAGCACGCCGAAGCCGAGCAGCGCCACGATGGCCGCGATCGCCAGGCGCAGGTGGAAGTTGTGCCGTTCACGCTCGTAATTCTTCAGCTCCGCGGCCGGCATCGCCTTAGATCGCCCGCTTCTCTTCCGGAGCGACACGGCGACGCTGCGGGGCGAGCAGCACCACCGATGCAAGCGGCCACAACAATGCGCCGATGAGCGGCCCGACGAAGATCGTCCATCCGGGGAACTCCGCACCGGCGGCCAGGCGCACCAGGGCCGTGACCGCAACGGCGAACGCGAGCAGTGGTGCGACGTGCAGCGCCTGCTGAACGGGCCCGAACCACAGGATGCGGCGCGACAGCGAGATCGCCAGGAACGCGAGCAGCGAATAGGCGAGCGCGTGCTGGCCGAGCAGCACGCCGTTGCCGGCGTCGATGACCAGCCCCAGCATCCAGCCGATTCCCAGCCCGACCAGGCGCGGCTGGTGCACACACCAGAACACGAGCACCAAAGCGACGAAATCCGGGGTCAGGCGCACGTCCGTCCAGGGCACGAAGTCGAGCAGCAGCGCCACCACGAACGAGATCGCGATCGTGCTCAGCCGTACGGGCCGCAGGATGTGCTGCGGGCTATCGGGTCCGAGCGCCATTGCTGCTCCTGTGCGGGCTCCGCGGCTTGCTACGGCGGGGTTTGCGCGGCTCTGCTGGGCCGAAGTCCGGAGGCGGTCTCGTCTGGCCGGCGAGCACCAGCACGTAGCGCCCCCGGTCGACGCCGCCTGCGGGCTTGCACAGCACATGCGCGAAGGCGTGCGCGGAGTCGCGCTCGACGCTCACCACGGTTGCGACCGGCAGGCCCGCCGGATAGGTGCCGTCGATGCCGGAGGTGACCAGCCGGTCGCCGTCTCCGATCTCGGCGTTCGGCGCCATGAACCTCAGCTCGAGCATCCCCGAAGACCCTCCGCCGAAGGCGATCGCGCGCAGGCCGCTGCGCATGACCTGAACCGGAACCGCTTGGCTCTTGTCCGTGATCAACGTCACTTCCGAGCTGAACGGGTGCACCCGCGTCACCTGGCCGACCACGCCGCCGGCGTCGACGACCGGGCTGCCGGGCGCGACGCCGTCCTGCGTTCCTTTGTCGACGATCAGGCTGAGAGCGTAGGGATCGCGTCCGGCGTAAATGACCTCCGCCGGGATGGTGCGGCGTTTCAGTTCCTTGCCCGCCTCGATCAGGCGGCGTAGCCGCCCGCCTTCGGCCGCCGCGGCCTCGTTGTGCTGTGCCGAGCGCAGCGCCTCCAGCATTCGGGTCCGCAGCTGGGCGTTTTCCTCGCGCAACGCGGACTGGGTGGCGAAATAATCCCCCAGGCGCCGGCCGAGCTCGGCCGGCGCGGTGGCGATGCGCTGCAAAGGGTAGGCGACCAGCGCGAAGAGGTTCCTCACCCCTTCGGTGTAGTGAAAGCGCGCGTCCAGCACCAGAAGGGCGAGCGAAAGCGATGCGAAAAACGCGAGCCGGACGACCGGCGCGGGGCCGCGCTTGAAGAATGGCGGGGGGCTGTGCTCCATCCCCCCATCACTCAGTCATTCGTGAAGATCGGCCCGAAATGCTCCATCTTCTCGAGCGCCTTGCCGGAGCCGCGCACGACGCAGGTGAGCGG